>NZ_JBYOKH010000075.1:0-26725 GCF_057799415.1 Achromobacter sp. 18P8.1.1 | reverse complement strand
TCATCTTCGTTGTTGCCTACGGCAACTGCCTTCAGATTCCCTCGGGCTTATCGACTCCCCGCCCCCCCCGGGGGACCGCCACGAAGGGCTCTGCCAGCGGCAATTTCACGTCAGTTGGGGAGAACGGTGTGCTCAGGGTTCTCGCCAACAGTTTTGAGTGGTGGAGGATCTTGCGGGGCCCGCTCCCGGCCGGCCGCGCGGGCGGCCTTTGGGAGCTTACGCAGCGTCTTGCGTCGTGAGGATGCTAGTTGCGTGTTGCATGTAGACCCTATCGCCGTTGAGTGACCATGATGGGTTGCGCGCGATGGACGTTCCCGTTCTTATGACGGATTTGCCGCGCTCCACCCATCCTACGTAGGCGATTGATGTGGGTGGCGGCGCGATGCCGTGCAGTTGTTGGCGTCGTAGGATGGGTGGAGTGCGTTCCGGCCGCCCCCAGCACACGAGCGTCCGCCGCACGGAACCCATCATCGATGCACGCCAACAGATGGGGTTGCGCGCATGCGCAAGCGCCAATGCATGACGAAGACCATGCCGCAATCACACGACAGTCTCCCTATTAGACGGGTAGCGCGCGCACAGGTCTCAAACAGCAAGCGGCTACCTGCCGCGCGCCACCCGTCGCTCCACCCCACCCAGAGACTGCGAGATCATTAGCAAACAATTTCTAGCAAGCGCGCAAGCGGTCATCGCACCAACGACACACGATGCGTATGCCAATTGCAGCCGCCCGCGCGGCTGCAATTCGGCGGGCCCCGCAGCACTCGTCATTAATCGAGAACCCGACAGCGCCCCAAGCCCAGACCCAGGCAGCCCGTCGGCGCTATCGCCATGACGGCGCGCAACCTTGATGCGCCCGAGGGAATCTGAAGGCAGCGGCCGTAGGCCGCAACGAAGATGACAAAGGGGAAGTCCGGAGCGAACGCTCCGGACCGCAATCGTGGGCGCGCGCCGTCATGCCGACACCGCCGACGGGCGACCTACGAAGCACAACAAACCGCCAAAAAAAACCTAAGCAAGCACCCCAAGAATCGCATCCCGCGCCTGATGCGACAACTCCAGCCGAGTAGGCAAACTCCCATCAGGATGTCTAGCCGCCAGCGCAGGCAAAAACACCACCTCGACTGACAGTCCCGTCGTCCCCATGACCCGCCACAGATTCGCCACCAGGCTCTCTTCGCCGACGAACGCGGCGAAGCCGTCCCGTTTGCCGTCACGCAAAAACCGCAACGCGACGGGTTGGATTTCCACCGCCGCCGAACGCGCCGGTTCGAACAGGCTGGCGTGGAAAGGAAGCAGGTCGAAGCCTTCGGTCGTCGTGCCTTCCGGGAACAGTCCCACCGCATCGCCCTGCTTGAAGCGGGCCTGCATCGACTCCCCCATGGCATGCACTGCGTGGCGTTGGCCGCGTTCGATGAACAGCGTGCCTGCGCCCGCCACCAGCCAGCCGATCACCGGCCAGCTGCGGATTTCGCTCTTGGCCACGAAAGACGTCGCGCGCGCGGAATTCAGAACGAAGATGTCGATCCAGGAAACATGGTTCGCCACCAGCAGCACGGGCCCCGTCATGCGCGGTTCGCCTTTGAAGACGACCCGCAGCCCACAGGCCGCCATCAATGCCCGCGACCAGGTGCGATTCAACCAAGCTCGGGATTGGGGCCGGAGAAACGGGTAGACCGCGCCCACGCAAAACAGGCCGAAAACAATCAAGGGCAGCACCAGTGCCAGCCGTAGGACAAAGCGCAGCAGCTTCAAACTGAAGTCTCCCAGGCCAGCCGGCCACCGACCACGGTGGCGCGTACCCGACCGGGCAGCATCATACCCGCGAACGGGGTGTGGGCGCTGCGGCTTTGCAGCGCTGCCGGCATCACCAGCCATTCGGCGTCCAGGTCGGCCAGGCACAGGTCCGCCGGCGCGCCCACGCCCAATTGGCCTGCCTGCGCGGCGTCCGGCGCCATGCGGCCGAGCACGGCGCCCGGGCCCGATGTCACGCGGGCCAGCGCGTCGATCAGCGGGGAGCGACGGTCGCGCACCCACTTCAGCGTCAGCGACAGCAGCAGTTCCAGCGCCGTCGCGCCCGGCGCGGAGGCCGGGAACGGCACCGCCTTGGAGTGGCTGTCGACCGGCGTGTGATCCGAACACAAGGCGTCGACCAGCCCCTCGGCCAGCGCCGCGTGGATGGCATCGCGGTCGCGTTGGCCGCGCAGCGGCGGCGACAGATGGAAATTCGTATCGAAAAAGCCGATGTCGACGTCGGTCAGATGCAGGTTGTGGGCCGACACGTCAGCGGTGACGGGCAGCCCTTCGCGCTTGGCCGCGCGCAGCAGTTCCAGCCCCGCCGCCGTGGACAGCCGGGTCAAGTGCACGCGGGCGCCGGTAGCGCGCTGAAGTTCGAAGATCGTTTGCAGCGCCACCGTTTCCGATTGCGGCGGCAGGCCTTCCAGCCCCAGGCGCTCGGCGTAGGCGCCGCTGGCCGCGACCGTGCCGCGCGCCAGCCAGGGATCCTGCGGACGCAGCCACAACGTGCGGCCCATACCACTGGCGTAGCGCATGGCGCCCCACAGCACCCGTGTATCGGCAATGCCGTGCTCGCCCTGGGCGAAGGCGATGCAGCCCGCCTGGGAGAGCAGGCCCATTTCCGCCAGCGTCTCGCCGGCAAGACCCACGGTCATCGCGCCCAGCGGGTGAACACGGACCGTGCCGGCGTCGGCCTGACGCATCAGCGCGTCGACCTTGCCCGGTTCGTCCAGCGCGGCATCGGCATACGGCGGCAACACCAAGCGGGTCACGCCACCGGCAAGCGCCGCGCGCAACTCGGCGGGCGCAAACGCAGAACCGGTGGCCATACTGCCCGCCCCTGCGGGCTGCAAGACCCGGGCCGACAAATCGACCAGGCCCGGCAGCACGGCCAGCCCGTCGGCATCCAGCACGCGGTCGGCCTGGAAGCCGTCCGGCGCCGCCCCCACGGCCACCACGTGGCCGTCGGCCGTGTAAATATCGTGCCGCCCGTCCACGCCGTTGGCGGGATCGATCAGGCGGCCGTTGGCGATGTGCAGCCTCATGGCGCGTCTCCGGCCAGCACGCCCAAGGCTGCCAGGCGCAAATGTTGCAACAAGCCGGCCAATCGGGCCTCGATGGGCGGCAGGCTGGCGGCCACGTCGCCATCCACTTCCACGCCGGGCGTCAACGCGCCGGCGGGCAGCAGCAACACATCGGGCTTGGCGGCCGCCAGCGTGGCGCGCGTCACGCCATAGGCCTGGGCGTATTCCCGGGCGGACGGCAGCAGCGCACCGCTGATCCGTTCGACGGCCAAGGGCAGCACGATGACCACGTCGGCACCCTGCAGGCCTTCGTGCAGGCTGGCGCAGGCGCGCACGCCCAATTGCGGCAGGCTGTCCGGCAAGAGCGTGCGCGGCGCGACGGCGCGCACTTCGGGCACGCCCAGCGTCGTCATGGCGTGGATGACCGAACGCGCCACCGGCGAATGGCGGATGTCGCCCACCAGCGTCACAGCCAGGTTCGTCAGGTCTTGCTTGATGTCCTGCATCGCCTGGAGCAATGCCAGGGCCGGCAGCGGGTCCGCATGCTGGCCGTCGCCGGCATTGACGACATGCAGCCCCGGCGCCGCCTGGGCGGCCGCGCAATGCGCCGCGCCGCTGGCCGCATGGCGCAGCACCAGGATGCCCGGCGCCAGGCCTGTTACGGTCTGGGCCAGCGCATCGCCCGGCTCGGCGCCGTCGTCTTGCGTATCCAGGACGACAGGCAGCAGGGACAGGCGCGTGGCCGCGTCAGCGTAGGCGTCGCGGCAGGCTGGGTCGTCGGGCAGGGAAAGAAATACGGGCTGCGGCGTGGCGGTCGGCGCCTCGCCCGCGGCCCACGTGCGAGCCGCCTCGAGCAGGCGTTCGACGTGGCGTCGCGGCAACCCTTCCGTTGTCAGCAGATGAATGAGTTCGCCGCGGCGATCAAGTTGCGGATTGAGCATAGGCAGGCCGGGCCGCGTGCTTCAGGACGCAGGCAGGGTGTCCAAGTATCGTTGCAGGATAACAGCCGCGGCCATCGCGTCATCGGCCGCATGCGTGCCCAGCAGGCGCTGGGCCTCCATGCTGGAGCCGCGTTCGTCCACCAGTTCAACGGCCACGCCGAAGCGGCCATGCAGCTGGTTGGCAAAGCGCCGGCAACGCGCGGTGGCGGGCTGTTCGCCGCCATCGGCATCCAGCGCCAGCCCCACGACCACGCGATGCGGCTGCCATTCCTGCAGCAGCGCCGCGATGCGGTTGAAACGCGCGTCGCGGATCTCGCTGAAGATGATTTCCAGCGGACGCGCCTGGCGCGTCAGCGTGTTGCCGATGGCAATGCCGATCTTCTTTTCGCCGAAGTCAAAGGCAAGCAGCGTCTCTTCAGGCATGGCCCGCGTCGCCCGCCAGCATGACCGGATCGATGCCCAGCAGCTTCAAGGCGGCAGGGTAACGGTCTTCCGGAGGCACGTCGAAAATGATGTGGTCGTCGGCGCCGACGCTGAGCCAGGCGTTCTGGCCCATTTCGCTTTCCAGCTGGCCTGCGCCCCAGCCGGCATACCCCAGCGTGACCAGCATCCGGGCGGGCCCGTTGCCGTCGGCCACGGCCTGCAGCACGTCGCGCGAGGTCGTCAGCGCCATCGCGCCCATCTTTATGCTGGAGCTGTAGTCGCCCGCAGGCGCGTGCAGCACAAAGCCGCGGTCGGTCTGCACCGGGCCGCCAAAGAAAACCAGCGTGTCCTTGACCGGGCCGATTTCAAGCGTCAGTTCAATGCGCTCGAACAGGGTGCCCAGCGTCAGGTCAGTGGGCCGGTTGATGACCAGGCCCAGCGCGCCGCGCTCAGTGTGTTCGCATACGTAGATGACAGAACCGGCCAGGCTGCCCTCGACCATGCCCGGCATGGCGATCAGGAACTGGTTGGCAAAGTTGGCCGCCTGCGTCGAGGCGGCTTCGTGGTGTTTTTCCGTCATGGCAACCCCTTCATGGGTAGTCTGAAAGAACCGTGGACGGGGCGCGCGTCATGCGCGGCCCTGCTTGCCTGGCGGCAGACCGTCCTGCGGTTACGAGGGATGGGGGCTTGCCCCATCTTACGAGCCCTGGCGGAATAGGTCAGCGGATCGGGTTCAGATTTCCATCAATTCAAAGTCCTCTTTGCGGGCGCCGCATTCAGGACAGACCCAGTTCGGCGGCACATCTTCCCAGCGGGTGCCGGGAGCAATACCTTCGTCGGGCAGGCCGGCCTCTTCGTCATAGACCCAGCCACAAATCAGACACATCCAAGTACGCATAGTTCTCTCTTACATCAATTCCCGACCGTGGTCCCCGTGGCGGGGCAAAGGTGGGGGGCTTCCATTAGAATGGGGACAATCTTACCGAAACCCAATAGGGGTTCCCCTGATTCACCTCAAAATGAGTCCGGGTACCCTCACTCAAGCGCTGTCCACGTGGCCCCCGTTACTCCCCCTCTCGTTTTGGTCTTCGGCCCGCTCGATCCCTCGGGATCCGACGGCTTGCCCGCGGATGCCGTCACCTGCGCCCGCCTGGGCTGTCATGGCCTGGCGGCCGTGACCGCGCTGACCGTGCAGGACACTGCCGGCATCGAAGAAATCCATCCTGTTTCGCCCGACCTGCTGGACGACCAGGCCCGCTGCCTGCTGGAAGACATGTCCGTGCAGGCCATCAAGGTGGGCGGACTATACACCGCTGAAACGGCAAGCGTTGCCGCCCAGGTCGCCGCCGACTACAGCCAGGTGCCGCTGGTGCTGCACCTCGGCCAGCGCGCCCCCTTGCCGGCGGACGCCGCCGACGAGGACGATGCCGACGACCTGTTGGCCGCCACGCTGGAACTGGTGCTGCCGCAGACCGACCTGCTGGTCATCGAGCACCTGCGCCTGGCGCAGTGGCACGCCGACGGCGACATCGATATCGGGGACGCACCGACGCCCATGCACGCCCTGGTGGCGGCCGGCGCCGAATGGGTCCTGGTGCTGGGCAGCCCGCAGCGGCCCGGCCATTACGCCAACGTGTTGCTGGGCCCCAGCGGCCAGACCCACACCTGGCCGTGGCAAACGCCCCCGGACCGCAACGGCGACGCCGGCGGCCTGGCCGCTACCGCCATCACCGCCATGCTGGCCCGCGGTCTGGAAATGCCCGAAGCCGTGCGCCAGGGCCTGGCGCATGCCGACGCCTCGGTCGCCGCCAGCTTCCTGCCGGGCATGGGCCGGCGCATTCCCAACCGGATCCAACCGCAATGAAACCGCTGCGTTTTCCCGCCGGCCTGTATGGCGTCACCCCTGAATGGGACGATACCGAACGCCTGATGCAGGCCGTGCGCAAGGCCGCCGACGGCGGCATGCGTTCGCTGCAGTTGCGCCGCAAGAACGTGCCCGACTCGGTGCGCGCCGAACAGGCGCGTGCACTGGCGCCCCTGTGCCGCGAACTGGGCGTGGTATTCCTGATCAATGACGACTGGCGCCTGGCGCTGGAGGTCGGCGCCGACGGCGCGCACGTGGGCCGCGAAGACGAAAGCCTGGCGCGCATCCGCGCCGAAGCCGGCCCCGATCTGATCCTGGGCGGCTCCAGCTACGACGACCTGGTCCGCGCCCGCGAACTGCTGGATGCCGGCGCCGACTACATCGCCTTCGGCGCGATGTTCGCCTCCACCGTCAAGCCGGACACCGTGCGCGCGCCGCTGTCGGTGCTGACCGAAGCCCGCCGCCTGGTCGAAGAGCGCGACGCGCCCCGGCCCGCGGTGGTCGCCATCGGCGGCATCACCGCCGACAACGCGCCGCTGCTGGCCCAGGCGGGCGCCGATTCCATCGCCGTCATCACCGGGCTTTTCGAAGCGCCCAGCATCCGGGCCGCCGCAGCGGCCTGCTCCGCGCCCTTTTCCGCCAACCTCAACCGCAAGCCTTGAACGCCATGTCCCGTAACGAACAGCTTTTCGAACGCGCCTGCCGCAGCATCCCCGGCGGCGTCAACTCGCCTGTGCGCGCATTCCGCTCCGTTGGCGGCACGCCGCGCTTCATCAAGCGCGCGCAAGGCCCGTACGTGTGGGACGCGGAAGACAAGCAGTACATCGATTACGTGGGCTCCTGGGGCCCGGCCATCCTGGGCCACTCGCACCCTGAAGTGGTGCGCGCGGTGCAGGAAGCCGCCGTCAACGGCCTGTCGTTCGGCGCCCCGACCGAAGCCGAGATCGAACTGGCCGAAGTGCTGATTGCGCGCCTGCCCTCGCTAGAGCAGGTACGTCTGGTCAGCTCGGGCACCGAAGCCACCATGACGGCCATCCGCCTGGCGCGCGGCGCCACGGGCCGCGCCAAGATCGTGAAGTTCGAAGGCTGCTACCACGGCCATTCGGACAGCCTGCTGGTCAAGGCCGGCTCGGGCCTCTTGACCTTCGGCAACCCCAGTTCGGCGGGCGTGCCGCCGGAATTCGTGTCGCACACGCTGACCCTGGAATACAACAACCTGGACGCCGTGCGCCAGGCTTTTGCCCAGCACGGCGCCGACATCGCGTGCATCATCGTCGAGCCGGTGGCCGGCAACATGAACCTGATCAAGCCGGCGGCGGGTTTCCTGGAAGGCCTGCGCGAGGTCTGCACGCAGCATGGCGCGCTGCTGATTTTTGACGAAGTGATGACCGGTTTCCGCGTGGGCCCGCAGGGCGTGCAGGGCCTGACCGGCGTGAAGCCGGACATCACCACGCTGGCCAAGGTGATCGGCGGCGGCATGCCGGTGGGCGCCTTCGGCGGCAGCGCCGAAGTCATGAAGCACATCGCCCCGCTGGGCGGCGTGTACCAGGCAGGCACGCTGTCGGGCAACCCCGTCGCCGTTGCCGCGGGCCTGGCCACGCTGCGCCTGATCGCCGCGCCCGGCTTCTACGACAAGCTGTCGGCCCAGACCGCCAAGCTGGCCCAGGGCCTGCAAGAGCGCGCCCGCGCCGCCGGTCTGGCCTTCTCGGCCGACTCCGTGGGCGGCATGTTCGGCATCTATTTCAGCAACCAGGTGCCGACCTCGTTCGCGGAAGTCTCGCAGTGCGACACGGCGGCGTTCAACCGCTTCTTCCACGCCATGCTGGACCACGGCGTGCATTTCGCGCCGTCCGCATTCGAAGCGGGCTTCGTCTCGGCCACGCACGACGACGCCGTGATCAAGTCCACCCTGGACATCGCCGAAAAGGTTTTCGCCGCGATGTAAGCGGCGGGCGTGCCGGCCTGGGATGCCTTACAAGGCGCCCGGCTGGCGCGTACCGGTTCAGGGCGCCTTGTAGCGCTCGTAGAGCGCCGTCACATCCCTGACATAGGCTTGGGTTTCCGCGTAGGGCGGCACAGCGTCGTACTTGCGCACCGCTCCTTCCCCCGCGTTGTAGGCGGCCAGCGCCAGGTCCAATCGGCCGGGATACTGGTCGATCAGCCGGCGCAGATGGCGCGACCCGGCCCGCACGTTCGTTGCCGGGTCCACCAGCGCCCGCTCGATATCGTCCACGGACAATACCGACGCCGCCGTCGCCGGCATCAGCTGCATCAGGCCCAGCGCCCCCTTGGGCGAGCGCGCATCGCTGCGGAACCCCGATTCGATCGCAATGACGGCGGTCAGCAACGCCCCATCCACGCCGGAATCCTGCGCCGCGCGGGCGATCAGCCCGTCGTGGGCGGTGGACGGCTTGGCATTGCCCCAGCGCAGGGCGCGGGAAGTGGGCGCAAGCGATGCCAGCCGCGCCCCGTCGCCCGCCTGCGGCGGACAGTCCAGGCAGGCCTTGATGCCGTTGCCGCGCCATACCGTGCGCGCCTGCGCCCGCTTGTAATACTTGGCGTAGCCCGTGGGCACTTTCATGGCGCGCCAGACGCCATACGGGTCTTTGTAACGGTAGATCTCGCTGGCCTGGGCGGGGCGGGCGGGCGCCAGCGTCAGCGCGGCCGCCGCAAGGGCCGCCACCGCCGCCATGCCCCCGGCCCGCGCGGCGAAGGCGCGCAAGGCAGGTAGGAAGGAAGAGGGATGTCGGTGCATGGTCGGGGCGAAGGCGGCGTCGGAAGACGGGTTGGCGAGCCCCTATGCTGCGGCGACGTTCCCGGTTTGTCGCTCGGTCCTACGCCCTAGTCCGGCGCGGCCCCTCGCTTTCCTTGTGTAAAACAGGGCCGAAACTACGGCATACGTCGGACGAGTACGATAGAATATGTCGCAATATTTCGTTTATTTACCAAATGAATGAACCTGGCAGCCATTGAGCGCCAGGCGGGAGAGGCTGAGATGGACGCAGAAAACACGCTCCAGCTGGTGCTGGATGCCAATACCAACGTCCTGACGGCCATTTACACGCCGCCTCCACGCCCCGACGCGGCGACGGCGGACGATGATGACGCCCCCGCCACCGAGGCATCGAACAGCGCCGGCGGGGAAGCCGCCCCTGAACTGAGCGTCGCCCCAGCACTGGACGCTGACACGGATGTCGCCGTCGACACTCTCCCCCACGTCAACCTGGACCTGCCCACCTGGGATACGCTGACCGCGGCCGTCGTGGCGCAAGGCTGGACCGCCGAGGCGCTGGACAACCACGCCGTGCTGGCCTTCATCGACAAGTGCCGTAACGCCGCCGAACCCGTGCAGTTTCCGGTCGGACAGGTGGTGGACGGCTCGTTCGAACTGGAACTCGAACCCACCCGCATGGCCGCCCTGCTGACCCTGCACCCGCCCAAGGGCGGCCGGCCGGTCACGCTGGACATGCTGCGCCACGCGGTGGCTGACCGCGGCATCGTGCACGGCGTGCTGGAACCGGCCATGGCCGAAGCCATCGAGCAGGGCCAAGGCGCCACCGTGATGATCGCCCAGGGGACGCCGCCCACCCGCGGCACGCCGACCCGCTTTGAAAGCCTGCTGGACCGCCTGAAGCCGCGCGCCCAGGAGATCGACGAACTGGCTCAGGTGGACTACCGCGACCTGGGCAGCCTGTTGCTGGTGTCGCCCGGCACGCCGCTCATGCGCCGGGTTCCGCCGCTGCCTGGCGTGGACGGCACCGACGTGCTGGGCGAACCCGTGCTGCCCGATGAAATGCCCGACACGCCGTTCTCCAAGGACATTTCGGGCGTGGAGGTCGACCCGGAAGATCCGCTGCTGCTACGCGCCACAATCGCCGGCACGCCCAAGCTGATCAGCCAGGGCGTGCAGGTCAATCCGATGGTGGAGGTCGACGCCGTCAACCTGTCCACGGGCAACATCACGTTCGAAGGTTCGCTGCAAGTGCGCGGCGACATCGCCGCCACGATGGAAGTCCGCGTGACGGGCGACGTCGTCGTCAACGGCACCATCGAGGCCGCGCTGGTGGAGGCCGGCGGCAGCGTGACGGTCAAGGGTGGCATCATCGGCATGGCCGAGGCCCTGCAGGACGCCGCGGCCACCGCCCGCACCGCCCATATCGTCTGTGGCGGCGCGCTGAAAGCGAAGTTCATTGAAAACGCGATCATCAGCGCCGGGCAGGACGTGGAGGTCGAACGCGAGATCCGGCAAAGCAGCATCGCCGCCGGGGGCAGTGTGCAGGTCGGCCCGCCGAACACGCAGCAAAGCGCCATCACCGGCGGACAGACACGCGCCTTGAATGCCGTACGCGCGGGCACCATCGGATCGCCGTCGGGCATTCCCACCCTGGTGCAGGCCGGGCTGGACCCGCATGCGGACATCAAGCGTTCGGCGCTGACGCGCAAGCGCCTGAAGATGAACGAAGAGAAGGCCAAGCTGGAACAGCTGCTGATGTTCCTGAAGGCCAACCCTCAGCGCGCCCCGGGCGACGTCGTTGAACGCGCCAGCAATACCTATGCCAAGCTTAGCGGCGAACTGCTGGCGCTGGACGCGGAAGAAGCGCAGTTGGTGCGCGACCTGCTGCCGCTGCACACCGCCGTCATCACGGCGACGCGGCGCTTTTGCAGCGGCGCGAAGATCCAGTTGGGCAACAAGATGCAGGAATTCCTGGAAGACCAGGTGGGGGGCAAAGCCGGGCTGGAAGAAGGCGAAATCGTCATTCGCTGACGCAGGCGCCAGCAGCGCCAGCCCCGGCGCCGGTCAAGGCACCGGGGCTGGCGCGCCCCGGCCCGGATCAGGGCGCCAGTTCCTTGAACCAGACCCGCGGTGAAATGCCGCGGTCTGGCCCCAGGATGGAGAACCCGCCGTCCACCGGGATATCCACACCCGTCATCCAGGACGCGGCATCCGAACACGCAAAGCAGACGGCGGCGGCGATCTCGCTGCCCGAACCCACGCGGCCCAGCGGATGGAAGTGCGCCCCCACCGCGTCGGCCGCTGCCCGCGAACCGCCCGACAACTGTTCCACCGACGGCGACCACGTCCAGGCCGGCGACACCGCCAGCACGCGCACGCCGGAAGGCGCCAGCTCCACCGCGAAATTCTTGGTGATCTGCAGCAGCGCCGCCTTGGACGCCGGATACAGCGCGCGTCCGGCCGCGCCGAACTTGCCCCCCGTGCTGCCCAGGTTCACCACCACGCCGCCGCGCGGCAGGTGCGGTGCGGCGAACTGCGTGAAGATCGCGGCCGATACCAGGTTGGTGTCCAGGGTGCTGTGCCATTCCTCGCGCGAAGACGCCAACCCGCGGTCCGCGTACTGGCACGCGTTGTTGACCAGGATGTCCAGCCGGCCGAAGCGCGCCAGCGCGGCGTCGATGCAGTGCTGGATCTGGCTGTCTTGTCCGATGTCGGTCTCGCAGAACAAGGCGCGCCCGTCCAGCTCCTGGGCAAGCGCCTGGCCCGCCTGGGCGTTGCGCCCGACCAGCACCACGTTCACGCCGGCCGCGGCCAGGCCGCGCGCGATGTCGGCGCCCAGGCCCTGCGTGCTGCCGGTGACGATGGCGGTTTTGCCGGCCAAACCGGGAAAGCCTGAAAAATCCATGGATAGTCCTTGATCAGTGCGGCGCGGCGGCCCAGCGCACAGCATCGGCCACCGAGCCGGTTTGCGCAATCAATCGCATGCTGGCAAGCGAGGCCTGGTGCACGGCTTCGTCGGCCGAGGCGCAGGCGTCTTCGGCCACCATCACGTCAAAGCCGATGTCGGCGGCGTGGCGCACGGTGCCCTCCACCACGGAATGCGTGGCAACGCCGGCCACCACCAGCCGGCGTGCGCCGACCACACGCAGGGTCTCTTCCAGCGGCGTGCCGTAAAACGCGCTGATGCGGGTGTGCTTGACGATGAACTCGCGCGGACTGCCGGCCAGCGGCTGCAGCCCGTCGTAGAAGGCGCTGCCCCACTGCCCTTCGGGCACCGCGCCGATCGTCGCCACATTGCGGAAGATCGCGCAGTTGGGCAACAGGTCGGCGTAGTCGGGCCGGAAGGCGATGCGCACGTGCACGATGGGCAACGACTGCGCCCGCGCGCCGGCCAGCAAGGCGGCGGCGCCGTCCAGCAGGCGCTGGCGCGCCCCGCTGTCGGCATCCAGCCCGACGCGGATCTTGCCCTCGGGATGCAGCACGTCGTTCTGATAGTGCAACGCCAGCACCGCGGTGTCCGCCGTCATCAAACGAACACCTCGAACACGTCGTGCGCATCGTCGCAGTTGACGAGATCCACGCGCTTCATGCGGATGCGCCAGCCGTCGCCTTCGGCGGCCAGCTTGTGGGTGCAGCGGCCGGCCAGCTGGCGCGGCTGGCGCTTGCGCCATTCCGTCATCTGGAAGGCGGAGTGCACCACCAGGTTGCCGCTCGTATCCACGCCTTCGACCTGGACGCCGCCCACCAGCCGCACGCTGCGCGTGGGCGGCTGCTGCGACCAGTTGCGGGGATGCTCCAGGCGCCGGATGCGCACGTCGCGCAGCATGCGGTCTTCCCAGAACAGCGAAATGTGGTCGTACGGGCTTTTCTGGCCCGGCACCCGCGGCATCCAGTACATGCCGTCCGGCGTCCACAGCGACTGCCAGTCGTCGTAGCGACGTTCGTCCAGCAGCCGCGCCTCGCGGTACAGGAACTGCGCGATGCGGTGGTAGGCATCCGCCGGCACGTCGGCCGGCGACAGGTCCGTGGTGCCTACGTCGAAATCCAGGTCTAGCAGCATGCGCCTTCTCCCGTGGCGGGCGCGGTCGACGCCGCGCCGGCTTCCATATAGGTCTTCCAGGCGCGGAACTGATTGCGCATGGGCAATTCGCTGGTGCCGTTGACTGACACCAGGCCGTCGGCGTCGCTGCGGTCGCTGCCGTGGTAGCGGTGCATGCTGACCCATTCTCCGCCGCGCGTGGCGTTGCCTTCCTGGCAGCGGTTATAGAGTTCGATATCGTCCGGCATGACGTTGGACGACGGCGAATTGATGACGTTGGCGTACAGCATGGCGCGCTTGAACACGCCGTCCGGCGCCCCCTTGCAGCGAAACGTCTGGATCTCGATCAAGGTGCGGTCCACGGCGATCGGCCGGATCACGCGGAATTGCTGGAACACGGTATGGGGCGAGCCGCTGCCGTAGATGACCGTGTTGTGGCGGTTCATGCCCAGGATCTCGCGGGCGCGTTCTTCGCCATAGGCGCCCGTCAGCGTCTCGAAGTGCGCCCGCGACACCGGATCGCGCTCGGCGGCGCCCGGGTTGAAGATGCCTTCCATATAGCCGTGGCCGTTGTCGTAGGCGCGCAGTTCCAGCTTTTCCCAGAACTCGTAGGGTTCGCCGTTGCCGTCCATGATGTGCAGCTCGAGCGGCATTTCGCCTATCTCCTTGGCCTCGTCGCGGGCCGCGGCATAGGACGATTCATGCGTCACGCGGGCATGCATGGTGTCGTGCAGGTTCTCGTAGAACACCTTCCAGTTCGAGCGCTGCATCACCCGGAAGATGCCGCCCGCGACCTCGACCTCGCCCACCGGGGACCGGTCGCACAGATTGTCGATGGATGAACGCACGCCCCCCAGGAAGTCCGTCAACGCCGGGCCTTCCTTCGCCTGGCTGGCGAACACGAAGCCGCGGTAGCTTTCCACGCGCGCCAGCCGGCGCATCGAAAACGTGGGGTCGGTGGGGTCGTAGGCCGTACCCTCCAGGCCTTGCTTGAGCGGCACGCCCAGATGGCTGCCGTCCAGCTTGAAGGTCCAGGCGTGATACGGGCAGCGGAAGAACTTGCCCACGCAGCCTTCGCCGTCGGCCACCACCTTCGCGCCCTTGTGCGGGCAGCGGTTGTACAGCACGTGCACGTTGCCGTCGGAAGCGCGCACCATCAGCACGTCCTGGTCGCCCAGGCGGGTGGTGTGATAGTCGCCCGTTTTGGGCACCTGGCTTTCGTGGCCCACGTAGATCCAGGCGCGGCCGTAGATCCGCTGCATCTCCAGATCGAAGATGGCGGGGTCGGTGTAGACGCCGCGGTGCACGCTGTCGCCGCGTACCATCGCGGCCAGTTGTTCCTGCGAGTAAGACATGTTGGCCTCCTACTTGTTCGCGCTGTCTTTCCAACGCGCCATCAGCGTGTTGGACGGCAAGGTCTCGTCCAGCAGCTTGGCGGCGGTTTCACGGCCCGCCACGGGCAGCCCCTTCGGGTCCAGCAGGCCCACCTGCACCAGCACGCTGGCCTGGTCCCAGTAGATGTGCTCGTGGTAGAGCTTGTCGCCCCGGAATTTCACGATGGCGATCAGCGGGATCTCCACCGGCCGGCCCGTCGGCGCCACACCGGGCAGCAGCCAGTCGATCTCGGTGGTATGCGTGAAGCAGAACAGCAGCTCGTCCACGATCTGGGTCGCGCCGACGGTGCGTGACAGCGGGATCAGCCGCGTATCCGGCGGGTTGCTGTTGACGAAATGGTGCTGGTAGAAGCGCGACAGCTCCTTGTGGCCCACGCCGCCCGTCATCGTCGGGATATGGTTCACGTAGGGTTCGGCCACCATCGTGGCCATGGTGGCGGCCACGTCGCGCGTGCCGAATTCATATTCGCAGTGCTTGTCCCACAAGGCCGAATAATCGAACTCCGGGCCGATGGCGCGCTGCAGGGCCGCCATGCTGCGCTGGTGCGCCATCAGGGCGGACGGCTTGTCGTAGTGGTCCCCGCCGGTGCGCGCAAACGCGTGGTCCATGCCCGGATACACGTAGAGTTCCACCCCCGGCTTGCCACCCAGCGCGGCGAGGATGCGCTGGCGTGCCGCGGGCGGACAGAAGCCATCCTGCTCGGCAATGTGCAGCACCAGGCGGCCGCGCAGGTTGGCCGCCTCTTCCAGGCTGCTTTCAATGCCCACCCCGTAGTAGCCCACGGCCACGTCCACATCGGTGCGGCACGCGGCCAGATACGCCAGCTTGCCGCCCAGGCAGTAGCCCAGCACGCCCACCCCGCCCTGCTGCTCGGGCAAGCCGCGAAGCGCGGCGATCGTGGACGCGATGTCTTTCAGGCCCAGCTCCACGTCGAAGCCCTGATAGAGTTCGAACGCGCGCGGCATGTCGGCGGGGCCATCGGTCAGCTGGATGCCGGGTTGCTGGCGCCAGAACAGGTCGGGCACCAGCACCACGTAGCCCTCTTCGGCCAGCAATTGCGCCGCACGGCGCATGAAGTCGTTGACGCCGAAGATCTCCTGGCAGAGCACCAGGCCGGGGCCGTGGCCCGCGGCCGGCACGGCCAGGTAGGCGCCAAAGGACTTGCCATCGTGCGAGGCAATCGTGATCTCGCGCGTCGTCATGTTCTGGGTCATGCGGTTCTCCTGTAATGCGTGATGCGTATTGCGTGAGGCACTCCGCCTTACTTCATCTGGCAAGCGGCGGCGAACGGGTCCTGGTACTGCGTCAGCACGGTGCCCGACAGCTTGTTGGCCAGCTTGCCATCCGCGCCCGCCTCGACGACGCGCAGGTAATAGTTCTGGACCGGATACTGGTTGCGGTTGAACGTGAAGTCACCCCGCACAGACTTGAAGTCCGCACGCCGCAGCGCCGGGCGCAAGGCGTCCGCTTCCAGCTTGCCGCCCGTCTGGCGCACGGCGCTGTCCAGCAGCATGGCCGCGTCATAGCCCTGCGAGGCGTACAGCGTGGGGCTGCGGTTGTAGGTCTTCTTGAAGTCTTCGACGAACTTGCGGTTGGCCGGGTTGTCCAGGTCGGCCGCCCACTGCGACGTGTTGCGCAAGCCCTGGATGGGCGCGCCCACCGCCGCGATCGTGTCCTCGTCGCCCGAGAAGCCGGGGGCCAGCAGCGCGATGTCCTTTGACAGGCCCGCACCGTTGAACTGTTTGATGAAATTCACGCCCATGCCGCCGGGAAGGAAGAAGAACACCGCATCCGGCTTGCTGGCGCGCAGCCGCGTGATCTCGACCCCGTAGTCCAATTGGCCGAGCTGGGTGTAGATCTCTTCGGACAGGCCGCCCTTGTACAGGCGCTTGAAGCCATTGAGCGATTCGCGGCCGCCCGGATAGTCCGGCGCGATCAGCGCCACGCGCTTGTAGCCCTGGTCGGCGGCGTACTTGCCCATGGCGGCGGGGATGTCCTCGTTCTGCCAGGCCACCGCGAAGAAATTCGGATTACAGCCCGCGCCGGCGTAGTTTTCCGGGCCGGTATTGGTGCTGAGATAGATCGTGCCCGACTGCAGGATGGCCGGCATCACCGGCAGCAGCACGTTCGAAAACACAATCCCCGTCATGATGTCCACGCGATCGCGCTTGAGCAGCCGCTCCACCGCCTGGCGGCCCGCGTCGGCCTTCTGCTGGTCGTCGGCCACCACCACTTCGGCCGGCAGGCCGCCCAGCTTGCCGCCGGTATGCTGCAACGCCAGATTGAAGCCGTCGCGGATCTCGTTGCCCAACGCCGAACCAGGTCCGGACAGCGTCGTCAGCAAGCCCACCTTGACCTTGTCGGCCGCCGAGGCCCCCGCCGCGGCCGCCATACAGACCAGCGCCGCCAGCGCACGCCGGCTCCAGAGATTTCGATTCATGAGCCACCCCGTTTGCACCGCCAGCCGCGCTGGCGGAAAGCTGACAGAACCCGTCTGCCGTCGGTTTACGCATGCTGCCGATCCACGTCGCCACCTAGCGTATGCCGCCGGGCGGCGCCGCTCTATCCGAATACGGTCAGTTTTATCCGGGATTCACTTAATTCCCAAGCCGGGACGATTAAATTACTCTGGCCGCAGATACGGGAGCGTTCCCGTCCCGGAGGCATCCATGCACGGCTGGTCCCGACTCACGCTTGCGCCCTTGCTCAAACGGCGCGTGTTCAGTTCCACCCACCAGGACGAGACGCGCACGCGCGTATCCGAAGCGCTGAAGGAACACCGCCTGACGTGGAAAGGCGGCCGCGTGGACGCCGAACTGAACCGGGGCCGCTTCGGCTCGCTGACGGTCTGTACGTTGCGCTACGGCGCCGAAGTCCACATCGAACCCGACCGCCTGCAGGATTTCATGCTGGTGCAGGTGCCGCTGCGCGGCCGCGCCTGTATCGAATGCGGCGACGAGCGCGTCAACGCCAACCCCGATTGCGCCGCCGTCATCGCCCCCAACCGCCCGCTGCGGCTGCACTGGGAAGCCGGCTGCGAACAGCTGCTGCTGAAGATCCCCCGCGGCAAACTGGAAGCCATCGGCCAACGCGCCTTCGGCGACGCCGCCACCCGCCCGCTGGACTTCAGCCCCGCGCTACGCCTGGACAACCCCATCGGCGCCGTCTGGCGCAGCATGATGACTGGCCTGATTCACCTCTTGCCCACCCTGGACGACGGCGCCCCCCGCCCGCCCGCCGCGTGGCTGGAACACATGGAAGACAGCCTGATCCTGCACCTGCTCTACAACCAGCCCAACACCTGGCAGACCCAGTCCGGCCAAACCCCGGCCGTCCCGCGCCGCCTGACGCTGGCCGAGACCTACATGCGCGACCACCTGTCCGCCCCCCTCACCCTGACCGACATCGCCCGCCACGCCGGCGCCAGCGCCACCGCCCTCACCCGCCTGTTCCAGGAACACCGCTACACCACCCCCATGAACGCGCTACGCGCTCTGCGGCTGGACACGGCAAGACAACAATTGAAGACGAACGCCACCGCCAGCGTGACCGAGGTCGCGCTGGGTGTCGGGTTCGGACATCTGGGAAGGTTTTCGGAGTACTACCGCGAACGGTTCGGCGAACTGCCAAGGGAGACGCGACGCGGTTGATGGGGGTCGGTTCGCGGGGGGAGATGATGGGTTGCGCGCGTTGGGCAACGGTTCAATATTGACGACCCGAGCGCGCTCCACCCATCCTACGGATGACACGCAGCGTCACAGAAGAAGGCCAGCAGCGCATATGTCGAGGATCGGCAGCGCCACGTACGAAGGACCCAGCGTCACATGTCGGAGATCGGCAACGCCAAGTACGAAAGGACACAGCGTCACATACCAGGACTCGCCAGCGCCAAGTCCGAAATGACCAACAACGTCACGGCGCAAGACGATGCGTACGCTCCACGAGGCCGCCCGCGCGGCCGGCATGGAGCGGGCCCCGCAAGATATTCCACCCTACCCCAACGTTGGCGCGAGCCCTAAGCACGCAGCCCGCCCCGGCGGACGCCAGGTTGTCAATCACGCAGCCCGGCGCGGGGGTGGCCTGGGGTGCGAGGGGAGTCGATAAGCCCGAGGGAATCTGAAGGCAGTTGCCGTAGGCAACAACGAAGATGACAAAGGGGAAGTCCGGAGCGAAGGCTCCGGACCGCAATCGTTGACCCGAGTCACCCCAGGCCACCCCCGCGTCGGGCGTCAAAAGAACCCCCCCCCCGTAAAAGAATCAAACCCCCGGCACCACAGCCGTCACCTCAATCTCCACCTTAGCCCGATCCTCAACCAGATCCGCCACTTCCACCGCCGTCATCGCCGGAAAATGCCGTCCGATGAATTCCCGGTAGTGCTTGCCGATCGCCGGATACGCCGCCACGTACGCATCCTTATCCGTGACGTACCACGTCATCCGGACAATATGCTCGGGCTTTGCACCTCCTTCGGCCAGGATGGCGACAATGTTCGACAGCGTCTGGCGGACCTGGTCCGCCAGGTCATCCGACTCGAACTGCTGCTGGCCATTCCACCCCACCTGCCCGCCCACGAACACGAGCTTGCTGCCCACCGTCATTTCGGTAAGCACGCCATTCGAATAGCCCCGGGGCGCCATCCAATCCGGCGGTTGCAGAATCTTCATAACGTCTCATCCTATTTTTAAAAAAACAAACTACAGGGTGGCCCCGCCGCTTACGCCGCGGCAGCCAGATAAGCCTGCATGCGTTCCCGCAAGTCCGCAGGCAGCGGCATGGACTTCATCGTCCGCAAATCCACCGTCACGATCGTCAGCGTCGCCGACAGGCGCAACTGGCCGTCAGGCCCTTCGAAACGCACCAGCGCCTTGAACGAGGCCCCGCCGATACGCTGCACTTCCAGCGTCTGGCGCAGGCGCTCGTGCCAACGGCTGGGCGCGCTGAAATCGCACGTCACCGACGCCATCGGCGTGCCGATGTGGCGCTCGACGTGCAGCGCGTGGAACGGCAGCCCCATGCCCTTGTCGAACCATTCTTCGACAAAGTCGTTGATCATCTCGAAATAGCGCGGGTAGAAGACAATGCCGGCCGGGTCGCAATGACGGAAGCGGACTTCTACCTGGCTGATGAAAGGAGCGGCCATGATGATTTCCCGGTTGCCAGTTCAAGCCATCTTGCGCAGCGCGAAACGTTGCAGCTTGCCCGTTTCGGTACGGGGCAGCGCCGCCACGAATTCGATCGCGCGCGGGTATTTGTACGGCGCGATGCTGGCCTTCACGAAGGTCTGCATCGCCGTCACGAGTTCGTCGCTGGGCGCGTAGCCCGGTTTGAGCACCACGAACGCCTTGACCAGCTGGCCACGCTCGTCGCACGGCGCGCCCACCACCCCGCATTCCGCCACGGCCTCGTGGCGCAGCAGCGCGTCCTCGACTTCCGGACCGGCGATGTTGTAGCCTGCCGACACGATCATGTCGTCATTGCGCGCCTGGTAGAACAGATAGCCTTCGTCGTCCTGCATGAAGGTGTCGCCCGGCAGGTTCCAGCCGCTTTGCACGAAGCGGCGCTGGCGCTCGTCGGCCAGGTAGCGGCAACCCGTCGGGCCCTTGACCGCCAGGCGGCCCACCGTGCCGTTGGGCACCGGATTCATGTCGTCGTCCACGACTTGCGCCACATAACCCGGCACCACCTTGCCGATGGCGCCGCGCTTGACCGATTCCGGCGGGCTGGACACGAACACGTGGATCATTTCCGTGCCGCCGATGCCGTCGATCATCTCGATGCCGCTGGCCTGCTTCCACAGCTGGCGGGTGGCGTCCGGCAGGGCTTCCCCAGCCGACACGCTCTTCTTCAGCGAAGACAGGTCGAACTTGCCGACCAATGCCGCCATCTGGCGGTAGAACGTGGGCGCCGTGAAGACGATGGTGGCGCGGAAGTCCTGGATCAGTTCCAGCAGGCTTTCCGGCGTCAGCTTTTCGGCCAGCACGGTGCTGGCGCCCACACGCAGCGGGAAGCACAGCAGACCGCCCAGGCCGAACGTGAAGGCCAGCGGCGGGGTGCCGCAGAAAATGTCGTCCGGGCCCGGCGTGATGACGTGCTTGGGGAAGAGGTCGCACATCGCCAGCACGTCGCGGTGGAAGTGCATGCAGCCCTTGGGCGAACCCGTGGTGCCGCTGGTGAAGGCGATCAGGCACACGTCATCGGACGCCGTGTCGCAGGCGGCGAAATCGTCCGGCTTGGCGGTCGCCAACGCGTCCAGCGCATCCGGCGCCGTGTCGTTGAAATACATGACCTGCGACAGGCCGGGGCAATGGTGTTCGTGATCGGGCTGGGCGCAGAACTGCGCTTCTTCCTTCAGGCGGGCATCGCAAAGCACGGCCTGGATCTGGGCCTTCTCGATGATCTGCTTGAGTTCCTTGGCGCGCAGCAACGGCATCGTCGGCACCGTCACCAGGCCCGCCTTGATCGCGGCCAGCCAGGACGCAGCCATCATCGGGTTGTTCGGTCCGCGCAAAAGCAGGCGGTTGCCGGCAACCAGCTTCATGTCCTCGGTCAGCACGCGCGCGATGCGGTTGGTCAGCGCGGCCAGTTCCCGGTAGGTCATGGTGGCCGGCTTGCCGTCCTGGCGCCAGCGCAGCGCGACGCGCTCGCCGAAGCCGCGGTCGACCATGGCGTCCACAAGTTCGACGGCGCAATTGAACCGCTTCGGATAGGCCACGTCGGGGCCGTCCAGCAGGAATTCTGGCCATTGGTCGCCCGGGGGCAGGTTGTCCCGGGCGAAAGTGTCGATGTGGGCGGATGCTTCCATAAGATTCCCCTTGCTATGCGATGCGGTGCGGTGTGGTTGGCGTTGCGGAATGGCGAGGGCTCGATGGCCCCTTATGCCTTCAGCAATTCACGGGCGATGATCAACTTCTGCACTTCGGTGGCGCCTTCGTAGATACGCAGCGCTCTGATTTCCCTGTAAAGCTTCTCCACCGGCATCCCCGACACTACCCCCGCGCCTCCGAACATCTGGAGCGCGCGGTCGATCACGGTCTGCGCCGATTCCGTGGCCATCATCTTGGCCATCGCCGCTTCACGCGTGGTGCGCAGTTTCTGCACGTCGCGCATCCACGCGGCGCGGTACGTCAGCAGCGCCGAGGCATCGATGGCGGTCGCCATGTCGCCCAGCGCGGCTTGCGTCAGTTGCAGGTCGGCCAGGGTCTGGCCGAACATGCGGCG
Source organism: Achromobacter sp. 18P8.1.1 (assembly GCF_057799415.1). NCBI lineage: Bacteria > Pseudomonadati > Pseudomonadota > Betaproteobacteria > Burkholderiales > Alcaligenaceae > Achromobacter > Achromobacter sp. 18P8.1.1. Next base: position 5,069 of record NZ_JBYOKH010000075.1, on the reverse strand, counting down.
CGACTTGGCGCGCGCCAACCCTTCATCCAGCGCCCGGCGGGCAAAGCCCAGCGCGGCCGCCGCCACCGATGCGCGGAAGATATCCAGCGTCATCATGGCCAGCTTGAAACCCTGGCCCGCGTCGCCCAGACGATGCGACACCGGGATGCGGCAGTTGTCGAAGGTGATCGTGGCCAGCGGATGCGGCGCGATCAGTTCGATGCGCTCGCTGACCTCGAAACCCGGGGTGTCGGCATCCACGACGAACGCGCTGATACCGCGCGCGCCCGGCGCCTCGCCGGTACGGGCGAAGACGACGTAGAAGTCGGCGATGCCGCCGTTGGAAATCCAGGTCTTGGCGCCGTTCAGCACATAGTGGTCGCCGTCCAGCCTGGCTTCGCAGGCCAGGGCGGCCACGTCCGATCCGGCGTCCGGTTCGGACAGCGCGAAGGCGGCGATCTTCTCGCCGCTTGCCACGCGCGGCAGGTAGCGTTGGCGCAGTTCGTCGGAGCCCATCAGCGAGATGGCGCCGCTGCCCAGGCCCTGCATCGCAAACGCGAAATCGGCCAGCCCTTCATGGCGGGCGAACGTTTCGCGCAGGATGCACACGGCGCGGGAATCCACTTCCGGCAACGCGCCGCCCCAGGCGCCGCCGGGGCCGCCCGCAACCGCGTAGCGCAGCCAGCCGGCCTGGCCCATGGCCTTCACCAGTTTCTTGCAGGCCGCATCCGCGTCGTGATGATCCACGTCGCCCAACGATTTCTCGCACCAGGCGTCGACGTCATGCGCCAGCTTGCGGTGCGCGTCGTCAAAAAAGGGCCAGTCCAGCCAGCTAGCGTCACGCATCATCAGTTCCCCTCGAAGACCGGCTTCTGCTTGGCCACGAAGGCCTCGTAGGCGCGGTGGAAGTCGCGCGTCTGCATGCAGATGGCCTGCGCCTCGGCTTCGGCCTCGATGGCTTCGTCCACGCCCATGTTCCATTCCTGATGCAGCAGCTTCTTGGTGACGCCGTGCGCAAACGTCGGGCCCGCGGCCAGTTGCGCGGCCAGCGTCTGGGCGGCTTCGCCCAGCTTGTCGGCGTCATGCAGGGCATTGAAAAAGCCCCAGCTGGCGCCCTCGTCGGCCGTCATGGCGCGGCCGGTGTACAGCAGTTCAGAGGCGCGGCCCTGGCCGATCATGCGCGGCAGCAAAGTGCACGCGCCCATGTCGGCGCCTGCCAGGCCCACCCGCGTGAACAGGAAGGCGGTACGCGCGGCCGGGGTGCCCAGGCGCATGTCGGACGCCAGCGCCACCATCGCGCCCGCGCCGGCGCAAACGCCGTCCACCGCGGCCACGATGGGCTGCGGGCAGGCGCGCATGGCCTTGACGAGGTCGCCCGTCATGCGGGTGAAATCCAGCAGTTCCGGCATGGTCATCTTGGTCAGCGGACCGATGATCTCGTGCACGTCGCCGCCCGAGCAGAAGTTGCCGCCCGCGCCCGTCACGACCACGACCTTGACGTCGGTGGCATACACCAGCGAGCGGAACAGGTCGCGCAGTTCGGCGTAGGAGTCGAACGTCAACGGGTTCTTGCGTTCCGGACGGTTCAGGGTGACGGTTCCGATCTTGCCGTCGGCCGACACCTGCCACAGGAACGTCTTGGCCTGATAGCCGGCCAACGGACGCTTGTGGTGCTTCATGGTGTGCTCTTCGGACTGGGTGCTCATGGTGTCTCCGTTCGTTATCCTGGGGTTGATGGGTCGCGCCGGCCTCAGCCGGTCATCACTTCGCCGCCATCCACGGCGATCGCCTGGCCGTTGATGGAGGCGGACGCCGGCAGCGCCAGCCAGGCCACCGTCTCGGCCACTTCCTCGGGCTGCACCAGGCGGCCCTGCGGGTTGCGCTCGGCCAGCTTGGCCCGGGCGGCTTCCGGCGTCATGCCAGTCTTGTCCACAATATTGGTCACCGCGCCACGCACAATGTCGGTTTCGGTGTAGCCGGGGCACACCGCATTCACGGTGACGCCCTTCTGCGCCGTTTCCAGCGCCAGCGACCGGGTCAGGCCGATCACGCCGTGCTTGGCGGCGCAATAGGCGCTGACATAGCCATAGCCGATCAACCCCGCCGTGCTGGCCACGTTGATCACCCGCCCCCACTTTTCCTGCAGCATGCCGGGCAACGCCGCCTGGATACAGTGGAACGTGCCCGTCAGATTGACGGCGATCATCTGCTGCCAGAGCGCCGCGTCGGTGCGGTCAAAGCGCTGGCTCACCGCCTGGCCGGCGTTGTTCACCAGCACCAGCACCGGGCCGAATTCCACTTCGGCCTGCGCAAACGCCGCGCGTACCGAGGCTTCGTCGGCGATGTCCGCGCTGACGGTCTGCACCTGGCCCAGGCTGGCCAGGCTGTCGGCGGCCGCCTCCAGGGACGCGCCGTCGCGGCCCAGCAGCGTGACGCGCGCGCCGCGCGCCAGGAGCGAACGCGCGCTGGCCAGGCCGATGCCGCGGGCGCCGCCCGTCACCAGCGCATGGCGCCCGGCAAGGGGTTGCGGGGAAGTCGTCATTTGATATCCAGTTGCGCCATGGCAGCGGCGCGTTCGAAATTGGTTTCCAGCTGGCGCTTGCCGGCGAAGTACTGGCTGGGCCAGGCCACGTCGGTATAACCCACCCGCGCCGCTTCGCGCAGCGTCCAGGAGGCGTCGGCCAGATGGGGACGCGCCAGGGCGCACAGATCGGCGCGGCCCGAAGCGATGATGCCGTTGGCGTGGTCGGCTTCGAAGATGGCGCCCACCGCGATGGTGGGAATGCCGGCTTCGTTGCGCACGCGGTCGGCGAACGGGGTCTGGAACATGCGGCCGTAGACGGGCTTTTCTTCCTTGCTGACCTGGCCCGACGAGCAATCGATCATGTCGGCGCCCGCTGCCTTGAAGTGGCGCGCGATCTCTACCGCGTCGTCCGCGGTGATGCCGCCTTCGACCCAGTCGCTGGCGGAAATCCGCACGGACATGGGCTTGTCTTCAGGCCACACGGCACGCACGGCGTGGAAGACTTCCAGCGGGAAGCGCAGGCGGTTCTCCAGGCTGCCGCCGTATTCGTCTTCGCGGCGGTTAGTCAGCGGCGAGATGAAGCTGGACAGCAGGTAGCCGTGCGCGCAGTGCAGTTCCAGCCAGTCGAAGCCGGCTTCGGTGGCGCGGCGGGCGGCGGCCACGAAGTTGTCGCGCACCGCATCCATGTCGGCGCGCGTCATGGCGCGCGGCGTCTGCGACACGCCTTCGATGTAGGGCAAGGCGGACGCCGACAGCAGCGGCCAGTTGCCTTCGGCCAGCGGGTGGTCGATCTTCTGCCAGCCCAGCTGCGTTGAACCCTTGCGCCCGGCGTGGCCCAACTGCACGCCGATGCGGGCGTCGCTGTTGCCGTGCACAAAATTGACGATGCGGGCAAAGGCCTGGGTCTGCTCGTCGTTCCACAGCCCCGGGCAGCCCGGGGTGATGCGGCCGTCGGGCGACACGCAGGTCATTTCAACCATGACCAGGCCGGCGCCACCCATGGCGCGCGCGCCCAGGTGCACCAGATGGAAGTCGCCTGGGACGCCGTCGGTGCAGGAATACATGGCCATCGGTGACACCAGGATGCGGTTCTTCAGGCGCACCCCACGCACTTGGTAAGGCGTCAGCATCGGGATGGCGGGACGCTTGCCGGCTGCCGCCGGTGCGCCGGCGCGCTCCGCAATCCACCGCTCGAAGCCTTCCAGCCAGGCGGGGTCGCGCAAACGCAGGTTTTCGTGCGAGATGCGCTGCGAACGAGTCAGCAGCGAGTAGGCGAATTGCTCGGGTTCCAGTTCCGCGTAACGCTCAACGTTTTCGAACCATTCGGTGGAATTGCGGGCGGCGTTCTGGATCTTCAGCACTTCCACGCTGCGCACTTCCTCGTAGTGCTTCAGACCGGCTTCCACGCTGCCTTCCGCACCGCTCAAGCAGCGGGCAAGCTCGATGGAGTCTTCCAGCGCCAATTTGGTGCCGGAGCCGATGGAGAAGTGGGCGGTATGGGCGGCGTCGCCCATCAGCACGACGGGCACGCGGCGCTGGCCGCGGGCGGTCTCCAGCGTGTTCCAGTGCACCCAGGTGTTGCAGATGACGCGCGGGAAGCGGATCCAGATGGCCGAGCCGCGCAGGTGCGAGGCGTTGCTGATCAGCGCATTGCCGTCCAGCCAGGGCGCGAACAGCTTTTCGCAGTAGGCGATGCCCTCTTCCTGGCTCATCTGCTCGATGCCGGCGGCCTGCCAGGTTTCCTCGGGCGTTTCCACGATGAAGGTGGACATGCCGTCTTCGTAACGGTAGGCGTGAGCCTGGAACCAGCCGTGCTCGGTCTGCACGAAGGCGAAGGTGAACGCGTCGAATACTTTCTTGGTGCCCAGCCAGACGAAGCGGCAGCGGCGCTGGTCGATGTCGGGGTGGAAGGTGTCGGCGTAACGGGTACGGATCTGGCTGTTGATGCCGTCGGAAGCGATGACAAGATCAGCGTCGTATTCGCGGGCGATGGCCTGGTCATCCTGGACGAAGTTCTCGAACACCAGCTTGACGCCGACGTCTTCGCAACGCGCCTGCAGGATGTTCAAGAGCTTCTTGCGGCCGATGCCGATGAAGCCATGGCCGCTGCTGCGGATGCTGCGGCCCTTGAAGTTGATGTCGATGTCGTCCCAATGGTTGAACGCATCGCCGATGGTCTGGGCGGAAACGGGGTCTGCTTCACGCAGGTTCTGCATGGTGGCATCCGAAAACACCACGCCCCAGCCGAAGGTGTCATACGGCCGGTTGCGTTCGATGACGGTGATTTCGTTCGCGGGGTTCTGCAATTTCATCAGCAGACCGAAATACAGGCCGGCGGGACCACCGCCGATGCAGACTATTTTCATTGCCGTAACGCTCCGAGGTACGCGACAGTCGCTCGTTTATCGGGAGCGGGGCGCCGCGGATATTTAGGTCTGGATAGTTTAGGCTTGAAATATATACCTGAAGTGGGGGGATCGCAAATGGGGGAAATCTATTAGTGCTTTTGGGAATGGGGGACGGGGTGCGGGGTGCGGGGCGGTTAACGGCGTTGCAAGTTTTCGTA
>NZ_JBYOKH010000074.1:0-28368 GCF_057799415.1 Achromobacter sp. 18P8.1.1 | reverse complement strand
GTCGGTGTCGAGGCTTGCGGGGCCCGCCGATTGCGGCCGCGCGGGCGGCCACAATCGGCATACGCGCTGTGCGTCGTCGGGTGGGGGCCGCTTCGCGCATGCGGGGCGGGATTGCTCGGGGCGCCTCCATCGGGGGAGTGGTAGAGATGGGCGGCGCGCGGCACGGGGCGGCTTGCGCATGCGGACTTTGCGCGCGCGCCGCCCAGCCGGCGTCGGGGCTAAATGACGGGTGGCGGCGTTACACTTATTGTGGGCTTTGCCCACATGGACATCCCCTTTTCATCTGCGCCCTCGTCTTCCGACCATGACCGCCACCGCCGCTCTGCTCGCCTTCACGTTGGCCGCCGCCATCCTCACAATCACCCCGGGTCTGGATACGGCGCTTGTCTTGCGCACCGCTGCCGTCGAAGGCGGACGGCGGGCGCTGATGGCGGGGCTGGGTATTTGTGCGGGATGCCTGCTTTGGGGCGCCATCGCGGCTTTCGGCCTGGGCTCGTTGCTGGCCGTATCCTCGCTGGCCTACGACACACTGCGGATCTGTGCGGCCGTCTATTTGTTCTACCTGGGCGCCAAACTACTGTGGCGCACCCTGCCCGGCCGCAGCCCGGGCCCGCAAGCGACGGCATCTGATCTGGCCCCCCGCGGCGCGCCCGCTGCCACCAGCGCCACAGGCTGGTTTCTGCGTGGGTGTCTGACCAATGCCCTGAACCCGAAGGTGGGCATCTTCTACATCACGTTCCTGCCTCAGTTCATCCCCGCAGGCAGCGATGTGCTGACCTTCAGCCTATTGCTGGCGGCCATCCATGCGCTCCTGGGCGTGCTCTGGTTCGCCCTTCTCGTCGCCGCCACCCGCCCACTGGCAAGATGGCTGTCCCGCCCCGCCGTGATGCGCGGTTTGGACCGTATGACCGGTGCCGTGTTCATTGCGTTTGGATTGAAGCTGGCGCTGGAGAAGCGCTGAAGCGGGAGATGGTAGGTACGGTGGGGGGATCGCGTAAGGCGGTCTTTGTGAACCACGATCGGTGCGGGCGAACCCCGATGGGTTACGCGCGTTGGGCGCCTCTGAATTAGGCAGGGCTTGCCGCGCTCCACCCATCCTACGGGATGCGCCACACGGTCTCGGCGAGCGCGAAGCGTCATTGTCCCGCCGCAAGACGCTTGAACGCCAAAAAAGGCCGCCCGCGCGGCCGTCTTTGGCGGCCCCGCAAACTCCTTCACCCCTCCTGGCCCGGGGAAAAAACGCCAAGCACCCCGCCCTCCCCGATGGCCGGCAGAGGCAATCGGTGGAGCAGTCGGCGTCGGGGTGGAGGTGGGCGCGGGGAGTCGATGCGCCCGAGGGAATCTGAAGGAACCGCCAACGGCGGTGACGAAGATGACGACGGGGCCGTCCGGAGCGAAGGCTCCGGACCGCAATCGTTGACCCGCGCCCGCCCCCACCCCGGCGCCGACTGCGCCTCAAGAACGCAACCGGTCAAACGCCAATGTGCATCAAGAACGCAACCGGTCAAACGCCGAATGCACCCTAAGCACCCAGCACCCCCACCTCAATACACCCCAATAGCATGCCGAGCCACAAAATGCCCGTCACCCACGGCCACCAAAGGCTCGACTAACGGATCATCCCCCAGCTTACGCATCGGGCTGGGAATCTCGTCCACCAGCAATGAACGCTCGCGATGCCGCCGCTGCGGATCCGCGATCGGCACTGCCGCCATCAGCTTCTTCGTATAGGGATGCTGCGGATTCTCGAAGATGGCGCGGCGCGGTCCGATCTCGACGATCTGCCCCAGGTACATCACCGCCACCCGGTGGCTCACGCGCTCCACCACCGCCATATCGTGCGAGATGAACAGGAACGACACGCCCAGCTCACGTTGCAGATCCAGCAGCAGGTTCACGATCTGCGCCTGGATCGACACGTCCAGCGCCGACACCGACTCGTCCGCGATCACGACCTTGGGATTCAGCGCCAATGCCCGCGCAATGCAGATACGCTGACGCTGGCCGCCCGAGAACTCGTGCGGATAGCGGTCGATCATTTCAGGCAGCAGGCCGCACTTGTCCATCAGCCAGCGCACGCGGTCCTGCGCGGCCTTGCCGCGGGCCACGCCGTGGATCAACAGCGGCTCCATGATGGAATAGCCCACCGTCATCCGCGGGTCCAGCGACGCGAACGGGTCCTGGAAGATGAACTGGATGTGTTGACGCAAGGTCTGCATCGCGCTGCCGCGCAGCGCCCCGATGTTCTTGCCGTCGAACTCGATCGTGCCGCTCTTGCTCTTGACCAGTTGCAACAGCGACCGGCCCGTCGTGGTCTTGCCGCAACCGGACTCGCCCACCAGCGACAGGGTCTCGCCGGGGTACAGGTCAAAGCTGACTTTTTCGACCGCATGCACACGCTTCTGCACACGGCCCAGGATGCCACCGGTGATATCGAAACTGGTCGTCAGGTCACGCACCTTCAGCACCGGCCCGTTTTCGCGGCGAACGGTGCTCGGCGCCGCCACGGGCGCGTCCACCAGCGCGGCCGGATCGGCGACGTGGGCGGCTTCCTCCACTTTCAAAAGCGGGAACGGCGCGGGCTCGTCGGTGCCGTGCATGGCGCCCAGGCGCGGCACGGCCGACAGCAAGGCGCGCGTATAGACGTGTTGCGGACGCGCGAAGATCTCGTCCGAACCGCCCTCTTCCACCTTGTCACCGCGATACATCACCAGCACGCGGTCGGCCACTTCGGCCACTACGCCCATATCGTGCGTGATGAAGATCACGCCCATGTCCATCTCTTCCTGCAACTGGCGGATCAGTTGCAGGATCTGGGCCTGGATGGTGACGTCCAGCGCGGTCGTCGGCTCATCGGCGATCAGCAGCTGGGGCTTGCACGACAAGGCCATCGCGATCATCACGCGCTGGCGCATGCCGCCCGACAACTGGTGCGGGTAGCGGTCCAGGATGGCGCGGGCCTCGGGGATGCGCACGCGTTCCAGCATGCGCAGCGTTTCGGCGCGCGCGCCCGCCGCGTCCAGCCCCTGGTGCAGCTGCAGGGCTTCGGCAATCTGGTTGCCGGCCGTGAAGCTGGGGTTCAGCGACGTCATCGGTTCCTGGAAGATCATCGCCACGTCGGCGCCGCGCACGCGTTGCAGCGTGGAATCGGGCGCGTGGGCCAGGTCCAGCACCTCGCCATTGCGGCGGCGCAGGAACATGTCGCCGTTGACGATCTTGCCGCCGCCGTACTCCACCAGGCGCATCAGCGCCAGCGAAGTCACGGACTTGCCCGAACCGGACTCGCCCACGATGGCCAGGGTTTCGCCGCGATCGACGTGGAACGACACGTTGCGCACGGCTTCGACCGTACGCTCGGGGGTCTTGAAGCGCACGGTCAGGTCATTGACCTGCACGACGCGTTTGGGATCCATGGTTGCCATAGTGATTACTTTTCCTGACGCGGATCGAGCGCGTCGCGCAGCCCGTCGCCCAGCAGATTGAAGCCCAGCACCACCAGGAAAATGGCCGATCCGGGGAAGATCGACATCCAGGGCGCCTGGGTCATGAAGTTCTTGGCCGTGTTCAGCATCGAGCCCCACGACGGCGTCGGCGGCTGCAGCCCCAGGCCCAGGAAGGACAGGCTGGCCTCGGCGATGATGGCCGTGGCGATGGTGATCGTGGCCTGCACGATCAGCGGCGGCATCACGTTGGGGAACACGTGCCGGCCGATGATGCGCAAGTCGGATGCGCCCAGCGCGCGGGCGCTTTGCACATAGTCTTCGTTTTTCACCGCCAGCACCTGCCCGCGCGTCAAGCGCACGAACTTGGGCGCCGCCGACACGCCGATGGCGATCATCGCGTTGGTCAGGCTCGGCCCCAGGAAGGCGGCCAGCGCGATGGCCAGGATCAGGAACGGAATGGCTAGCAGCGCCTCGGTGGCACGCGAGATGAAACTATCGGTCCAGCCGCCGAAGTAACCGGCCGCCAGCCCGAACGGCACGCCCACGACCAGCGCGATCAGCACGGACACCAGGCCCGCCATCAGGGAGGCGCGGGCGCCATAGACCATGCGGCTGAAAATGTCGCGGCCCAGTTCGTCCGTGCCCAGCCAATAGGACGCCGACGGCGCCTTGCGGATGGTGGTGAAACTGGTCTGCAGGGGATCGTGGTTGGCGATGAACGGCGCCAGGACGGCCAGCAGGACGAAGAACGCCACGATGCCCAGACCCAGCATCGCGATGTGGTTGCGTTTGAATTTGCCCCAGGCGCGGTTGCGGCTGCGGGGCGGCGTGACGGCTGCGGCCGTTGCAGGAAGTGCGCTCATGAGTGCCTCAGGCGGGGGTTGACCAGGATGTACAGAATGTCGGCCAGCAGGTTCATCAGGATGAAGCCCACCGCCACGCAGAGCACCACGCCCTGCACCACCGCGTAGTCGCGCGTGAACACCGCGTCCACCACCAGCTTGCCGAAACCGGGAATCGTGAAGACCTGCTCGGTCAGCACGGCGCCGGCCAGCAATTCGCCGAACAGCAAGGTCACCAGCGTGACGATCGGCATCAGCGCATTGCGCAAGGCGTGGCGCAGCACCACGCGGCGCGGCGACACGCCCTTGGCGCGCGCGGTGCGCACGTAGTCGGCGGACAGCGCCTCCAGCATGGAAGAACGCGTGTGCCGCATCAGGTAGGCCGCGATCGCCGTGGACAGCACCAGCGAGGGCATCAGCATCGTCTTGATCGACAGCCAGAAATCTTCCGCTGGCGACACGTAGCCCGAGGCCGGCAGCAGCTTCCACTGCACCGACACCACCATAATCAGGATGATCCCCAGCCAGAAGTTGGGGATCGACATGCCGGATAGCGCCGCAATGTTGGCCCCCATTTCGATGGGCTTGCCTTTGCGCACCGCTGCGATGATCCCCATCGGGATGCCGATCAGCAGCGCGAAGAACATCGCCATCGCAGCCAGTTGCAGGGTGACGGGCAGCTTTTGCGCGATCAGCGTCGTGACGGGCACGTCGGTGCGCAGGGACTTGCCCAGATCGCCTTGCAGCACCTGGCCGGCCCAGGCCGCGTATTGCACGGGCAAGGGATCGTTCAGGCGGTATTTGTCGCGCAGGTAGTCCAGGACGGCCGGGTCGCGCTCTTCGCCGGCCAGTGTCAGCACCGGATCGCCGGGCAGGATTTTTTGCAGCATGAAGACGATCATCGACACCAGTATCAGTGTCGGTATCGCGACGACCACGCGGCGCAAGATGAGTTTAAGCATGTGGGAAAAACCGTAGAACAGGAACGGCGGACGGCGTCAGGCCAACATCACCTGGCGCGCGGCCGCCGCAAAGAACCGTTGGACGCGTCGCCGCCTCCAACGTGCGCGGCGCCCCCGGGAGGACGCCGCGCCTCGTCGTCACTTCTGCGCGAACGTCACACCCTTGAGGCGGATCATGCCGTCAGGATACGGCGTAAAGCCCTTGACCTTCTTGCCCATGGCGAACGGCCACGGCTGGTAGTAGTTGTACACGCCCGGCAGCTCGTCCTGGATGATGGTCTGCGCCTGGTCGTAGATTTCCTTGCGCTTCGCTTCGTCGGGCACCGTGCGGGCCTCGTTCAGCAGCTTGTCCACTTCCGGGTTGCAGTAATGGCCATCGTTCAGTGCGCCCTTGCAGGTCACGAACGCGTGCACGTTGCCGTCGGGATCGACCCGGCCGGACCAGCCCAGCATCACGATCTGGAAGTTGCCCGCCGACGATTCCTTCTGCAAGGCCGCGTATTCGGTCGGGCGCAAGGACAGGTCGAAGCCCGCTTCGGACGCCATCGCCTGGACGATCTCGGCAATGGACGAGGTCGTCGTGTTGTTGCCGAACACCAGTTCGGCCTTCACGCGGTCGAACCCGGCTTGCTTGAGCAATGCCTTGGCCTTGGCCGCGTCGCGCTTGGTAACCGGGAACTTGTCGCTGTGATAGGGGCTGGCCGGCGGGAACGGCTGCTGGGCGGGTTCGAAAATGCCGCCGCCTGCCACGTCGTTGATGGCGTTGCGGTCCAGCGCGTACTGGAACGCCTGACGCACCAGCTTGTTCTTGAACGGATTGTCTTCGGCCCGCTTGCCGTTGCCCACGTTGAACATGAACTGCTGGAAACCCAGGCCCGCCACCGGCGCAAACGTCAGGCTGGCGTCGTTCTTGACCTGCGGCGCATCCGACGGATTCAGGCGCTCCAGCATGTCCAGGTCGCCTGCACGCAGGTTCGACAGGCGAACCGTGGTGTCGGGGATGGGCAGGAAGGTCACGCGCTTGAAGGCGTAGTCCTTGGCGTCGTAGTACTGGTCGAATTTCTCCAGCACGATGCGGTCGTTCTGGATGCGTTCGACGAACTTGTACGGGCCCGAGCACACGGGCTTGCGGCCCACCGACGCCACGTCGGCGTCGGCGAAGGTCTTGGGCGACAGCATCATGCCGGCGCGGTCGGACAGCTGGGCCAGCAAGGTGGCATCCGGCTTCTTCAAGGTCAGGACCAGCGTGGACGCGTCCGGCGCGTCCACTTTCTCGACCGAAGCCAGTTCACCCTTGCGCAGGCTGTCCGGGAGGGTCATGGCGCGTTCCAGGTTGGCCTTGGCCGCCGGCGCGTCGAACTTCGTGCCGTCATGGAACAGCGCGTCTTCGCGCAGCTTGAAGGTCAGCACCTTGTTGTCGGGGCTGAACGACCACGACGTGGCCAGTTGCGGCACGAAATGCAGCTTGGGATCGATGTCCACCAGCTTGTCGCACAGCGACGTGAACACGATGCGGCCGACGTAGGTGCGGGCGCGGTGCGGGTCCAGGACGTCCGGGTCTTCCTGCAGGCCGATCCGGATATTCTGGGCGCACGCCGCCCCCGCAGCCAGCGCCAGCAAGCTGGCGCCGAAGGTCATGGTCAAGCGTTTCATTGTGTTTTTCCCCTTGTTGCTTGCGAGCTTAACGTTTAGAAGCCGACCGCCTGGCCGTCGCGGCGGCTGTCGCTGGCGGCGACATAACCCAGTTCGTTGTCGGTCTCGGACATGCGCCAGATGAACTGGCCGGCGCCGAAGTCCATGTAGGGATCGTCAACGGACTTCAAAGCATGCCCGAGGTCTTTCAGGCCCGCAATGGTGGAAGCCTTCATGTTGGTCTCGATGTCCAGCGTGAAGTCGCGGTTGACCTTCCAGCGCGGCGCGCAGCACGCGGCCTGCGGGTTCTGGTGGTAGTCGATCATGCGGACGACCGTCTGCATGTGGCCCTGCGGCTGCATGTCGCCGCCCATCACGCCGAAGCTCATGACCGGCTTGCCGCCGCGCGTCAGGAAACCCGGGATGATGGTGTGGAACGGACGCTTGCCGCCTTCGACCACGTTGGCAGACTTGGGGTCCATCGAGAAACCGACGCCGCGGTTCTGCATGCTGATGCCGGTGCCCGGCACGACCACGCCCGACCCGAAGCCCATGTAATTGGACTGGATGAACGAGATCATCATGCCGTTTTCGTCAGCCGCGGTCAGATAGATGGTGCCGCCGGCGTGCGGGCGGCCGGCTTCGAAATGGGTGGCCTGGTCCAGACGGATCAGCTTGGCGCGGCTGTCCAGATAAGCGTCCGACAGCATCTGCTCGGGCGTGACCTGCATGGCGCGGGGGTCGGCCACATACTTGTACAGGTCGGCGAAGGCCAGCTTCATGGCTTCGATCTGGATGTGCTGCGACTGTACGGAATCCACGGGGATGTCCGACATATCGAAGCGTTCGACGATGCCTAGCGCGATCAGCGCGGCGATGCCCTGCCCGTTCGGCGGGATCTCGTGCAGCTCGTAGCCGCGGTACGACTTGGAAATCGGCTTGACCCAGTCCGGACGGTAGTTGCGCAGGTCTTCCAGCGTCATCGCGCCACCGCATTCCTTGCTGAAGGCGGCGATGCGTTCGGCCAGTTCGCCTTCATAGAAGTCGCGGCCCTTGGATTCGGCGATGCGGCGCAACGTATTGGCGGCGTCCGGGAAACGGAAGTGTTCGCCGACCTTGGGCGCGCGGCCTTCCGGCATGAACGCCTGGGCGTAACCCGGCTGCGACTTCAGTTCTTCAGCGGCGGCACCCCACTTGTGCGCCACCACCGGCGGCACGGCATAGCCGCGCTCGGCGATTTCAATGGCGGGTTCGAACAGTTGTTCGAACGGCAGCTTGCCCAGCTTTTCGTGCAGCGCGGCCCAGCCGGCCACCACGCCCGGCACCGTCACCGCGTCCCAGCCGCGTTTGGGCTGGATGGCCAGGCCGTCCGGCCCCGTGCCGTACTTGGCCTTGAAGTATTCGGTGTTCCAGGCGGCGGGCGCCACGCCCGACGAGTTCAAGCCATGCAGTTCCTTGCCATCCCAGACGATGGCGAAGCAGTCGCCGCCCAGGCCGCAGGAAACCGGTTCGACCAGGACGATCGTGGCGGCGGCCGCAATGGCGGCGTCCACGGCGTTGCCGCCCTTGAGCAGCATGCGCAACCCGGCTTGGGCTGCCAGCGGATGCGACGTGGACACCACGTTGCGCGCAAACAGCGGGATGCGTACGGAAGGATACGGGTTGACCCAGTCAAAGGTTTTCATCGGCTTGTCTCTAAACGGTCTGAACGGTTAAGCAGGCGAAGGTACTCTCGTGATCTAATTAAATCAATTTGATTTTTTGTTCCGTCATAAAAGAAAATTTTATGAGTACGATCCGGTTTTTACGCACTTTCCTGGCCGTCGCCCATCACGGTTCCTTTTCCGAAGCCGCCGAGCAAGTGGCGCTGACCCAGGCCGCCGTCAGCTTCCAGATGCGTTCACTGGAGGCGGAGCTGGGCCGCGAACTGTTCGACCGCAGCGGGCGTCTTGCCATTCTTAACGCAGCCGGCCGGGAATTGCTACCTGAAATCAAGCATTTACTGGATTTATACGACCGAATGCGCTTGCCGCGCACCGTGCCTGGCGAACTGGCTGGCGCGGTGTCGGTCGGCAGCATCGTGTCCTGCATGGGGACCCTGTCCAAGGTGGTGTCGGGCCTGAAGAAGGCCCACCCGAAGCTGGACGTGCGCATCCTGTCGGGCAAGGCCAGCGAGTTGGCCGGCAAGGTCGAAGACGGCGAATTGGACGCAGCCTTCCTGGTGGAAGCCGGCCGCAAGATGGCCAGCACGCGCTGGACGCCGCTATATGAAGAGCAACTGGTGGTGATCGCCCCGGCGTCCGCCGCGGGCAAGGACGCCCGTCAGGTATTGGCGAACAACCCCTTCCTGCGCTTTGACCGCACCCAGCGCACAGGGCTGCAGATCGACCGCCTGCTGCGGCGCCTGGCGGTGCCGCTCAATGAATTCCTGGAACTCAACGCCATCGAGACGCTGGTGGAACTGGTGCGCCAGGAAGTGGGCGTGACCCTGCTGCCGCTGATCAACGGGTCAAACTGGCAGCACAGCCCGGAACTGCGGATCTTGACGCTGCCCCAGGACTTAGGCCCGCTTTCGCGGGCCATTGGCATGCTCGAACGGCGCGAGCATGCGCGCCAGGGCATCACGGCGGCGATCTGCGATGCGTGCGCCACGGCCTTCCGGGCGCGCGAACCGCAGACCGCTGCCTGACCCTTAGGTCGCCATCGCCGGGTCGGTCACCGACGACTTGCCGGTTTCGACGCGGCCCGCGAAGCGGCGCAGGTACGACGGATCTTCGGCCAGGCGGGCCGTGAAGTCGTACCAGTGGCCGCTGCCTTCCAGGGCCCAGTGCTGCTCGACCTTGCTGCCGGCGGGCACGGTCAGCGTCCAACGCTCGTTGTTGCTGTAGTAGGCGTTGGGCGTGACTTCGAAGGTGCAGGCGTCTTTGCCGCTGTTGATGAAGCTGACATAGACGTCGCCGTTGGCGATGTCGTAGCAGACGCGGATTTCCGGATCTAGCTGCGCCGTGCGGGCCAGGGCCAGGTCGCCCGCGAACTGGCGGTGATAGCCGTTGGGGCCCAGCACCCACAGGTCGTACTTGCCGCCGTCGACCGCCGTATCCCAGCTGCCTTCCAGCTGCTTGCCGGCTTCGACCGTATAGCGGCGCGGCAGGCGGTCCAGGTGCAGGCGGTCATAGACGTGGAACACCGCCGCCTGCTTGCCCGTGTTGGAGAACACCAGCCACATGTTGCCCGTGCTGGGCTGGCTGCGGCCGCTGGTGTGCAATTCGTACGGCAAGGCGCGCGAATAGCGGTGGCCCGCTTCCTGCACCGGCTTGGCCTGGGTGCTGGGGTCCGGCAGCGGTACGGCGGTCAGGGCTTCCTGCTCGGTGCGTTTCTGGTCCGATTCGGCGCGCGTCTGCAGATTCAGGTTGGGCAGCTTTTCGTCGTTGGGCGTGGCGAAGTTGAACGCAGAGGTCATGTCGCCCAGCACGGCGCGGCGCCACGGGCTGATGTTCTCTTCCTTCACGCCGAAGCGGGCTTCCAGGAAACGCAGCACGGACGTGTGGTCGAACGCCTGGGAATTGACCCAGCCGCCGCGGCTCCACGGCGACACCACGTACATCGGCACGCGCGGACCGGGGCCGTAGACGCGGTTGTCGGCCGCGTCCTGGGCCGATGCGTGCGTGTGGCGTTCCAGGTCGGTGTTGACGGTGGACGCGCCGGCCATCGAACCGTCCGGGTTCAGCGACGGGGCGGCGGGTGGCGGCACGTGGTCGAAGTACCCGTCGTTCTCGTCGAAGTTGATCAGCAGGACGGTCTTGCTCCACACGTCCGGGTTCGACGTCAGCGCATCCAGCGTTTCCTGGATGTACCAGGCGCCCTGGACGGGGCTGGACGGGCCGGGGTGTTCGGAATACGTGGCGGGCGCCACGATCCACGACACCTGCGGCAGCCTGCCGTTGTTGACGTCGTCGCGCAGGGCTTGCAGGAAGCCGCCGTCAGGCATGGTGTTGGCCGTGCCCTTGTACAGCGGATTGGACGCATCCATGCTGGGGGTCCAGGCCGGGTACGGCGCGCCGTTGGCGGAATTGCCGGCTTGCTCGTTGGCGCGGCGATATTGCTGGAAGCCGGCCAAGGGGTTGTCGCCGAAGTTCTCGGGCAGGTTCTGGTAGACCGTCCAGCTGACGCCGGCCTTCTGGAGCCGTTCCGGATAGGTCGTCCAGGTCCAGCCGGTGGTGGACGCGCCCAGGCTGTCCCACTGGTTGCGGGTCGACGGGCCATTGCCCTGCGCCAGCGGATCGTTGGTGCCGGTCCAGTGGAACAGGCGGTTCGTGTTGGTGCCGCCGTGCGTGGAACAGTGGTAGGCGTCGCACAGGGTGAACGCTTCAGCCAGCGCGAACTGGAAGTCCACCTCTTTCTGGCGGTAGTAACCCATCGACTGGTTCTGCTTGTAGCGCGGCCACTGGTTCATGCGGCCGCCGTCCCAGGCCATCTGCGCGTCCACGTAGTCATGCGGCGTGCCCGACACGCGCTGGGCGTTGCCCTGCGTGCTGTCCAGGTGATACGGCATGACCACGCGCGTGCCATTGGTCTGTTCCCAGACCGAACGGTTCTGCGCCAGCGGGATCGTGATGCGGTCGCCAAAGCCGCGCACGCCCTTGAACGTGCCGAAGTACATGTCGAACGAGCGGTTTTCCTGCATCAGGATGACCACGTGCTCGACGTCGTTGATCGTGCCGGTGCGGTTGTTGGCCGGAATGGCCAGCGCGCGGCGGATGGCGGGCGGGAACATCGACAGCGCGGTCAGGCCGGCGGTGGACGCCGCGGCGTTGCGCAGGAAGCGGCGCTTGCCGGCGTGGATCGGGTCTTTTTCGGACTTCACAGTTTCGTTTCCTATGACTCGGTAGGGAGCGCGGCTCAAGGCGCGCAACGCAGTTCGGGCTTGGCCGGCGTGGGCGGCACGGGCGTCGGGGTTTCGGTTCCGCCGCCGTTGTCGGGCTTGCTGTCGTCGCCGTCATCGCCGCCGCAGGCGGCCAGGGTGGCGGTCAGCATCAGCACCGCGCCGACGCGCAGCAAACCGCGCAAGATCAAGGAGTTGCTCATGGTTTTCTATCCTAGGAACATCAGGGAAACAGTTCGGAAACGGACTTGCCGGACATGGCGAGCGACTTCACTTCGGCCTCGGTCAAGGCACGCGACCAGAAGGCCAGATCGTCGAAATTCATCGTGTACGGGCCCTTCGTGCCGGCGCAGCAGATGCCGTAGGTGCCGCGGCCGTCTTCGTTCAAGCCGATGTGCGGGCCGAAGACGCCGGCCACCTGCGCCAGGTTCACCGAACCCGTGGCGGTCGAGCGGCGCGTGAATCCCAGTTCGCTGTCGTAGACGGAGGCCGTCATGGTCTTGGCGGTCTTGTCGACGGTCATGGCGATGTAGACCGGCTTGTTGGCCGTGAACTTCACGCCGTTGATGTCGACGCGCGCACCACCGCCCGCCAAGTTGAAACGCAGTTCGGGACCGGACCACTGGCCGATGGTGATGCCGGGGTTGCCGCCGGAGTTGTAGTCCTTGTTGCCCAGGATCGAGCGGTCGTTGGCCGTGCCGTCGGACTGGAACCAGAAGCCGATCGTGAAGACCTGCAGGCTGTCGAGCAGGCCCGCCGGGTAGTCCAGCTTGAAGGCGCCCAGGGCGGCCGAACCGCGCTCGTTCTTGAACATCTTGCCGAACACGCCCGCGTCGGCGAAGGCCGGGGCTTGCACGCCGTCGTACGGCGTGATCACGCCGCCGCCCGCCGCGATGTCGGTCACGTTGCCTTCAAACGGGAACAGCATCGTCAGACCCGTGCGCAGCGACGGCAACAGCACAACCGGCTTGGCATAGACCACCGTGGCGCGCGTGGCGCTGACGGCGCGCCCTGCGGACACGCTGTAGTTCAACGTGTGCACGCCTTCGGTATCAAACGTGAAGCCCGTATCCGCGTATTCCGTGGCCGTGCCGGGCAGGCGCGCCACTTCGGCGCCGTCGCGGCTGACGACGATCTCGCCGTCGGGTTCGCCAACGCGCACCCAGGACAGCGTCACGGTCTTGTTGTCCATCGACGTACGGGTCGCCAGCCGGCGCAGCGCCAGCGGCTCGGACAACGGCGTGCCCGCCATGTCGTACTGGCCGTCGGCCGGCAGCGCGCCCAGATGCGCCAGCATCGTCGGCGCAACGTCTGCAGCGCTGGGCAGCGCGTACCAGTTGCTGTCCCAGACGCCATCAAACGACGCATCGTCGGCCGTGCCGCCCAGCATCGCCGGCTGGTTCGTCGCCAGCATGATGGTCTTGTTGGACGACAGCGGCAGGCCGTCGACCGTGCCGGTCTTGCCCAGGCCGTGGCTCGTCGCCACGACGATCAGCCAGTTCTCGTTGGGGTTCGCCGCACGGCGGTCGGCGATCTGCTTGGCCAGGACGCCCACGGCGGCGTCCGTCTGGCGGATCACGGCCTGGTAATTGGCGCCGAAGCCACTGTCGGACGCGGCGCGCTCGGCGGCGCCGAACTGGGCCACGACCACGTCGTAGCCTTCCGTGATGCGGTCACGCGCCTGCGTGGCGACGCAGTCGTCAACGCCCGCGCAGTCGGTCACCGCTTGCACGTAGCCTGCGTCGCGATCGCTGCCGACCAGGCCGGCCAGCAATGTCGAATTGAAGGCGCCCGCCAGGCGGGCATCGGGGCGCGCCGCCTTGACGCGCTGGAACAGGCTGGGCGCTTTCATCGCTTGACCCGCCGCGTCGGACCGCACGCCGTGCACGTCGGCCCATTGGCCGGTCAGCAAGGTGGCCCAGCCCGGTGCGGCCAGCGTCGGCTGCTGGGTCACACCGCCCGTCACGCCGCCCGTCCAGGCGCGCGTGACCGTCAACTGCCCGATGTTGGACAAGGTCTTGTCCGCAACGCCGCTACGCATGGCGTCATACGTCAAGCCATCGACGCCGATGAACAGCACCTTCTCGACGGCCGGCTTGCCCGGCTCGGTCACTGGCGGCGTCGTGGGAGGCGCCACAGTGTCGTCGTCATCGTCGCTGCCCCCACAGCCCGCCAATGCGCTGGTAGCCAGCAACATGGCGCACCATCTTCTCCAATTCAATGCTTGCATGCTTATCTTCTCGTTTCATGAACAGGGTTTTACGCTGCGCACATAGTGGCGGTTCCACGTGAAGGCGCCATGAAACAAAGGGCAGAAAGCTTGATCGACGGATCAGGATTCTTTTGCGAAAAAAACGGTTGCGACGCCCATGAAAAAGGACCGGCGTACCGGTCCTTTGGAACTGCAGCGGAAGCGGCGCCTGCGCCGCCCCGTCCCGCATGCGCAGACGCGCGCGGCTTACGCGCCGATCTTCACGCCGGTCAGATAACCGACCGCCGCGCCAAAGCCGTCCTTGTAGTTGGCCTTGACCAGCGGTTCCAGCGTCGGACGTACCACTGCGTGGATGGCGCCCCAGTCCGCCGCGTGCTGGAAGTTGCTGGTGATGTAGGTCCAGCCGTTGATCTCGTCCACGGCCTGCAGGCCCGTGGATTCCGCCGCCACCGGGCACGACAGCAAGCGCGACAATGCCTTGGTGTCGACGTTGTAGGCCCACATGAAGTTGTTGACGTGGCCGCCGCTGTCTTCGCCCACGAACAGCGTGCGCAGCTTTTCGGAGAACTTCAGGTTGTCGGGGTTCGAGATGAAATCGGCGTCATGCGTGTTGCCCAGCGCGTCCGCTGTGGCCAGCGGCTTGCCGATCAGCTCCGTCACGGCGCCCATGTCCACCGGCACCCATTCGCTGTCGATCGTGCTGCCGTCGGTATCCACCTGGCCCGCCTTCATGTGCAGCTGGTACACGGCACCGGCCGAATTGCCTTCGACCTTCAGGCCCGGGACTTTGCCATCGATCATCGACGATTCCACGCGCGACATGGCGCTGTAGGCGATCTTGTCGCGGGCATTGACGGTCGTGCCTTCCATCTTGGTGAAGGCCAGCGTGCCCCCCACCATCGCCGCGTAGCGATGCGTTTCCAGGAAAGCGGCGGCCTGGCGGCGACCCGGCTGCAGCTTGACCCAGTTGTCCTTGCCGCTGTAGCGGATCTTGATGAACGACGCGTCGGTCGGGTCAACGGTGCGCACGTCCATGATGTCGGCGGCCACCAGCTGGTCGGCCAGCTCCTTGACTTCGGCGCTGGTGGCGTGGCCCAGCTTGATCCACTTGAGCGTGCCGGCGCCCGGGCCCTTGCCGGAAGTCTGCGTCCATTGCGCCACGTACAGCGTGCCCGCCGACAGGTCCGCCTTGCGGTCGGCCACGAACATGAACAGGCCGCCGTTGGTGGCGTCGTCGCCCATCAGCGCGGTGCGCTGGTCGGGCATCATCTGCACCAGTTCGTGCGAGATGCGGCCCATGCAGTAGTGCTTCTTGACCGTGCCCGTGCCGTCCGGATGCACGGTCACTTCCGGCATGTGGCCGTAGTGGTAGGGATTCGCCTTGGCGGGGTCGCCGTAGACATTCTGGCTGTAGGTCTGGAAGGCCGCCTGCATGCGGGCGACTGTCGCGTCCGGCTCGTACTCTTCGCTGGACAGGTGGGTGCCCCAGGGCGACAGGCTGGCGCCACAGGTGATCCACAGGCCATGCACCGACGACGTGTCGACGTTGCTGTACTTCACCAGGCTGAGTTTGCCGGTGTTCGGGTCTTGCGACAGGGTCAGCACGGCGATCGGCGACGGCAGCAGGCCATACATGTCGTTGCCGGCCTGATCCATCGACTGGTATTCGAACTGCACCACGGCGTAGACCGCGTTGCCAGCGACGCCGGCAACCTTCGTCGGCTCCGACAGCGCCAGCAGCGACGTGCCGTCCGGACAGTTCGAGAAGAACTGGCGCGCCTTCGCAGGCACCGAGTTGTCCATGATGGGCGCGCCGGCCAGGTTGAAGTAGCCGCCGGCCACCATCGTGCCGCCCTTGCCGTCCGGCACCGCGTCGCCCGTCATGAAGAACGGCTCGTAGCCCAGTTCGACGGTGCGCTTGGAACCGTCGCTGAAAGTCAGCGCCAGCGCCGAGCTGACGGTCGTGCGCGCCATCAGTTGCGGCGTGGCCAGCGTGGGCGCGGGCATCGACGTGAATGCGGCGGACGTGAACGTCACCGGCGTGACGGGCGGGTTGGGATTCGGATTCGTCGAGCCATCGCTGTCGTCATCGTCGTCGCTCGAATTACAGCCGGCCAGCAGCGCAGCCATGCTGACGCCGCCGATCGGCAGCATCGGCGCGCCTCCCAGCATCTTCAGGAGTCGGCGGCGATTGGCTTGATTCGTATCTTGCATGCGGGTGTCCCAGTTGGATCGGATGAATGCTCGCCCCGAAGGGTTGAGCGTTGCCGGCATGCTAGATAGGCGCCGTGTAAGCGCAATGACAGAAAGCTGTACAGAAGCTGAATCGAAGGCGGTTTTTTGATATCGGCATTGTCATGAACGACCGCTATAGTCGGGCGCGTCGCTTTTCGAATCCTTTGTCGTCCTCATGCCTCTTTCCTTGCGCCCCTCCCTGCCCTCCGCGCCTGCCGCGCTGCGCGTCCTTGCCGTGCTGGCGCTGGCCGCGGGCGTGGGGGTATGGGCCGCCGTGCTGCTTGCGCCGCGCCCGGGCCCGCTGCCTCCCGCCGTATCCGCCGCCGCGCCGCGCGCAGCCGACAACACGCCGGTGGCGCTGTGGTTCGGAAAAGATGAGGTGATGCGCACGCAGATCAGCGTGCTGGGCCTGATCGCGGCCGGTCCGGATGGCGCGGTGGTGCTAAGCGTGGACGGGGGGCCGCCCCTGGCTTACCGCGCGGGCGGCGAAGTGGCTCCAGGCATCGTGTTGCGCGATATCGCCGTGGACGCCGTGACGGTGGAGCAAGGGGGGAGATTGAACCGCCTGGCAACGCCCGCCGCGCTGGCGGCGCCAGCGGGGATCGCACAGGTGAATTGAACGTGGGGAATTGGTCGAATGCTTGCGGGTCAGGCGGCGCTTCCTTTCAAGCGCCCGCCGATCAGCGCTTGCGGCCCGCGGGGCGGCCCATTTGCTTGCGGCCTGCCAGGTTCGACAGGGAA
Organism: Achromobacter sp. 18P8.1.1; assembly: GCF_057799415.1. Taxonomy (NCBI): domain Bacteria; kingdom Pseudomonadati; phylum Pseudomonadota; class Betaproteobacteria; order Burkholderiales; family Alcaligenaceae; genus Achromobacter; species Achromobacter sp. 18P8.1.1. The sequence goes on along the minus strand of NZ_JBYOKH010000074.1, from coordinate 11,419 downwards.
GACCCTGCCGGTTTCTGTGTGGCGGCAGCCTGCTTCTTCTGTTGAAGCGCCTTTTCCACTAACGCCGCCAATCCAGTCGAAGACTTCTCTTTTGTAGCCATTACCGCTCCTTGTAGAAGGGCCATGGTAGCAGGCGGGCGGCGCGGCAACGCATTACTGTCATATTTCATGTCCACAATCCCGTGCTTCTAGCAAAAGACCGGAGTTGCAAAGTGCGTCAGTTACCGCGTGGGCTAGCCCGCCAGCAAGGTTTCACCCTGATCGAGATCATGGTGGTGATTGTGATCATGGGGATCCTGGCGGCCCTGATCGTGCCACGCGTGCTGGACCGCCCCGACCAGGCCCGGCAAGTCGCCGCGCGCCAGGACATCGCGGGCATCATGCAGGCGTTGAAGCTGTACCGGCTGGACAACGGCCGCTACCCCACCACGGCGCAAGGCCTGCGCGCGCTGGCCGAAAAGCCCGACGGCGCCAACAACTGGCGCGGCTATCTGGACAAGTTGCCCAATGACCCCTGGGGTCACCCGTATCAATACCTGAGCCCCGGCGTCAAGGGCGACATCGATGTCTTCTCGTTCGGCGCCGACAACAAGCCCGGGGGAGAAAACGGCGATGCCGACATCGGTTCCTGGGAGCTCTGAACGCGGCTTCACGCTGGTTGAGGTGCTGGTGGTGCTGGTGATCGTGGCCATCGCGGCCAGCATGGTCAGCCTGTCCATCGGCAAGCGCGACAACGGCCTGCGCAGCGACGCCCAACGCCTGGCGGACGCCTTCACGGTGGCGCAAAGCGAAGCCCGCAGCGACGGCCGCCCCATCCGCTGGCTGGCCAACGGCCAAGGCTGGTCATTCGAGCGCCAGGGGCGCCTGCCGGGCCCCAGCGCGGAAGAAGACACGCCCGTGCCCGTCGACCACCTGGAACACGACGACATGCTGCGCCCGCAAACCTGGGCGGCCGGGGTGGTCCAGCTGCGGCTGGATCCCGACCGACCGCTTGTCTTCAATACCGAATGGGTCGCCGCCCCAATGACGCTTACGCTTCACGCGGGGGATGCCAGCATCACCCTGCAACGCGACGCCTCCGGCCGTTATGACATCCGCTGAACTGCCCCGCCCCGCCGACCGCCAGCGCGGCTTCACCCTGATCGAAGTGCTGGTGGCGCTGGCCATCATCGCCGTGGCGATGGCCGCCGCCCTGCGCGCGACCGGCGTCATGTCGGCCAACAACCGCGCCTTGCAGGACAAGACGCTGGCGCTGCTGGCCGCGCAGAACGCCTTGACCCAGCTTCGGCTGGATCAGGTGCTGCCGCGTGCCGGTTCGCAAACCGTGCCCTGCCCGCAGGGCGGCCGCGCGCTGCAATGCGAACTGGTCTTCACCAATTCCATGAACCGCAGCTTCCGGCAGGTTTCCGTCAATGTCCATGACACGCGCTCCGCGCGTCCGGACGCGGTGCTGCTGCAACTGGACGGGCTGTTGTCCAGCCTGCGATGACCATGCGCCGCGCCGCTACCCCTCCCGCCCGCGCCCGCGCCGCCCAGGCCGGCTTTACGCTGATCGAAGTGCTGGTGGCCCTGGCGCTGATGGCGCTGGTCAGCCTGATGGCGTGGCGCGGCCTGGCCAGCGTGTCCAGCGCGCGGGACTGGATCGAGCAGGAGGCCGAGGACACGGACGCCATCGTGCGCACCCTGGGGCAGATGGGGCGCGACGTCGAGTTGTCCTACACCGGACCGGGCTTTGATGCCGCCGGCAAGGACGCGCTGGTATTGACGAGCGGCCTGCGCCTGTTGCGCCGGGCGAGCGGCGGCAACACCCTGGAGCTGCTGCGCCCCGACCCCGACGGCAACGGCCTGTGGCAGCGCGTGCAATGGCAAGTGCGGGCAGACGGCCTGTGGCGCGCCAGCGGCCCGTCGGCGCCGCGCAGCCCACTGCCGGCCGCGACCGACGGCGTGCGGCTCCTGCCCGGCGTGCGGGTAATGAGCGTGCGCGCCTGGATCCCGGGCACGGGCTGGGTCGACGCCAATGCCAGCTTCGCCACCGCGCCCACCGGCATCGAGATCATGCTGGAACGCGGCGCGGCCAACGCGCCGCAGCGTTACACCCGTATCCTGGAGCTGCCATGACGGTGCTTCCCCCGGCCCGCGAACGCGGCGCGGCAGTCATCAGCGCGTTGATCATCGTCGCGATCGTGGCGGCACTGACCACCAGCCTCTTCCAGCGCCAGACCGCCAGCACCCGCCGCGTGGAAAACGAGCTGGCCCGCGTACAGGCCCGCGTGATGCTGGCCGGCGGCATCGACTGGGCGCGCCTGGTCATCCGCGATCACGGCAAGCGCGAGTCCACCACACGCGGCGACCAGATCTGGGCGACGCCCGTGCTGGACACCCGAATCGAACGGCCGGGCGACGACCGCGTGGCCGTGTTCTCGGGCCGCGTGCAGGACGAGCAAGGCAAATACAACCTGAGCAATCTTGCGCGCAACGGCGTGCCGCAACCCGAACAGGAAAAGGTGCTGCGCCGGCTGCTGAACGTGCAGCAGTTGCCCGACACCCTGGCCGGACACCTCATCGACATCGTGGCTGCCGCGCAACCGCCGGCGCTGGCAGCCGATTCCCCCGCCTCGTCGAACGGCCAGCCCGTCCCCGCACCCGACGCGCGCGCGCCGCTGCCGCGTGGCGTGGACGAGATCGCCGCCCAGCTCGGGCTGGAACCGCCCGTGCGCAATGCGCTGCGCCGCACGATGACCGTGCTGCCGGTCGCCACCAGCGTCAACGTCAACACCGCGCCCGCCGAGGTCATCGCCGCGCTGGTGCCGGGCCTGTCGCTCAGCCAGGCGCGCGCGATGACCGGCGAACGCGATCGCGGCAACTGGTTCAACAACGCGGGCGACTTCGCCAACCGGCTTGCCGGCACCGGCGTGGAAGGGCCCGCGCCCACTGTCACGACTGCCAGCGGCTGGTTCCTGGCCAGCGGCACGGTGGTCTATGAGCGGGCCCGGGTATCCATGCAGGCCCTGGTGCGCAGCGCCCCGCCCGCCGCGCCCGACACGATATGGACACGAGAAATCCCATGAATTGCCCCAAAAACTCCCTGAGAATCGCGCTGCCGCCCCTGGATGAGTTCAGCGCCAGCTCGCCGTTGCCCTATGCCTGGTTCGACCGGCGCGGACGCTGCGCGCAGCAGGGCGAACTGACCTTGCAGGCCATGGGCAATGCCTATCCCAACGCCGCGTGCGAGGCCGTGCTGCATCCGGCCGACGTCATCGCCACCACGGTGCAGATCCCTGCCGTTGCTCGCCCACGCTTCGCCGCCGCGGTGCACAGCGCGCTGGAACCGCTGGTGCTGAGCGACCTGGACGCGCTTGCGATCGGCTACGGTGCGCGCGGCGCCGACGGCAAGGTGCCCTTGGCCTGGGCGCCGCGCGAACCCGTGCGGCGGGCGTGGAGCCTGCTGAATGCGCAGGGTTTGCGCGCGCATGCGCTCATTGCGCCGCAGACTCTGGGGCCCGAATCCGACGCGCCGTTGCGCGACCCGGCCGATCCGCGCTGGCGCGCGCCCTCGCCGTCCTGGTCGCTGGCCATGCCGCAATTAGCTCCGGCGCGCGTATCCCGCTGGCGCCCGGTCTGGCGCTGGAGCGCGGCCGCGGCCGCCGTGTGGATCGCCGGCCTGAACATCCATGCCGCGCAATTGGGCGCCGAAGCCGACGCGCTGAAAAACAGGATGCGCCAGCAAGTGCTGGCCGCGTTCCCCGATCTGCCCGTGGTGCTGGACCCCGCACGCCAGGCCCAGCAGGGCCTGGATGCGCTGCAAGCCAACCGGGGCGCGGCCAGCGCCGCGGACTTCCTGCCGCTGGCGCGCGCCGCCGCGCAGACCCTGCCCTTCGCGGCCGACAAGGTCGCGCGCCTGACGTACGCCGACCAGGCGCTGACCCTGCAACTGGCCGATGCCGGCGAACAAGCGCAACGCGTTGCGGAAACGCCGGCGCTGATCCAGCAGGCGGCCGCCTTGGGCCTGAAACTCGAACGCGGCGATACCGACAACACCTGGCGCATCCTGCGCAAGCAACCATGACACTGAACCAACGCCTGCAACACGCCTGGCAATCCCTCCGCAAGCCTGTGGACCCGGCACTGGCCCGCGCACGGCAGCGCTACGAAGCGCTGGCGCCGCGCGAACGCCGGCTGGTCACGGGTGCGGCCGCGCTGCTGGGTTCGGCTCTGGCTTTCGTCACCTTGATCGAACCGCCCTTGAATGCGATGCGCAAGCTCCAGGCTGAATTGCCGGCCTTGCGCACCCAGGCCGCCAGCGTCGCCGACCTGACGGCCCAAGCCCGATCCCTGCGCCAGCGGTCCGCCACCCCAGCCACGGCCATGCCCACCTCGGCGGAACTGGGCGCCAGCCTGGAACGCGCCGGCCTGCCGGCGGGCATGTGGACATTGGGTCAGCCGGAATCCGGCGCGGGCGTGCAACTGGCCCTGAATCAGGCCCCGTCGTCCGCGCTACTGCGCTGGCTGGACGGCGCGGGCCGCGATTGGGGGCTGGCCACGCACAAGGTCGACCTGACCCGCGCCGCCAACCCCAATGGCCGGCCGCTGCCTGGTCTGGTGAATGGCCAGGTGACCCTGGCCCTGCCGGACAAGGCGGGAGCCCGCTGATGCCGCCACCCCGGATCAACAAGCGCGCGGCCGCCCTGCTGCTGGCCAGCGGCGCCTGTGCGCTGGCCGCCGGAGTCAGCGTGCTCCCTGCGCGGTGGCTGCTGGCGCTGCAGCCGGAGCAATCGCTGGTGGCACTGGCCGACGCCAGTGGCACCGTGTGGCAGGGCAGCGCCTGGATCGCATTGGGGCCCAAGGGGTCGCAGCGCGTGCTGCCGCAGCCGGTGCAATGGCAATGGCGCTGGAATGCGATGGCGCTGGAAATCACTCACCCCTGGCTGCAAGGGCCGCTGCGCGCCCGTATCGGCTGGACGGGCCTGTCGCTGCCGGCGCAGTCCCTGCGCGTCCCTGCCTCGGTCTTGCCCGCGCTGGGCGCGCCCTGGAACACGCTGGCGCCCGAAGGCATGCTGGAGATCAGCTGGCAGGCCCTGCGGCTGGGCGGGCCCCTGCCGACCGGCCCGATCGCCGATCTGCGCTGGCGCAATGCCGGCACGGCACTGACCTCCGTCGCGCCTGTCGGCACCTACCTGCTGCGGGTACAAGGCACCGGCAAACCGGGCGCCGCGCTGGCGCTCAGTACGGAAAGCGGCGTGCTGGCGGTGTCCGGCCAGGGCAATGTGACGGCTCGGGGGGTGAATTTCGAGGGCCAGGCCACGTTTGCCGCGTCGGCCACCGACGCCCAGCGCGCCGCGCTGGACGGATTGATGTCGACCCTTGGCCGGCGTTCGAACGATACGGTGCTGTTCGGCACCGGCAAGTGAACCTTGCCGGTGCCCGCGCGCGCGACGTCAGGCGTCGCGCGTGACGCGCACGATCTCTTCCGGCGACGTCTGGCCGCCGTCCACCCAGCGCTGGCCGTCCTGCCGCATCGTCCGCATCCCTGCCGCCACGGCGGCCAGGCGCAGTTCGCGTTCGTCGCGGCCTTCATGGATCAGCCGCCGCGCGTCGTCATCCACCGTGAACAGCTCGTGGATACCCGAACGTCCGCTATAGCCGGTGTGATTGCAGGTCGGGCATCCCACCGGGTGGAACACCTGCCTGCCGTCCAGCATGGCGGGCTTCTTGCATTCCGGACACAGCTTGCGCACCAGGCGTTGCGCCAGCACGCCCAGCAACGACGAGGCCAACAGGAAGGGCTCGACCCCCATGTCCGTCAAGCGCGTCACGGCGGACACGGCGTCATTGGTGTGCAGCGTGGCCAGCACCAGGTGGCCCGTCAGCGAGGCCTGCACGGCGATCTGCGCGGTTTCAAGGTCGCGGATTTCGCCGATCATGATCACGTCCGGGTCCTGGCGCAGGATGGCGCGCAGGGCCAGCGCGAAGCTCATGTCGATCTTGGCGTTGACCTGGGTCTGGCTGATGCCCGACAGGTCGTACTCAATCGGGTCTTCGACCGTCAGGATATTGCTGGTGGCCGCATCCAGCCGGCTCAGCGCCGCATAAAGCGTGGTGGTCTTGCCGCTGCCGGTCGGCCCCGTCACCAGCACGATGCCGTGCGGCTGCCGGATCAGGCGGTCCAGCTGCGTCAACACCTCCGGGCACATGCCAAGGCGTTCCAGCTGCAGGCGCCCTGCCTCCTTGTCCAGCAGGCGCAGCACGGCGCGTTCGCCATGCCCTGTCGGCAAGGTGGACACGCGCACGTCGATCGGCCGCCCGCCCACGCGCAGCGCAATGCGGCCGTCCTGCGGCAGGCGCTTTTCGGCGATGTCCAGATGCGCCATGATCTTGATGCGTGAAATCAGCGCGGCATGCAGGGCCTTGCGCGGCGACACCACATCGCGCAAGGTGCCGTCCACGCGGTAGCGCACCACGGAATGCGTCTCGAAGGGCTCGATGTGGATATCGCTGGCGCCATCGCGCGCCGCCTGCGCGAAGAGCGCGTTGATCATGCGGATCACAGGCGCGTCGTCCTGCGCCTCCAGCAGGTCCGCCACTTCGGGCATGTCCTGCAGCAGCCGGTCCAGATCGATCTCGTTTTCGGCCACGCCCATGACGGACGCCGCGTCCTCGGAATGGCTGTAGGCGGCCGTCAGCAAGGTCTCCAGCGCCTCGTCGTCGACATGCGCCAGCGCGATATCGCCGTGGCAGCGCCGGATCTCGCGCACCGCCCAATCGGGGGTGCGCGGGCTGACCGTCAACTGCACCTGCCCCGCACGCAGCGACAGCACGGCGCGCTGCGCGCGCGCCCAGGCATAGGGCAAGGGGTGCGCGCTCATAGCAGCGACTCGGGGTCCACCGCGACGCCCATGGTGACCGACTGCGACACGCGCATCGGCATCGACGCGTCGCGCTGCGGCGCCATGCCCGGATACTGGCGCACCGCGAAGGATTCCACGGTGGCGGGCGGCGGACGGCGCATCGTGGCCGCCTGCTGTTCCGGCCGCAGGTCATAGGCGTTGTTCGACACGGAAGGCGCGGAACCCGGCGGCGGCAGCATCGGCGCCTGCATGTCGGGAAGCACCCAATGTTCGCCGGGCTGCGTGGCGGCTTGCGCGCGGCGCATGTAGTCGTAGCGGTCCATGGTAACGCTGGCGCTGCGGTTCGCGTCGCGCACGACGTACGGGCGCAGGAAGACCATCAGGTTGGTCTTGGTGCGCTTGCGTGAATCGTAGCGGAACAGCGACCCGATCAGCGGCAGCGAACTCAGGCCCGGCACGGCGTTGGTGGTCAGCGTCACGTTGTCTTCCAGCAGGCCGCCCAGCACGATGATCTGGCCGTCGTCGATCAGTACACTGGTGTCGATGGCGCGCTTGTTGGTCACGATGCCGGTGGTGGCGTTGGAGCGGCTTTCGTCGATGCTGCTGACTTCCTGGTAGATGTCCAGTTTGACCGCGCCGCCTTCCGAAATCTGCGGACGGATGTTCAGCTTCAAGCCCACGTCCTCGCGCTCGATCGTCTGGAACGGATTGGAGCTGCCGTTGCTGCCCGAGGTCACGTACTGCCCCGTCACGAAGGGCACGGTCTTGCCGACCAGAATGCTGGCAGACTGGTTGTCCAGCGTCAGCAGGTTCGGCGTGGACAGGATGTTGGCTTCGCCCGAGTTCTGCATGGCGCGCGCCAGCACGCCCAGGTTGATGACCTTGTTGCCCAGCACGTCCACCGTGCCCTTGACCACGCCCAGGCTCAAACCGCCGCCGAGCGCGTCGATCGACGTCGGCCCCGTGCCGGTAATGCCGCTGCCGCCCAAGTTGGTGCCGCCGATGAAGCTGGTGCCGCCGCTGTTGATGTTGCCCGCGCCCGTCATCCACTGGATGCCGAATTCCGCGGCCTTCTGTTCGCTGACTTCCACGATCAGGCTTTCCACCAGCACCTGTGCGCGACGCTGGTCCAGTTGGTCAATCACTTCGCGCAGGCTGCGGTACAGCGGCTCCGGCGCCGAGATGATCAGCGAGTTGGTCGCCGGGTCTGCCTGGATGGTGGCGCCGCCTGCCGAATACGACACGGCCTGGGTGCTGTTGTCTTCGCGCGAGATGCGTTCCTGCTCACCCGACAGGCCGCCCTTGGACGAGCCCGACATGCCCTGCCCCATCTGGCCGCCAGTGTTGGACGCGGTGTTCTGCGGGCGCGCGCCGCCTTGCGCACCGCCTGTGGGGCCTGAAGCGCCGGCGGCGCCACCGTTGGCGCCCGGCGCGGCGTTCGCCTGGCCGGTCAGCAAGCCGCCCAGCACTTCGGCGATGCGCGTGGCTTGCGCGTTGCGCATGTACACCACGTGCAGGTTGCCCGCGCGGTTCTGCTGCGCATCCAGCTTCATGATCAGGTCGCGAGCCAGCCGCGTGCGCGCGGGGCTGCCGGAACGCACCAGCACGCTGTTGCTGCGCGGGTCGGCCACGACGGCGATGCGCTGGGTCGGATCACTGCTTTGCGTATCCAGCAGTTGCGAGGCCAGAATGGCGATGTCGGTCGCGATGCCGGACTGCACCGGCACCACGTCCGTGTCAATCGAGCTGGGAACGTCGATGCGCGCGATGACCTGCGCGATCCGTTCCAGGTTGTCCGCGTAGTCCGTCACCACCAGCGTGTTGTTGCCGGGGTAGGCATTGATGGGGTTGTTCGGCGGCACCATCGGCCGCAGCACCGGCACCAGGTTCGCGGCGTTCTCGTACTTCAGCGGGAACACGCGCGTCAGCATTTCACCGCTACTGCTGCCCTTTGCAAACGTCGACACCGGCACCGGCGCGCGCGCGGCGCCACCCGTCGGCGTGCCGGATGCGGGCGCTGCGGGCCGCGTATTGCCTACCACCGCGCTGCCTTGCAGCTTGGCATCGGCCTCGGGCACCACTCGTGTCACGCCGTCCACATCAACGATCGCAAAGCCCTGCAGGCGCAATGCGCCGGTCAGCATGGCCAGCGCCTGTCCGCTATCGACGGGCCGGTCCGACACCAGCGTGAGCTTGCCCTTGACGCGGGGGTCGACCAGGAAGTTGCGCTGCGTGAACAGCGACAGCGCGCGCAACACGGCGGGGATATCGGTGTCGACGAAATTCAGGCTGACACGGTTGTCTGCCTGTTGGGCGTGGGCCGTGCTGAGTGCCGGTCCGATTTGGCTTGCTGCAAGCAAGACCGCAAGGCTGAACTGCGCGAGATGACGCATGACGAGATAGGTGCCTGAGACGTGAAATCGTGTGAAAAAACGTGAAAGCGCGTCGGAGTATACGGGGTGACAGTGCAACACTACGGTCATATTTGACATGCAACATACTGGCTGGAAACCCTTTAAATTCGGGGCTTTTGCACGTTTCGCATTTGCGTGCGCCCCCTTGCCTCAACCATGCCTTCCTTCCGTTACGAAGCGACCGACGCGCTTGGAAAAATCGTGCGCGGCACGATCGATGCCGACTCCGAGCGGGGTGCCCGCAACCAGTTGCGCGGCCGCGGACTGTTGCCGTTGTCCACCGCGTTGGCGGCACGGGCGGAGGGGTTGGGCGCCAGCTTGCGCACCCGCTTGTCGGACGCCGACCTGGCCTGGTTGACGCGCCAGCTGGCCAGCCTGCTGGCCGCGCGCCTGCCGTTGGACGCCGCACTGTCCGCCACGCTGGAGCAAGCCGAAAAGAAGCACATCGCCGCCACCCTGGGCAGCGTGCGCGACGACGTGCGCGCCGGCCATCGCCTGTCCACCGCCTTGGCTGCGCGCCCCCGCGACTTTCCCGAGATTTACCGCGCGCTCATCGGCGCGGGCGAAGAATCCGGTGACCTGGCGCAGGTGATGGAAAAGCTGGCGGACTACATCGAAGAACGCAACACGCTGCGCAGCAAAGTGATGACGGCGTTCATCTACCCGGCGGTGGTGGCCAGCGTATCGGTCATCATCGTCATCTTCCTGCTGGGCTACGTGGTGCCGCAAGTGGTGTCCGCTTTCAACCACGCCAAGCAGCAGTTGCCGATGCTGACCCGCGTGATGCTGGCCCTGTCCGACTATGTCCGCGAATGGGGCATGGTGACGGGCGTTGCGCTGGTGCTGCTGATTGCGTTGTGGCGCTATACCTTGCGGGCGCCGGCGGCGCGGCGGGCCTGGCACGCGCGCGTGCTGCGGCTGCCGCTGGCAGGCCGCTTCGTGCTGGGCGTCAATGCGGCGCGCTTCGCGTCCACGCTGGCGATCCTGTGCGGCAGCGGCGTGGCGCTGTTGACCGCCTTGGAAGCCGCCCGCCGCACGCTTGGCAACGATGTGCTGCGCCAGGCCGTGGACGAAGCGTCGGAGCGCGTACGCGAAGGCGCGGCACTGTCCGCGTCGCTGGGCGCGCAGAAAGTCTTCCCCTCTCTGCTGGTGCATCTGATCGCCAGCGGCGAGAAGACGGGCCGCCTGCCCGAGCTGCTGGACCGCGGCGCGCAGAACCTGTCGCGCGACCTGGAACGGCGCGCAATGGCGATGACGGCCTTGCTGGAGCCGGCGTTGATCCTGCTGATGGGCGGATTCGTGCTGCTGATCGTGCTGGCGGTGATGATGCCGATCCTGGAAATGAATCAGCTTATCCGCTGACGGGCGTTCCCCTCCCCCCCGGGGGGAAGAGGCCGCGCAGCAGGACAAGGCCGCGCGTTTCTGTAATATTGCGCAATGGCCTGGCCGTTCGTTTTGCCGCTGCCTCGACCCCGTCGCCTTCCGCGACCGCACGCCATGTGACCCCGGATATTTGCCATGCCCGACCCGATTCGTCTGCAGGCCCTGATACAGGATTGCGCGCGCGGCCAGGAATCCGCGCTGGCCGAACTCTATCGCCAGACGTCCCCGCATCTGTTTGCGCTTGCCGTACGTATATTGCGACGAAGCGACTGGGCGGAGGAGGTCCTCCAGGACAGCTTCATCAATATCTGGCGCAACGCCGCCCGCTATTCTTCCGAGCAGAGCCAAGTCATGACCTGGATGACGCGCATCGTGCGCAACCGCTGTATCGACCTACTGCGCAGGCCGGACCTGGAGCGCCCCGACGCCGACGGCGAATTGACGCTGGCATGGGCGGACGACGCGCCGGGCCCGTTCGAACGCCTGCAGACCGATCAGGATGCCCGGCGCCTGGCCGACTGCCTGAAGCAACTCGAGGGTCAGCAGCGCGCGGCCATCGCGCTGTCATTCTTCGATGACCTGAGCCACAGCGAGATCGCCAGCCGTCTGCAGACGCCGCTGGGCACCATCAAAAGCTGGGTGCGCCGCGGCATGGAACGGCTCAAGAGGTGCCTGTCATGAACTACCGCGATCCGCAATTACGCGCCCGGCTGGCGGCCGACTATGTCGCCGGCGCCATGCGCGGGGGGGGGGGGGGGCGGGGGGGGGGGGGGGGGG
>NZ_JBYOKH010000073.1:0-28580 GCF_057799415.1 Achromobacter sp. 18P8.1.1 | reverse complement strand
GAAACCCCCACCCCCCACGCCGCCGCGCGCCGCCGCTTTGCGGGGCGCGCCCCCACGCGGCGTTTTCACGGCATGGCCGGGATCAGAACGGCGAGACTTCCGCCGTCATGTCCGTCAGCGTGTTGGTCTTCAGGTCGACGATGAAGTGGCGGGTCGGGGCACCGGCCGCCAGCTTCAACAGGATCGCCATCAGCGGCTTGAAGCGCGCCTGGAACACGGCCGCGGCGGTGTTGTCGTTGCGCACCTGGTTGCCGTTGACCAGCAGGTTGGCGTTGGTCGACTGCAAGGCCTGGGCCAGCAGCTTGTACTGGCGGGCCCGCGCGGCGGGAATGTCCGCAAAGGCCAGGTCGCCGGCGTTGGCCAGGCGCACGAAGTCGCCCGCCAGGTCCAGCGCCTTCCAGGCGTCGAAGTCTTCCAGGCGCATGCCGTTGGCCTGGGCCAGCGCACGGGCGCGCACTTCGGCGGCGGCGTAGTCCGTCGCGTAGGCCGGGTTGCTGGCGCCGCTGCCGCCCGCTTCGGCCAGGCAGCCGAAGAAGGCTGACGAGAACAGGCCCTGGCCGCCGGTGTTGGCCAATTCCTTCAAGGTGACGTTGGTCTGCATCTGCGACAGCACCAGCAGGTGCGAGCCGTTCAGCGGGCTCTTCACCAGTTCACGCATTTCGCAGCGCCAGTCGTCATTCAAGAGGCGCAGGCGCACCAGTTCCGACATATAGCGCGAGCTGAAGTCGGCATAGTTGCGGGCGTCCAGGATCGAGGCGCTCCACAGCGTGCCGCCGGGCACCTGCGCGGGGAAGTCCGTGAAGAAGGCGTGTTCGGCACGGTAGTGCTCGAACAGTTCGTCATAGCGCGGGACCTCGTCCATGCGCACCGTTTCGACTTCCACCGTGCTGTCCGGTTTCATGCGCAGCAGTTTGTAGGCCGGTACGTAGGCCGCCATGGACGGAGCCTGGATGTTGAACAGCGCATGGTCGCCGTCATAGTGGCGCACGCCGGTGTCGTTGAAGTGCATGTGGCCGCCCACGTGGATCTGCAGGCCGGTTTCGGCCAGCGCGCGGGTCACGTCTTCGGCCGGGCGGCGCACCATCTGCATCTTGCCCGCGCCCAGCAGCGCCGTAATGTCGTCGGACGCGTCATTGAAGAACTCGCTCATCGGGAAGTGGCTGAAGGCCACGACCTGCTTGCCCGACGCCTTGCCGCGCGCCACCACGTCTTTCAGCCAAGCGATGACATGCTGCTTGTGCGTCAGCATCTTGTTGTAGCCGGCGTCGCCAGACCCCGCGAAGTCGTTGGCGCCCGGGCCGGTGGGCACGTAGACGTTGGCATCGATGGCCACGAGCCAGACGCCTTCGACCGGTTCGACGACATAGCTGGTGTCGGGCACCGAACGGCACAGGGTATAGCTGGGTTGGCGATAGGAGCCCCCCGTGCCTTCCTTGCAGATCTCGTACTGACGGGTGGCCCAGTTGGCCTGCGCCAGCGCCTTTTCGTACGAATAGCCGCTATAGGTGTAGTTGCTGTACGGCGTCTCGTAGTAGCGGTAGGCCGGCTTGGGCATGAAGCCATGCTGCGCCAGCGATTCGGTGATGCCGGCGTAGCCCAGTTCCTGCACTTCTTCCGTGCAGTACGTGTTGTTGACCTTGGCCCAGTCGCCCGAGTAGCCCGAGGAGCAATCGCCGTTGCCGCCGCGGCTGTAGATCGCCTGCTGGGCGCCTTGGCGTCCGGTGGCGGAATCAATGCCTAGATAGTCGGACTTGCCGCCGGCGCGCGCCAGCGGCCGGTTGGGGTCGTGGTTGCCCGGCGCGGCAAAGAACTCGATGCCGTAGCGGGCGTGGTAGTCGTCCAGGATCTTCTGGAACCCGCGCATGTGCACCGGCTGGCCGTCGTCCGAGAAATCGCCTGGCAGCGCGATGAACTTCACGCCGCGCGCCACGGCGTCATCCAGCGCGGCCAGGAACGCGAAGTAGTTTTCGTTGAACAGCCGGGTGGACGTCATCTGCGCCTGCATCGTCCGGATCGTCGCGTTGCGGCCGGTCTTCTGGTTGGGCACGCCCGGGAACGATCCGTCCTTGAACGTGGCGTACACGTCATGGAAATGGACGTCGGGCATGAACGCCACCTGGGTGCCGGCCGGCTGTTCGGGTTGCGTGACGGGCGGGGTGACCGGCGGCGGCGTTTCGGGCTGCGCTGCGTCGTCGTCGTCGCTGCCACCGCAAGCGGCCAGCAGGCTGATCAAGGAAAAAGCAAGGGCGCGGGCGACAGGTCGGCGCCCGAACGGAAAGGGGTTCGGCATGGGATCGAAAGAAGGTGAGGGGACTGTTGAACGGCTGTCGTTCTGTTGACTGCAGACTGAATGTTTCAGCGGCGCCAGTCTAGGCAGGGCAGATGACATCCCCGTGACGTGGCGCGAAAAACATCCAATTTTGGCGCCATAGTCTTGCGCCCGCGCCTTGCGGCAGGCAGGGGATGGGCGCACACTCGAAAGCGTGCAGCCTGAGGAGGCATGACGATGAAAACCCTGATCGCGGCGGTGTGGATGGCGCTGGCCTGTGGCCCGGCGCTGGCGCGGGACGGCGTACCCAGCGTTCCATCGCCGCCGCCCTCGGCACGCACGTTGCCGGACAACTGCGTGGGCACGTCTTGTCCTCGGACCGTCGAGCCAGGCCGTACGCCGCCCACCTGCCTGGGTACGGGTTGCGGCGAATCGCGTTATCCCGCGCCCGGCGCTTCCGGCGCCGATCGCGGTGCGTCACCCGCCTGGAGCGGGCCGAGCCAGCCGAAATTGCCACCGATGCCGTCGCGGCCCGGCCAGCCCGCAGGGCCGTTGACGCCCGGACCCGCGCTCCCGCGCTAGCCTGCAGGGCGGGGCCACCGCCCCCTGCGCTTGCGCTAGCGGCGCCAGATGCCGGGCGTGGTGCCCAATTGTTGGGTGAAGACGCGGGTCAGATGGCTTTGATCGGCGAAGCCGCAGGCCAGCGCCACCGCCGCGATGGACCATCCGCCTTGCGCCAGCAGGGCGCAGGCGCGTTCGATGCGGTAGGTGGTCAGCCAGCGGTGCGGCGTCTTGCCGGTGCTGCCCTTGAACGCCTTGATGAAATAGCTGCGCGACAGGCCGCATTCGGCGGCGATGTCGGCCACCGACAGGTCGCCGCCGACGTTGGCGGCCAGCAGTTCGGTGGCGCGGCGCAATTGCCCGGGCGACAAATGGCTGCTTGCAGCTTCCAGGGCCGGCGCTGCGGCATGGCCATAGGCATGCATCACATGGGCCTGCAAGGCCACGCTGATCTGGTCCATGAACAGCCGGCTGGCCTGCTGGGGATGCAGCAGCGTCGGCGCCAGCGCGCAAGCCAGGTGGTAGATCACCGGGTCCTGGGTGCCGTTCATGCAATCGAATCCAGATATGCGCGGGCGCGACGTCTCGGAAGAAAACGCATCCAGTGCGCTGCGCGGCAGCTGGAAGCGGATGTTGTCGAAGGCCGACCGGTGCTCGCATCGCCACTGGTCGCCCAGGTGGGTGATGGCCACCACGCCTTTCGCATGCCCGCCCTGGTAGGCAATGCGATTGCCGCGCCACAAAGTGTGGGCGCGGAAGTCCTGTAGCTGGACGATGACGCTGAAGGCATCCTGCACCGGGATGGGCGGGCCGGGCGGCAAGTCGTCGCGGTGGCTGCGCATGCGCGTGACCGTCATGTCGGAGGCCTGGATCTGGATGCGTTGCGGCATGGCCGACCTTAGTTCCGGTGCTGGCGGCGCCAGGCCGCGGGCGGGACGCCGACGGTGCTGGCGAAGACGCGGGTCAGGTGCGCCTGATCCGAAAAACCGCAGTCGCCGGCGATCCCGGCCACGGAGCGGCTGGAGTTCAGGAGCATCAGCTTGGCCTTCTCAACGCGGTGTTCAAGCAGCCAGCGGTGCGGCGTCGTACCCACCGTCTGGCGGAAGGCCTTGATGAAATAGCTGCGCGACAATCCGCAGGCAAGGGCCACGTCGCTGATCGACACGTTGGCCAGCAGGTCCGACGCCAGCGTGTCCTTGGCCAGCTTTTCCTGCCACCCCGCCAGACCGCCGCGCGCCGGTGCCTGGCAGAGCGCGGCGCCGCCATACTTCTGCGCCACGTGAACCTGGACGGCCAACGCGATATGGTCGATGAACAGGGGATCGGCGGTGCCCGGTGCGCCCAGCGCTGGCAGCAGCGCATTGCCCAGGCTGGCCAGCACCGGATCGGATTGCCCGGGCAGGCATGACAGGTCCCCGACGTGCGGCAGCCCCAGGTCTTCCGACAGCCGCTCCAGTGATTTGGGAGGGATGCGGAAATACAGGAAATCGAACGGCGTGCGAAGCTCGGCGCGGTAGGGTGCGCTGGCGCGGCGTATCGTCAAGGCCTCAGCGGCCACGGGCATGGGGTGGGGCTGGCCCCCTTCATACAGCACCCGATGGCTGTCGGTCAGCGACAGGCTCAGCAGGAAATCGTCGCCGTCGTCCTCGGAGCGCGCCACGCCGAAATCGGGCAGCGCGTAGCCCACACGCAGGATTTCCAGGCCCGCGCCGCAGGCCGGGCTGGTCCGAATGGCCTGGATCGACGCGCCCGGATAGACGTGCCGCAGGCTGGGAGGCGCATCAGGCCATTGCGTCATGGTCCGGCGCCTGGGCGGGAGGGGCGGAAGGTGTCATGGTCTGGAACAGGATAAACCTTGGCGGTTGCGTCCGCGTGTCATATTAGGCATGCGCAAGCGCAAATGATTGGACGCAAGTGTCCCGATTTGGACAAAAGCGCGATGCCGCAGCCGGGAGGACTAGTGCGCCTTCAATAGTGCGATCATTGCTCTTTTGTACAAATCAGGCGTCAAGTGCACAAGACTTGGCGGACCGGCAACGCTATGTTGGGTGCAGTACGCGCCACGCGCGGATGATCCGTGAGCCAATCCATGACCCGTCCCTTTACCGGCCCGACGCCCGCCGACGCGCCCGCCAGCCTGGCAACCTTGCATGCCCAGGCGTTTCCGATGTTGTCGTCCGCCCAGGTCGCGCAGGTGGCGCCGTATGGCGAGACGATCGCCGTGCCCGCCGGCAGCGTGCTGCTGAATTCCGGCGACCGCGAGGCGGCGTTCTACATCGTGCTGGAAGGCTATGTCGAGGTGCTGGAATGCGAGGCCGACGGCGCCATGCATAGCCTGCTGCTGCACCGCGACGGCGAATTCACGGGCAGCCTGGACCTCTTCACCGACCGGCCCAATGCCGTCACGTTGCGCGCCGATTGCCCCAGCCGCCTGCTGCGGGTCGACCGGCCGGCGCTGGCCAGGCTGCTTCTGGCTGAACGGCCGCTGGCCGAGATCGTGCTGCGCGCTTTCATGCTGCGGCGCATCGGCTACGTGCGGCAGCGCCCCTATGGGGGCGCGATCCTCCGGTCTGCGGCGGGCGTCGGGCAAGCCGATCCTGTGCTTGACCTCGTGGTCGTGGGCGGCGGCACGGCGGGCTTGGCGGCTGCGGCCTACGCGGCATCCGAGGGTTTGCATACGTTGCTGGTGGGGCGTCTGCGGTGCCGGGCGGACTTGCCTGGCGCGGACGCCTTGCCAGGCTTTCCGGGCACGGTCACGGGCCTGTGCGACGGAGGACTGCTGCGCCGGGCCGAGGACCAGAGCCGGCGCTTCGGTTCGCACGTGCTGCCTGGCCACGTCGCCAGCGGATTCGACGGTAGCGGCTACCCGTACCGGATCGGGCTGGACGACGGGCAGGTAGTCGAAGCCCGCAGCCTGATCGTGGCAACCGGCATGCGGCAGGACGGGGTGGGGGAGCCCACGGCGCAGGCCAACACGGCATGGCTGGATGGCTACCTGGATACGGACGATCGGGGCTACATCCATACTGGCCGCGCGGCCGCCGGGTCGATGCAGGCCCGGGCCTTTGAAAGCTCGCAGCCGGGCGTCTTTGCGGCGGGCGCGGTGCGCGCGGGTTCGGTCAAGCACGTGCTGGCCTGCATCGGCGAAGGCGCCGCGTCGGTTCGGGTGGTGCACCGCTTCCTGGACGCGTCGGCGCACTGAACCCGGCGCACCGTCAGGTCGTCGGGCCGGGCTTCGCCTGTCGCATGTCCAGCGCCAGGAAGTGATGCACCACGGGCTTGTCCGGTCCGATGTGAAAACGCTGGGCTTCGCCCTGCAGGTCCGCGTCGGCTTGCGACACGCGCTGATGCTGGCGCAGGTGTTCCGCCCAGGACTCTACCAGGAACCATTCCTGCACCCGTTCCGGATCGCCGGTGTGTTCCGCGATCCCCCAGGCATAGGCGCCGTCGCGGCGGCGCTCTTCGGCCACGGCTTGCAGCGCCTGCAGGAAGGCGGGGCGGTCCTGCACCCGGATGCGGTATTCGATCTGCACCATGACCGGGCCGCGGTCATGTTCGACGGGCGCATCCAGAAGCGGTTCGGGCCAGTGGTTGGACGGATCCAGATTGGCCTCGCCTTGGGGCAGGCGCATGCGGTGCAGGACCAGGCCGGCCACGAGCAGGCCCGCGGCACCGGCCAGCAAGGTGGCGGGAACGCCGATCTCCTGCGCCAGCAGGCCCCAGCCCAGGCTGCCGGCGGCCATGGCGCCGTTGAACACCATCAGATAGATCGCCAGTCCGCGCCCGCGCACCCAATTGGGCAGAATGGATTGCGCCACGCCGTTGAAAGTGGTCAGGGCAACGATCCAGCCCACGCCTAACAGCAGCAACAGCAGGACCGCCGCCCATTGCGGCGGCGCGAAGGACAGCGCCGCCATGACGATGGCGGCGACGGCGGCCGCGGCCAGCACCAGGCCGTCGGTGTTCAGGCGCCGGCGCAGCATCGGCAATATCACCGCGCCCAGGATCGCGCCCACCCCGACGGCGCCCAGCAAGATGCCGTAGAAGCCCGCGCTGCCCCCCAGCATGCGGCGTGCCACCAGCGGCAGCAGCGCCCACACTGAGCTTGCGAAGATGAAGAAGACCGCCGCGCGCAGCAGCACCACATGCAGGTCGCGGCTGGCGCGCGCAAAGCGCACGCCGGCGCGGAAGGCGCCAAAGAACTGTTCGGACAGGCCGTCGTCCACCTTCTTGGGCCGTTTCCACCACAACAGCGCGGCGATGACGAACACGTAGCTGAGCACATCCGCGCCGTAGGCCGCCGCCGCGCCGAAAGCCGCCAGCAGCAGGCCGCCCACGGCAGGTCCCAAGGCGCGCGCGATATTGATGCCTAGCGAGTTCAGGCCGACGGCGGTCTTCAGTTCGGCCTTGGGCACGAGTTCGGGCACGATGGCTTGCCACGTCGGTCCCATCAACGCCGTGCCCACGCCGCCCAGGAAGGTCAGCGCGATCAGGTATTCGACGGTCAGTGTATTGGTCTTGGCCATCATCAGCAGGGTGAAGCTGACGCAGGCCAGCAGTACCTGGATGATGATGAGGAAACGGCGCCGGTCCAGGATGTCGGATAGCACGCCGGCGGGGATGGCCAGCAGGAAAACCGGCAAGGTGGCGGCAGTCTGCATCATGGCGACGGCGGCGGGGTTCGACGACAAGTCCGTGACGAGCCAGGCGCTGGCAACATCGCGCATGAAGCTGCCAATATTGCCCAGGATGGTGGCGCCCCACAGCACGGCGAACAGTGTGTGCTTGAGCGGGGCCATGCCGCTGATGGCGGCGGGAGGGGGGGTATTGCGGTCAACGCCGGCCATGCGTGCGCCCCGTCAGGTCATGCCAGGCGACCAGGACCCATGCCCCAGCCAGTCCGATGTGCTCGTAGAAGGCGTTCATGGTCATGAAACGCGCGTCCGCAGGCGCTTCCCAGTACCGGTTGGCCATCAGCGCCGCCGCGGCGGTGAAGCCGGCCAGCGCCAGGGCACCCAGCCAGCGCAACCGGCCGGTCAGGACCAACGCGCTGGCGCCCAGTTCCAGCAGAATAACGGCAGCGGCCGCCAGATGGGCGGGATGCAGGCCGAAATGCGCCATTTCAGCCTGCGCGCCGTTGAAGTCCATCAGCTTCACCAGCCCGCCTTGCACGTACGCGCCGCAAAGCGCCAGCAGGGCAAGCCAGCGCACGGCCGGCGACGTGAATACCGCCGGCATCGTCATACGGCCCAGCACGCGCAGCCCAGCGCGCCCCAGAAGCCCTTCAGGTCCGAGACGGGCAGCGTGCTGGCCCAGGCGCCCGCGTGCTGATGGCCATGGACATTGCAGCCGTTCGCGCACGCGCAGGCGGCGGCTGCCTCGCGCAGCGTCGCCTGCAAGGGCTTGCCTTCGCTATCGCCCCAGGCGCCGTAGCCGCCGAAAAGGCGGGTGGGCGACCAGTCCGGCATGGCGGGCGGCGGGGCGGCTTCGTCGTGCGCGGCGAACTCGCCGGCGCCCCACACTACCTTGCCGCCCACCACCGTCAGCAGGCTGCTGGTGTCGGCGATATCCGATTCGGGGCAGGCGAAGAAGTCGCGGTCGGGTGTGACCAGGTCGGCCAACTGGCCTTCGGCGATGCGGCCTTTCTTGCCCTGTTCGTTTGAGAACCACGTCACGTTCTCGGTCCACATGCGCAGCGCGGTGTCGCGGTCCAGGCAGTTGCGCTGCGGCGTAATCCGCAGCCCGCCCACGGTCTTGCCCGTGATCAGCCAGGACAGCGATACCCAGGGGTTATAGGACGCCACGCGGGTGGCGTCGGTGCCGGCGGACACGTTGACGCCTCGTTCCAGCATGCGCTTGACGGGCGGCGTGGCTTCGGCCGCGCCGGCGCCATAGCGTTCGACGAAGTATTCGCCCTGGTAGGCCATGCGGTGCTGCACGGCCACGCCGCCGCCCAATGCAGCGATGCGGTCGATGGATCGCTCGGAGATGGTTTCGGCGTGGTCGAAGAACCAGTTCAGGCCGGCCAGCGGCACGTCCTGGTTGACGCGTTCGAAGACATCCAGCGCGCGCGAGATGGTTTCGTCATAGGTGGCGTGCAGGCGCCAGGGCCAGCGGTTCTGCGCCAGGATGCGCACCACTTCCTCAAGCTCGCCTTCCATCTCCGGGCCCATTTCCGGGCGCGGTTGGCGGAAGTCTTCGAAGTCGGCCGCCGAGAACACCAGCATTTCACCGGCGCCGTTGTGGCGGAAGTAGTCCGTGCCTTGCTTGTATTGCGAGGTGGCGGTCCAGTTCAGGAAGTCTTCCTTTTCCTGCTTGGGCTTTTGCGTGAACAGGTTGTAGGCCAGGCGGATCGTCAACTGACCGGCGTCGGCCAGTTGCTGGATCACCTGATAGTCCTCGGGGTAGTTCTGGAAACCGCCGCCGGCGTCGATGGCGCCGGTGACGCCCAGCCGGTTGAGTTCGCGCATGAAATGCCGCGTGGAATTCAACTGGTATTCGAAGGGCAGCTTCGGCCCCTTGGCCAGCGTGGCGTAAAGGATCGACGCATTGGGCTTGGCCAGCAGCAGCCCCGTGGGATTGCCGGCCGCGTCGCGCACGATCTCGCCGCCCGGGGGGGCGGGTGTGGTCTTGTCGTAGCCCACGGACCGCAGGGCGGCGGCGTTCAGCAACGCGCGGTCGTACAGGTGCAGGATGAACACCGGCGTGTCGGGTGCCGCGGCATTCAGTTCTTCGATGGTCGGCAGGCGCTTTTCGGCGAATTGATGCTCGGTGAAGCCGCCCACCACCCGCACCCATTGCGGCGCGGGGGTGATGGCGACCTGCCGGCGCAGCATGGCCATGGCGTCCGCCAGGCTGGCCACGCCATCCCAGCGCAGTTCCATGTTGTAGTTCAAGCCGCCGCGGATGATGTGCAGGTGGTTGTCGATCAGCCCGGGCAACGCGCTGCGGCCGTTCAGGCCGATGACCTTCGTGGCGGGTCCGGCCAGCGGCAGGATGTCGGCGGCCGTGCCGACGCGCGTGAAGCGGCCGTCCTTGATGGCGACCGCGTCGGCAGTGGGGCGCGCCGGGTCCAGCGTGGTGAAGCGGCCTTGATGCAGGATCAGGTCGGGCGCGCCGTCGCGCGCCGAGGTCGGAGTGTCAGCCATTGCGCTTGTCTCCACAGGCGTCGGGGGGGGATTGGGCGGGCGGCTTCGGGCAACTGGGCAATTGGCCGAACATATGCGGCTTGACCTGCTGCTGGAGCCAGGACGTGCGGGTGGCGTCGTCGGCCATGAGGCGCTTGATCAGCGGGGGGATCTGTTCCCCCGCCAGGATACCGAGCAGGCCTACCAGCGCAATGACCGGCGGGGCCGGTGACCGCACGTTGAACAGCGCGTAAATGACCCCGACCAGCAGGCCGAGTCCCAGCGATACCAGGTAGACCTTCATCGGCGCGCTCCGGTCAGCTTTCGTGGGCGTTGAACATGGACTTGGCGTAGATGATGCCCAGGCCGTAGGCGCCGCCGAACTTCTTGGCGATGCCGGTCGTCATCTCATAGGTGTCCGTGCGCGCCCAGTCGCGCTGCATTTCCAGAAGATACTGCAATGCGGTGATCGGCTGGCCGCCTGCTTGCACGATACGCTCGATGGCGCGGTTGTGGGCTTCCACCGACACGTCGCCGCAGGCGTCGGTGATGACGTAGACCTCGAAGCCCTGGTCCAGCGCCGACAGGGCCGGGCCGACGATGCAGACGCTGGTCCACAGGCCGGCCAGCACGATGCGTGTCTTGCCGATCTGGTTCACCTGCTTGATCACGGCCGAGTCTTCCCAGGTGTTCATGGACGTGCGGTCCAGCAGCTTCTGGCCGGGAAACGGCGCGACCACTTCGTCGAACATCGGGCCCGAGAAGCTCTTTTCGGCAACGGTCGTCAGGATGGCGGACGCGCCGAAGCCGGCGGCGGCATGCGCGACCAGACCGGCGTTGTTGCGCAGTGTGACCGCGTCGATGGAATGCGTGGCGAACGCCATCTGCGACTGGAAGTCGATCATGATGAGCGTGTGGTCCTTGGGGGACAGCAACTTGGCGCCGGGGGTTGGGGTGGCGGTGACGGGCATGGAGGTCTCCTTGGGATGCCTGCGGGGAATTCCCTGCAATGTGCCACCCGGCCCGCAACGCGTATTGAACGATTGTCCGCCGGTTTGAAGATTGTGATTGCGCTTGCGGGCTGCGATGCGCCTGATGCCCCGGTCGCTTGCAGAACAATTTTGCAATGGGTTGTAAAAACTGCGCGGCAGGAGGCGGGCGCCACCCCGGCACGGCGGAGTCCGATAAGGGGCCGCCCGCGCACCGGTCTGGTGCTAAATGCCGCTAAATGTGCATCCCCGGGGCGTTTCAGGGGCATTTGGGGCCACATTCCGGGGATAGCCCGCGCGGCAGGCACGCGCAAACGACGGGCGATTGTCGACAGGCCCCTGTGCCCGGCAACTTGGCATGCAAGTTGCTTAATTATTTCAACGAACCATTGCTACTATCAATCGTCGTGCCTGCCGGACCAGGGGGCGGACGGCCCCGATGTTGCCAGCGTGACCCTTGGAGACCTTCATGAAGCATCTCATCAAGCACGTGACCCGCTACCGCTATGCCGCCCCGGTGAACTACAGCATCCAGACACTGCGCCTGACGCCCCGGCGCGACGACCACCAGCATGCGCTGCGGTGGCAGATCCAGACGCCCGGCGAGATCCAGCCGCAGGTGGATGCCTACGGCAACGTCATCCACACGCTGACCTTGCACCGCACCCACAGCGAAATCGAGATCCACGCCGTGGGGCAGGTGGACATCCATCCGCTGGCCCAGGGCCATGTGGGCGACGAGGACGAACGCCTGCCGGTCTACATCTACGGCGTGCCCACCGCGCTGACCCAGTGCGACGACACCATCCGCGACTTTTGCCGCTACGTGGCGCCCCGCGGCATGCATACGCCCGACGACGTGTTGAGGCTAAGCGCCGCCATCCGCGAACGGGTGGCGTACACGCCGGGTTTGAACGATGCGCCGATGACGGCGGCGCAGGTGCTGGCGGCAGGGCGGGGCGGCAGCCAGGACCACACCCATCTTCTGCTGGCTTGCGTGCGCGCCTTCGGCACGCCGGCCCGCTACGTCAGCGGCTATTGGCATGTGGCAGGCGACGAGGCCGCCAACCATGGCTGGGCGGACGTCTGGCTGGCCCGGCACGGCTGGGTCAGCGTGGATGTCAGCCACGCCTGCTTCGCTTCGGACGGCCATTGCCGGCTGGCGGTGGCGCGCGATTATGAATCGGCTTCGCCCGTGCGCTGGTTGCACGGCGCCGCCGCCGCGCTGTCAATGGATGTCTCGGTACAGGTGCAGACCAGCCACTGAAACCCCCACGTGTTCCCCTTGCAGTGCTTTGGCTGCCTTTGCGGCAGCCCCCAGTCGACCCGGAGAAGGCAGTGACGATCCACGTAGCACTCAAGCACGTTACGCAATACAAATATGACCGTCTTGTCGGGCTCTCGGCGCAAGTGCTGCGCCTGCGGCCTGCGCCTCACAGCCGGACCCCCATCCTGTCGTATTCGCTGACCATCGAGCCAGCCGAGCACTTCATCAACTGGCAGCAGGATCCTTTTGCCAACTACCTGGCGCGGCTGAATTTCCCGGGCAAGACCCGGGAATTCAAGATCACCGTGGACCTGGTTGCCGAAATGGCGGTCTACAACCCGTTCGACTTCTTCCTGGAGCCGGACGCCGAGACCTTCCCCTTCACCTACGACGACGGCCTGGCCCGCGAACTGGCGCCGTACCTGGTGTGCGGCCAGGCCACGCCGCGCTTTGCCGAGTTTCTGTCGCGCGTGGACGTGCGGCCGCAGCGCACCGTGGATTTCCTGGTGGGGTTGAACCAGCAGATCCATCAGGAAATCAACTACTTGATTCGCATGGAGCCGGGGGTGCAGACGCCCGAAGAGACGCTGGCGCGCAATGCCGGGTCGTGCCGTGATTCGGGCTGGCTGCTGGTGCAGGCGCTGCGCCATCTGGGGCTGGCGGCGCGCTTCGTGTCGGGCTACCTGATCCAGCTGAAGCCGGACGTGCGGGCGCTGGACGGCCCCAGCGGCGCCCAATCGGACTTTACCGACCTGCATGCGTGGTGCGAGGTCTATCTGCCGGGGGCGGGCTGGATCGGGCTGGACCCCACCTCGGGCCTGCTGGCGGGCGAAGGCCACATCCCGCTGGCGGCGACGCCCGAGCCGGGCAGCGCCGCGCCGGTGACGGGCGCGGTCGACGAGGCCGAAGTTGAATTCACGCACACCATGGAAGTCACGCGGGTGTTCGAGTCGCCGCGCGTGACCAAGCCCTATACCGACGCGCAATGGCACGCCATCCGCGACCTGGGCGACAAGATCGACGACCATCTGGACCACATGGACGTGCGCCTGACGATGGGCGGCGAGCCCACCTTCGTGTCCGTGTCGGACCGCGAGGGCGCTGAGTGGAACACCGCCGCGCTGGGGCCCACCAAGCGCGGCTATGCGCTGGAACTGCTGAACCGGCTGCGCACGCGCTACGGCGGCAACGGCTTCCTGCATTTCGGGCAGGGCAAGTGGTATCCGGGCGAGCAGTTGCCGCGCTGGGCGCTGTCGATCTATTGGCGCACGGATGGGCAGCCTTGCTGGGAAGACCCGACGTTGTTCGCCGACGAGCGCCAGCGCAGCGCGTACACGGTGGCGGATGCCCGGCGCTTCATGGCGCGGCTGTGCGAGCGGCTGGGCGTCGGCGGGCAGACCGTCGTGCCCGGTTACGAGGACGTGTTCTATTACCTGTGGCGCGAACGCCGCCTGCCCGCGAACGTGGATCCATTCGATTCACGGCTGGAAGACGAGATGGAGCGCGCACGCCTGCGCCGCGTATTCGAGCAGAAGCTGGACAGCGTGGTGGGATACGCCTTGCCGATCCAGGCGGGCGAGGACGGTTCGTGGGTGTCCGGCCCCTGGTTCCTGCGGGACGAGCGCATGTATCTGTTCCCAGGCGATTCTCCAATGGGATACCGCCTGCCCCTGGATTCGTTGCCCTGGGTGGACGAGGCCGACGCGCCCGTGGCGGTCGAGCGCGACCCGTTTGATGCGCGGCGGTCGCTGCCCGGGCCCGCCCAGTTGCTGACGCAGAACGTGCGCGCCACGGCGCGCCAGGAGCCGGGCGGTCCGCTCGGTTCGCGCAACGGCGAAGCGCCCGTCGCGAACGGCGCGGGGCGCGGCGGACCGGGTGTGGGCGTGCCCGAGGCGCGGCAGCCGGCCAAGTTCGAATCCGCGGCCTGGCTCACGCGCACCGCGATGTGCGTGGAGGTGCGCAACGGCGTCCTGTACGTGTTCATGCCGCCCTTGCCGCGCCTGGAAGACTACCTGGCGCTGGTTGCCCAGGTCGAGGCCACGGCGCGCGACCTGAAAGCCAGGATCGTGATGGAAGGCTATCCGCCGCCGCGCGATCCGCGATTGAAGGTGCTGCAGGTGACGCCCGATCCGGGCGTCATCGAGGTCAACATCCATCCGGCCAGCAATTGGGCCGAACTGGTCGACCACACCGAATTCCTCTACGAGGCGGCATTCGAGACCCGGCTGTCCACCGAAAAATTCATGGCCGACGGCCGCCATACCGGCACCGGCGGCGGCAACCACTTCGTACTGGGCGGCGCCACGCCGGCGGACAGCCCGTTCCTGCGCCGCCCCGATGTGCTGGCCAGCCTGCTGGCGTACTGGGTGAACCACCCCTCGCTGTCCTACCTGTTTTCCGGCCTGTTCATCGGGCCGACGAGCCAGGCGCCGCGCATCGACGAGGCCCGCAACGACCAGGTGTACGAGCTGGAGCTGGCATTTCAGGAAATTCATCGGCGCGTCGCCCAGCAGGGCGATTCCGTGCCGCCCTGGATGATCGACCGGGCCTTGCGCAACATCCTGGTGGACGTGACCGGCAATACCCACCGGTCGGAATTCTGCATCGACAAGCTCTATTCGCCTGACAGCCCCACGGGGCGGTTGGGGCTGCTGGAGCTGCGCGCCTTTGAAATGCCGCCGCATGCGCGCATGAGCCTGGCGCAGCAACTGCTGCTGCGCGGCCTGATCGCGCACTTCTGGAAGACGCCCTATACGGCGCGCCTGACGCGCTGGGGCACCGAACTGCATGACCGCTTCCTGTTGCCTACCTTCGTGAAGATGGATTTCGAGGATGTGCTGGCCGACCTGAACGAGGCGGGCTACGGCTTCGACTCGGCCTGGTTCGACCCGCATTTCGAGTTCCGCTTTCCGCTGTTCGGCGACGTGGCGGCGCGCGGCATCCACCTGGAATTGCGCGGCGCACTGGAACCCTGGCACGTCATGGGCGAAGAGGGCTCGTCCGCCGGGACGGTGCGCTACGTGGATTCGTCCTTGGAACGGGTGGAAATCCGGGTATCGGGCTTGAACGACAACCGCTATGTTGTGACGGTGAACGGCCGCGCGCTGCCCTTGCAGCCCACCGGCCGGGTTGGAGAGTACGTGGCGGGCGTCCGTTACAAGGCGTGGGCGCCGCCGTCGGCGCTGCATCCCACGATTGCCGTGCATGTACCGCTGACGGTGGATATCGTCGACACCTGGAACCAACGTTCGCTGGGCGGCTGCAAATACCACGTGGCGCATCCGGGCGGGCTGAATCCGGAGTCGTTCCCGGTCAACTCCTACGAGGCCGAGAGCCGGCGCCTGGCGCGCTTCGAGAAGACCGGGCACACGCCGGGGCGCATGGACGTCGCGCCCGCTGTCGTCAGCCGGGAATTTCCGTTCTCGTTGGATTTGAGGCACGATTGAGCCTTACCGCATGTTGAACCCCGGCGCACCCGCCGGCGATAAAGCCGCTATGCCGCAATTTCTTTTTCAGACGGATCCGTCGCAGGATGTCGCGTCCCTGGCGGTTCATGCGGCGTTGCCCGCACGTCCCGGGCACTATGACGAGCTGCGCGACACCGCCGACGCGTCGGGCGCCACCCGGTTGCGCGAACCCTGGCCCCGTTTTTTTGAACTTCTGGGCACCGGCGGCTTTGCCGACCTGGACCGGCGCGTGGACGTGGTGGCCCGCCAGATCCGCGAAAACGGCATCACCTACAACATCTACGCCGAGGCCAACGGCTCGGCGCGCCCGTGGTCGCTGGACTTGCTGCCCTTTGTCATCAACGACACCGACTGGGCGGCGATCGAGCAGGGCGTGTGCCAGCGCGCCACCTTGCTGAACCGGTTGCTGGCTGACGTCTACGGGCCGCAGACGCTGCTGGCCGACCGGCTGATTCCGCCCGCGCTGGTGCTGGGCCACCCGGGCTATCTGCGTCCGCTGCGCGGCTATGCGCCGCCGGGCGGCACCTTTCTGCACATCGCCGCCTTCGACCTGGCGCGCGCCAGCGACGGGGGCTGGTGGGTCGTGTCGCAGCGCACCCAGGCCCCGTCCGGCCTGGGCTACCTGCTGGAGAACCGCCTGACGATCTCGGGCATGTTCCCCGAAGCGTTCAAGGAGCTGCGGGTGCAGCACCTGGCCACCAGCTACCGCCGGTTGATGGACATGCTGTACAAGCTCAGCCCCGGCGGGCTGTCGGCGCATACGCCGCCGCGCATCGTATTGCTGACGCCCGGACCCTATAACGAAACCTACTTCGAACAGACCTATCTGGCGCGCTATCTGGGGGTGACCCTGGTGGAAGGCAGCGATCTAGTCGTGCGCGACAAGCTGCTGTACCTGAAGACGTTGCACGGGCTGGAACGCGTGCACGCCGTGCTGCGCCGGCTGGACGACGATTTTTGCGACCCGCTGGAGCTGCGTTCGGATTCCACGCTGGGCGTGCCGGGGCTGCTGCAGGTCATGCGGGCCGGCAACGTGCTGGTGGCCAATTCCCTGGGCACGAGCTTTCTGGAGTCGCCCGCCATCAACGGTTTCTTGCCGGCCATGAGCCGCCGCCTGCTGGAGGCGGACCTGCTGCTGCCGTCGCTGCCGTCCTGGTGGTGCGGCGAGGCCGCGGCGCGCGAGCAGGTGCTGGCCAACCTGCCGGGGGCGGTGGTCAAGTCCACTTATCCCAGCAACCTGCGCGGCGGCTTCGAACCGGTGATCGGCGGCGCGGTGCCCCCGTCCGAGCGCGATGCGCTGCAGGCACGCATCGCCGCCAACCCCGACGCCTACACCATCCAGGAATACCTGCCGCTGTCGCAGGCGCCCAGTTGGAGCGCCGGGCATATCGTGCCGCGCGCCGCAATGCTGCGCGTGTTCGTCATCGCCGACGGCGAAGGCGGCTGGAACGTGCTGCCCGGCGGGCTGACGCGCATCGCCAGCCGCGAACAGCAGATCGTATCCATGCAGCGCGGCGGCAGCAGCATGGACACCTGGGTGACGACGCGCGGCGCGGTCGACACGTTTTCGATGTTGCCCGCGCAACTGCGCCCCGAAGACATCGTGCCCGCCCATCGCCCGGTATCCAGCCGAGCTGCCGAGAACCTGTTCTGGATGGGCCGCTATACCGAACGCGCGGAAAACGACGTGCGCTTGGCCAACGTGGCGCTGACTTGGCTCAACAGCGACGAGGACAACGCGGGACAACTGTTCGCCGCCGTCGCGGCCCTGTGCCGGCGCAGCGGCCTTGCGCCGGCCGCGCCGACCCTGTCGGTGCGCATGTTCGAATCCACGCTGCTCGCGGAACTGGCAGGCGAAGACGCTCAGGGCGGCGTGTCGCGCAACCTGGGCGCGCTGGCCTATGCGGCCGGGCAGATCCGGGACCGCCTGTCGCCCGACCATTGGCGGCTGGTCGTCACCGCCAACGAACTCTTCCGGCGCATGGCCGCCGGCGGCAAGGACCGCGATGCCGAGACGCCGGCAACGGCGCCGGACGTGCTGCGGGCGCTGAAGAACCTGGGCATGCAGCTGTCGGCCATCACGGGTTCGCAGACCGACCGCATGACGCGCGACGACGGTTGGCGGCTGCTGACGATCGGCCGGCAGATCGAACGTCTGTCGGCCATGGCCGGGCTGCTGGGCGAACTGTTTCGCCGCAATGCGGTGCTGGGCGACAGCGGGTTCAATATCCTGCTGGACCTGTTCGACAGCAAGATCACCTACCGCGCCTATTACCCCGGCCGCCAGGAAGTGCCTGCGCTGTTGAACCTGCTGGTGCAGGAACCCGCCAACCCGCGTTCGATCGCCTGCGTGCTGAGCGTGTTGCGCAAAGAGGTGGCGCGCCTGCCCGCCACGGTGGCTGGCCCGGCGACCGACTTGCTGGGGCTGCTGCCCGCCGAAGGGCCCGGGGTGGCGCTGACCGCGCTGTGCCAGCAGACGCAAGGCTTGTACGCGGGCGTGCTGGCGCTGTGCGAACAGCTGGAGGCCGCCGCCAGCGCGCTTTCCAACGAGATCAGCCGCCGCTATTTCAGCCATGCGGCCGGCTACGACCAGACGCTGTCGGCCTGATGGCCGCCACCTAGCCGACCCGCCGCCGCCATGAACTTGCCCACGCCCGTTCCCGCCGATACCCCGGTCGACACCCCCCCCTGTGCCGCTGGCGTGACCTTGGGGGTGGACCACGAAACCGCCTACCGCTATGACTCGCCGGTGGAACTGGCGCACCACCTGGGCTATCTGCGTCCGGTGAGCGACGCGTGGCAGGTGGTGGAAGACTACGCATTGAGCGTCACGCCCGCGCCGTCCGACATCAGCGAAACCCAGGACGGATTCGGCAACACGCGCTGCACCTTCGCGCTGGTGGCGCCTCATGAATCGCTGACGGTGCGAGCGACCAGCCGCGTCACCGTCCGTGCCCGGTTCGAGGCCCTGGACCCCGCGGCGGGGCTGGCCTGGGAGGCGGCGGCGCAACGCCTGCGTTATGACCCGGCCGTGCCGTTCGCGCCCGAGGTCGAATTCACCTTCCCGTCGACCTATGTGCCGCTGCATCCGGAGCTTCGGGAATACGCCTTGCTGTCGTTCACCCCGGGGCGGCCGGTGGCCGAGGCCGCGCTGGATCTGATGCACCGCATTCACGCCGACTTCAGCTACCGGCCGGCGCATACGCAAGTGTCCACGCCCATCCTGCAGGCGTTCCAGGAGCGCATCGGGGTGTGCCAGGACTTCGCGCATGTGATGATCGGCTGCCTGCGTGCGATCGGCCTGCCGGCCCGGTACGTCAGCGGTTACCTGATGTCGCAACCGCCGCCGGGAAAGCCGAGGTTGATCGGCGCGGACGCCTCGCACGCTTGGGTTTCGGTGCATTGCGCCGGGGTGCCGGGCAACGCGGGATGGGTGGATCTGGACCCCACCAATGACGTGGTGCCGGGCACGGCGCACGTTATCCTGGCCTATGGCCGCGACTACGGCGACGTCACGCCCTTGCGCGGCGTGATCCGCGGCGGCGGCCACGAATTGGATGTGCGCGTGACGGTCGCGCCTATCGATGAATTTCCCACCGGGACGGATGCATGAGCTATTTCTTCGACGCGATCAACCGCCAGCTGCGCGCCCCGAAACGCCAGCGCGTGCGGCATGCCCGCGCGAAGGCGTTTCAATGCGTGTGCGGCCAGCCGATATTCTTTTCCAACACCGAATGCCTGAACTGCCACCGGCAACTGGGCTTCGACCCCAAGCGCGGCCACGTGCTGGCGCTGGACGAAGGCGCCACGCCCGGCACGTGGCGGGAGTCGGGCAGGGCGCGCGGCAAGACTTACAAGCGCTGCGCGAATTTCACCCTGCCGGCCTTGTGCAATTGGCTGCTGCCGGCGCATTCGCCCGAGACGCTGTGCACCGCCTGCAACCTGAATCGCACCATTCCCGACCTGTCCGTGCTGGAAAACGGCCCGCTGTGGTTCAAGGTGGAAGCCGCCAAGCGCCAGATGATCGCGCAACTGATGACGCTGGGCCTGCCGATCCGGCGTTCCGAGGAGCCCGACGACGGCGGCCTGGCGTTTGACCTGCTGGCGCCCGGCGCCGATGGCGCGCCGCTGCTGACCGGACATGCGCAAGGGCTGATCACCATCAACGTCCTGGAGGCCGACGACGCCTACCGGGTGAAGGTGCGCGAAGACATGCGCGAGCCGTATCGGACCCTGCTGGGACATTTCCGCCATGAGATCGGCCACTATTACTGGGACCAGCTGATCGCGGGCGGCCCGTGGCTTGAGCCGTTTCGCCAGGTGTTCGGCGACGAACAGGCCGATTACGCGCAGGCCCTGCAGCGCAACTACGAACAGGGCCCGCCCGCGGACTGGGACCTGCACTTCATCAGCACGTATGCCTCGTGCCACCCCTGGGAAGACTGGGCCGAGACCTGGGCGCACTATCTGCACATGATGGATACGCTGGATACGGCCATCAGCTTCGGCGTTACGCGGATGTCGGTCGAGCAGTCCTACGAACCGTTCACGACGGCGTCGTTATATGACCCGCAGGACCCCGACGGCCAGGCTTTCCTGGATCTGGTCAACGCCTGGGTCGCGCTGACAGGCGTGCTGAACGAGCTGTCGCGCAGCATGGGGCAGCGGGATTTCTATCCCTTCGTGCTGCCGGCGGAGGTCGTCGGCAAGCTTCAGTTCGTGCACCGGGTGGTCAAGGGCGCGTCCACCATGCGCATCCCGCCGCAATAGGGCGCGGCCGCCGTCATCTGCCCCAGCACCTCGCGCAGTATTCCCTGCACGAGCTTCACGGCCTGCGTCATCGGGCGGCTGGAGGCCGTGGCGAGCATCAGGCGGGTGGACAGGCCAGGGTGCATGATGCGGCGGGCAATCAACTGGCCGGCGGCGACTTCCTTGATGACGGCGGGCAGCCCCAGCACGGTGTGGGCCAGGCCCTCGACCACGATTTCCTTCATCAGCTCCAGCGCGTCGATTTCAAAGGCCACGGTAAGCGGCATGTCCGCCTGGGTGGCGGCGTGCTCCAGCGTGCGGCGCAGGCCATGGTTGCGGGTCGGCAGCACCAAGGGCAGGTCGCGCAGCTGTTCGAAGTCGATGGAGGCCATCGCCCGCGCCGCGGGCGACAGGTTCTGCGGCGGCGACACCAGAGCCAGGTCCAGCTCGGCCAGCGGGTCCACCGCGATGTGCTGCGAACGCCGCGCGTCGTGCAGCACGGCGATGTCCACGCGTGCATTGGTCAGCCATTCGTGCACGTAGCCGCTGTAGCCCGTGATGATGTTCAGCTGGATGCGCGGGTGCCGCTTCCAGACTTCGGCTACCAGCCGCGTGCCCACCATATGGCACAGCGTGGGCGTGAGTCCCAGCGTGACCTGGCCGGACGGCGATTTCTGGTCATTGTGGAATTCGGTGACCACGTGATCCATCTGCCGCAAGAGCGGGCGCAGCCGGTCCAGCAGCTTTTCCCCGTCGGGCGTCAGCGATACGCCGCGGCCATTGCGATAGAGCAGGGCGCAGCCGCATTCGTCTTCCAGCTTCCGGACTTGCCGGCCCAGCGCCGACTGGGCGATGCCCAGCACGGATGCCGCTTTTGAAAAGCTGCCCTGATCGGCGACGTGGATCAGGTTTTCGATCTTGCGTAAGTCCATCCCGGGTCTGCGCGCGGGGGCGCGCCGCTGTCTCTAGTGTGCGTTTCTTGTATATCTGATTGCCAGAGTATGCCTAGTCGGCTCCGGCTTGCCAATCTAGAATTTCCGGGACTCAACCCTGAATCCAGACGCCGCCCATGACCGTATCCGCCGAATCGAACACGTCCTCTCACGCCTTGCTGAAGGTGTTCGCCGCCAATGGCATCGACCGCGTTTTCGTGGTGCCGGGCGAAAGCTATCTGGGGATGCTGGACGCCTTGCATGACTTTCCGCAGATTGACGTGGTGACCTGCCGCCACGAGAGTGGCGCGGCCTTCATGGCGGGCGCGGATGCCAGGCTGACCGGACGCCCTGGCGTGGCGATGGTGTCGCGCGGGCCCGGCGCGACCAACGCGTCGATCGGCGTGCACGCGGCGCAGCAGGACGCGGTGCCGATGATCCTGCTGATCGGGCAGGTGCCGAAGCGGGACGTGCGCAAGGAAGCCTTCCAGGAGATCGATTACCAGAAGATGTTTGGCTCGATGGCCAAGTGGGTGGTCGAGGTGTCGACGCCCGAGGAACTGGCGGCGGCGGCCTTCAAGGCCATCCGCGTGGCAACGTCCGGCACGCCGGGCCCGGTGGTGATGGTAGTGCCCGAAGACGTGCAGCAGGCCGCGGTGCCGCAGCCGGGCTGGGTGGCGGCGGCGGAGAGCCCCGCGCAGCCCGCGCCCGCCACGCTGGAGCGCATCCACGGATTGCTGGCGCAAGCGCGCCGGCCCTTGATCATCGCGGGCGGCGCGTTCAACCGGCCCGATGGGCGCGAGGCGCTGCGCCGGCTGGCCGAGCGGCATACGGTTCCGGTGGCGGTGTCGTTCCGGCAGCACGACCTCTTTCCCAACACGCATGCGCTGTACGCCGGGGACCTGGACCTGGCGACGCCCGCCGCGCAGGTCGCAGCCTTCAATTCCAGCGATTTGATCCTGGCCCTGGGCACGCGCCTGGGCGACATCACGACCCAGGGCTACGTGTTCCCGGCCCATCCCAAGCCGGCCCAGGCGCTGGTTCACTGTTACCCCGACCCGCACATCGTGAACCAGCATTTCGCGGCGGATGTCGGCCTGGTGGCGGACCCGGCGGCGACCGCCCATGCCTTGGCCAATCTGCCGGCGACCGGACGCGGCCTGGCGCGGGACGATTGGGCGGCGTCGCTGCGTGCCATCCAGCAGCGCACCGCCGCGTGGCCGGAGAAGGCCGTCGACGACGGCGTGCCTTTCGTGTCGGTGGTGCGCGCCCTGACGCAGCGGACACCCAACGACGTGGCGATCTGCCTGGACGCGGGCACCTTCGCCGCGCCCGTGTACCGGCACTTTCCCTTCGTGTACCCGCAACGCTTGATGGCGTCGCAGTCCGGCGCCATGGGCTACGGCACCCCGGCCGCGGTCGCGACGCAGCTGCGCCACCCCGACCGTAAGGTGGTGTGCCTGGTGGGCGATGGCGGCTTCATGATGACGGGCAATGAAATGGCCGCCGCCGCCGAACGCGGGCTGCCCATCCTGTTCATCGTGTCGAACAACAATTGCTACGGGTCGATCCGCCTGCACCAGGCGCGCACGTATCCGGGGCGCTATGTGGGCACGAACCTGTCCAGCCCCGACTTCACGATGATGGCACGCGCCTTCGGTATGCAGGCCGAGTACCTGACCCGCGAAGACCAGCTGGATGCCGCGATTGCGCGCGGCCTGGCGTCGGACCGTCCGTATTTCCTGGAAGTGCGGACCAGCCTGGCGGCCATCCTGCCGGCAGGCGCCAGCCATGCGGCGGGCGTGGACTTGCTGCCGCGCGGCGAATAGGCCCGCGCGGCGGGGATCCCGGTCAGTCCTTGTAGCCGGGGTCCTTGCGGTCCATCAAGCGAAGCATGGCGGGCCATTCCAGTTCGCCGAAGGGGCGGCGCGTTGTCGGCTGGTACAGGTGCCAGGTCTTTTCGATGACCTCCGGCGGCGGCAGGCAGAGTTCCCGGTTGGCGCTAAGCGCGTCCACCTGCGCCTTGCACGCCATTTCCAGCCAGTACAGGGTATTGAACGCCTGGGCGATGCTGGGCCCGACGGCCAGCAGGCCGTGGTTGCGCAGGATCATCGCCTCGGACGCGCCCAGGTCCGCCACCAGCCGTTCGCGCTCGTCCAGGTCGATCGCCACGCTTTCGTAGTCGTGATACGGAATCTTGGCAAAGCGCATGGCGGTCTGGGTCAGCGGCAGCAGCCCGCACCTCAGGGCCGATACCGCCATGCCCGCGCGGGTGTGCGTGTGGATCACGCACCCGACGTCGTGGCGGGCGCCGTGCACCGCGCTGTGGATCACATAACCCGCCGCATTGATGCCGTAACCGGTGGACGACGGGCCGAGGACATTGCCGGCCAGATCGATCTTGACCAGGCTGGACGCGGTGATTTCGTCATACACCATGCCGTAGGGGTTGATCAGCAGGTGATCCTCCGTGCCAGGGATGCGCGCGGTGATGTGGTTGTAGATCAGGTCGCTCATTCCGAAGTGCGACACCAACCGGTAGCAGGCGGCCAGTTGGATGCGGGTGTCCCGTTCATGCGGGCTCATGTCGTCGCTTGCGTGCATGGTCGTCGTGTCCTGTTCAGTCAGTGGCTTTGACATTGAAGTCGCGGACGATGGCGCCCCACGATTCGTATTCGTTCTTCATCATGGCGCCGAAGGCGGCCGGCGTGGGCGTGGTGCGGACCTGGGCGCCCAGGTCTCCCAGGCGCTCGCGCACCGTCGCATCAGCCAGCACGGCGTTCATTTCGCGGGCCAGCCGGTCCTGGATGGCGGGCGGGATGCCGGCAGGCGCGATCAGGCCCAGCCAGGCGCCCATGTCGAAGCCGGGAAAGCCCTGTTCGGCCACGGTCGGCACATCGGGCAGCATCGCCACGCGCTCCGGCGTGCTGACGGCCAGCGCCTTCAGCCGGCCCGACTTCACCATGGCCAGCGACGACACCATGGTGTCGAAGGTGGCGGTGGTGCGGCCGCCGACGATGTCGGTCTGTGCCTGGCTGCTGCCCTTGTACGGCACGTGCACCATGGCGGCGCCGGCCGTGGACAGCAGCACCGCCGTCACCAGATGGCTGGTGGTGCCGATGCCGGTGGTGGCGTAGGTCAGCTGATTGGGTTTGGCCTTGGCCGTTGCGAGGAAATCCTTCAGGTTGCCGGCGGGATTGTCGGGGCTGACCACAAACAGATATGGCAGCCACGTGATCAGGCCGATGGGCGCGAAATCCTTGCGGGCGTCGTAGTTCAGGTTGGGATAGACGTGCGGGTTGATCGCCTGCGGCGCAGAGGCGCCGATCATGAGCGTGTAGCCGTCGGGCTTGGCGCGCGCGCCCAGGCCGGCGGCGATGGAGCCGCCTGCACCAGGCTTGTTTTCGACGATGAATTGCTGGCCCATGCGCTGGGCCAGCCGTTCGCTCAACATCCGGGCGACGGTGTCGGTGGCCGTGCCGGGCGGGAACCCCACCAGTATCGTGACCGGCTTGGTGGGGTAGGCGGCGTCCTGGGCCTGGGCTGCGGCGCTGACGGCCCACAACGGGGCGGCGGTTGCCAGCGCCAAGGCGGCAGCCAGCCGACGCCGGCGTGCAAAGGCGATGTGGGGGGCATTGCGCATGCTTGTCTCCTGTCATGTTTTTCATGGCGGGAGCGCGCTGGCGCCGGCCCGCATCGGGGCCGGCTCCTCATCCAGCCCCAATGCCGTCCAAGGTGGCACAAGGGGCCGGCGCCTTCAATGGCCCGGGCGGCCAAGCAGATAGCGCGAAACGGCAAGGGCGGGCACGCGCCGTGCGCCGGGCGCCTTACACGGTCAGGCTGATCCAGGTGGTCTTCAGGTCCGAGTACTTGTCCAGCGCATGCAGGGACTTGTCGCGGCCGAAGCCCGACTGCTTGACGCCGCCGAAGGGCACCGTGATGTCGCCGTCGGCGTAGCAGTTGACCCAGACCAGACCCGCGCGCAGCCGACGCGACAGCCGGTGCGCCCGCGACAGGTTCGACGTCCACAAGCCGGCGCCCAGACCGTAGACCGAATCATTGGCCAGGCGGACGGCATCGTCCTCGGTGGCAAAGCGCTGGGCCGCCAGCACGGGGCCGAAGATCTCTTCGCGCACCAGGGCGGAGTCCTGGCTGGCGCAATCGAAGATGGTGGGTTCGATGTAATAGCCGCCCGTGGCGGTGCGGGCTTGCTTGCCGCCCATCCGCAGGCTGGCACCATCGGCCTGACCCGCCGCGATGCGCGCCAGCACGCCCTGCATCTGGCGTTCGTCCACCATGGCGCCCATGGCGGTGGCCGGGTCCAGCGGGTCGCCGGGTTGCAGGCCCGTAGCGTAGGCTGCCACCTTGTCCATGAAGGCGTCGTAGATGCCGTCCTGCACATACAGGCGCGATCCGGCGATGCAGACTTCGCCCTGGTTCGAAAAGATGGCCAGCGCGGCGGCCTGGGCCGCACGGTCCAGGTCAGGGCAGTCGTCGAACACAATGTGGGGCGACTTGCCGCCGCATTCCAGCCAGACGCGTTTGAGGTTCGATTCGCCGGAATAGGTCATGAACCGCTTGCCGGTGGCGGTGGATCCCGTGAATGCCACGCAATCCACGTCCGGGTGCAGGCCCAAAGCCTGGCCGGCCACGGCGCCCAAGCCTGGCACGACGCTGAAGACGCCGGCCGGGATGCCGGCTTCCTCGGCCAGCGCCGCCAGCCGGATGGATGACAGCGAGGCCTGCTCGGCAGGTTTCAGGATGACGCAGTTGCCGGCCGCGAGCGCGGGCGCGACCTTCCAGGCGGCCATCATCAGCGGGTAGTTCCACGGCACCACGGCCGCCACCACGCCCAGCGCTTCGCGGGTGATGGTGGCCAGCGCGTCGGGGCCCGTGGGGGCGATCTCGTCGTAGATCTTATCGATGGCTTCGGCGTACCAGGCGTAACAGCGGGCGGTTTCCGGCACGTCGAAGGCCAGCGCGTCGCGGATGGGCTTGCCCATGTCCAGCGTTTCCAGCAGCGCGAGCTCTTCGGTGTGCTGGCCGATCAAGGCGGCCAGCCGCAGCAGGCGTTCCTTGCGCTGGCGGGGCGCCAGGCCGCTCCAGACGCCGGCGTCGAAGGCGCGGCGCGCGGCCTGCACGGCGCGGTCCACGTCGGCCTGGCCGCAGGCGGCCACATCGGCCAGCTTGCGGCCGTCGATGGGGCTGGACGCCGGAAACGTCGCGCCGTCGGCGGCGTTGCAATAGGCGCCGTCGATGTAGGCCTGCCCATTGAAGCGCAGTTCGGCGGCACGGTCGTGCCAGTAGGCGGAATCGTGGTGGCTCATGCTTGCTCTCCGGGGTGGTTGGCGCGCGCGACCATGGCGTCCAGCAGCACGTTGCAGCCGGCTTCCAGGTCCGCGGGCTTGGCGTCTTCGATTTCGTTGTGGCTCACGCCGTCCTTGCACGGCACGAAGATCATGGCGGTGGGCGTCACGCTGGCCATGTAGACAGCGTCATGGCCGGCGCCCGTCACGATGTCCATGGCGGCCAGGCCGCGGCGCACGGCGCCGTCTCGCACCTTGCCAACCAGATCCGGGTCGAATGGGGTGGGCGGGAAGTATTGGACCTGTTTGACGTCCACCGTCACGCCGTGGCGCGCGGCCACATCCGTGCAGGTGGCAAGCCAGCGCGCATCCATCTGCGTCAGGGTGGCCTCGTCTTCATGGCGCAGGTCGACGGTGAAGCGCACCTGGCCGGGGATGACGTTGCGCGAGCCCGGGTGCGCATGGATCTCGCCGACGGTGCCGCGGCCGTGGGGTTGATGGTCGTTGGCGATGCCCACGACCGATTGCAGCAGGAAGGTGGCGGCGTACAGCGCGTCCTTGCGGATGGGCATCGGGGTCGGGCCGGCGTGCATTTCCATGCCGGTCACGACCACGTCGTACCAGCGCACGCCCAGCGATCCGGTCACGACGCCGACCACTTTTTCTTCGTGCTCCAGGATCGGGCCTTGTTCGATATGCGCCTCGAAATAGGCGCCCACCGGGCGACCGCCCACGGCATCCAGCCCGGCGTAGCCGATGGCGGCCAGTTCGTCGGCCACCGACTTGCCGTCGTGATCGCGGGCGTTCAGCGCGACTTCCAGAGGAAATTTGCCCGCGAAGACGCCCGAGCCCATCATCACCGGCAGGAAGCGCGAACCTTCTTCGTTGGTCCAGATGGCCACTTCCAGCGGCGCCTCGGTGACCACGCCGTGGTCGTTCAGGCTGCGCATGACTTCCAGCCCGGCCAGCACGCCGTAGCAGCCGTCGAACTTGCCGCCGGTGGGCTGGGTGTCGATGTGACTGCCGGTCATGACGGGCGGCAGGTCGTTGTTGCGGCCGGCGCGGCGGGCAAAGATGTTGCCCACCTGGTCCACGCGCAGCGTCATGCCCGCCTCACGCATCCAGCCGGTGACCAGATCGCGGCCCTGGCCGTCCAGCGCGGTCAGCGCAAGGCGGCAGTTGCCGCCCTTGGGCGTGGCGCCGATCTGCGCCAGGTCCATCAGCGACTGCCACAGCCGCTGCCCATTGATTGAAATCGTTGTCGTCATCGTCGTCAGTCCTGGTTCAATGTCCGCTGCGGGCGATGCGCGCCTGGGCGGCTTCGCGGATGCCCATCAGCGTTTCGCCCGGCGCGATACCGTTGGCGTCGTAGCGGATCTCAAGCAGCGCGGGCAGGCTGTGTTCGTCGGCGAAGGCCAGCGCGCGTTCGAAGGCCGGACCGAAGTCCGCCGTGTTCTCGACGGCCTCGCCATAGCCGCCGTAGCCGCGGATGATCTGCGTGAAGTCGGGGTTCTCGAAGCCCAGCGCGATCGTACGCGCCGGGAATTCGCGTTCCTGGTGGGCGCGGATGGTGCCCCATATGCCGTTGTTGAACACCAGTACCACCACGCCCAGCTTGTATTGCAGGGCCACGCCGAGTTCCTGCATGTTCATCTGGAAGCAGCCGTCGCCGGCATAGCAGACGACGGTGCGCGCGCGGTCTTCCAGTTTGGCGGAAATGGCGGCGGGCAGGCCGTAGCCCATGGAGCCGACGGTGGGGGTCAGGCTCGTGCCCGGGCCGGCGTAGCGGCGGTAGCGGTGCGGGTACAGCGCGTAGTTGCCCGCGCCCACGGTGATGCAGGCGTCGGCAGGAATGTGCGCGTCGACATAAGCGGCGGCCGCGTCCAGGCTCATGGGGCCGGGCGAGGGCAACG
>NZ_JBYOKH010000072.1:0-30221 GCF_057799415.1 Achromobacter sp. 18P8.1.1 | reverse complement strand
CGCGCCAGGGCGCGGCGATCAGGCGAAAGGGGCCCATTGCGGAAGTCTCCAGGTGTCGGGTGCGAAATGCCCGATCTGCCGGCGACTGTAGCCAAGCGGCTGCGCGCTGCCCAATGCCGGGCGCGCAAGCAGGCTATACCCAAATTGATATATGACTTTTCATTCATGCTTGTCACGCATAGCATTCAGGGATGAGCGATACGCAACCCTTGCCCTATCTGCGGCGGCTGGACATGAACCTGCTGCTGACCTTCGACGTGCTGATGCGCACCCGCAGCGCCACGGCCAGTTCGGCCCTGCTGCACAAGACGCAGCCCGCCATCAGCCGCGACCTGGCGCGCTTGCGCCGGCGGCTGGAGGATCCGTTGCTGGTGGTGGTGAAAGGGCGCTTCATCCCGACCGAGCGGGCGCTGGAGCTGCACGCCGCGGTACACGACGCGCTGGCGCAGATCGAATCGGCGCTGCGTCCCCCCGAAGCCTTCGATCCCGCGCGGGCCAGCGGCGTCGTCAACATCGGTACCGGCGCGCACAGTGAAATCCTGCTGGCCGCTCCCCTGCTGGAAAGGCTGCATCGATTGGCGCCGGGCATTACGCTGCGCTTCCAGTCCGTGCACGGCGATTTCGTGCCCGACGACCTGGACGCCGAGCGGCTGGACATTGCCATCGGCCTGTTCGGCAAGGTGCCGGCGCGCTTTCACCGCGACACCCTGCTGCGCGACCGTCGCGTCTGCGTCGTGTCTTCGCGGCATCCGTGGGCGGGCCGCAAGGCGCTGACGCTGGCCGACCTGCCTGCCATCAAGTGGTTCGCTTTCGCGCAGATGTACGGCCGGGAAACCAACTTCGACCGTGCCTTGAAGCCGGATGCCGCGCGCCTGGAGTTCTCGGCCTACCTGTCGGGGTTCGGCATCACGCCCTACGTGCTGCTGGATACGGACTACGCCACCACCATGCCCGCCAGCGTGGCGCAGGCGCACAGCCGGCACTTTCCGTTGGCGGTGCTGGAATTGCCCGCGCGTCTGCGCAAGATCGAATTCGTGATGGTATGGGCGCGC
Source organism: Achromobacter sp. 18P8.1.1 (assembly GCF_057799415.1). Classification (NCBI taxonomy): domain Bacteria; kingdom Pseudomonadati; phylum Pseudomonadota; class Betaproteobacteria; order Burkholderiales; family Alcaligenaceae; genus Achromobacter; species Achromobacter sp. 18P8.1.1. Next base: position 29,169 of record NZ_JBYOKH010000072.1, on the reverse strand, counting down.
CGCCAGCACACGTCGCCGCAGCAGGCGTGGCTGCGCGACCAGATCCGCGAAGTGCTGCAGGAGCGCGTGGGCGCTCCTGCAGCCCAGTCGGCTTAGGAGCCGACCTTCTTGCCCGTCGCCACGTCGATCACCGAGCCGTCTTCCAGGCTGACGCGGTAGATCTCGCGCACGACGTTGCCGGCAAAGCCGATTTCGACGATGGACACGTCCTTGAACGTGGTGTTGATGCCGTCGGGCAGCACGGCGTTGAACTTGTCGGACTCCTGCTTCATGGCGTCCTGCAGGCGGGTGTCGTAGATCGCCATGCTGTAGACGAGCGTGGTGTGCGGGTTATGGGCGCGCACCTCTTTGCCGTCCTGCATGATGTTGACGCCGCTGACGCCCATCGTCTTGACCAGATCCTTGCCTGCGTCGCCCATCTTGGCGTAGACGGGGCCCGTCACGCGCGGCAGCGGGCCGTCGCGCAAGGGGGCCAGGGCGGCGGTCGTCACCGTGTTGTAGCGCATCATGTCTTCGAACCCCTGGCCGCTTTTGACGACGCCCAGGTCCAGCCACCACGGGTGGCCTGCGCCCTTGGCGGCTTCGGTCGGGTAGAAGGTCTTCAGCGTGACCTGCAAGGGGGCGGGCGGCTTGGGCAGCGCGCGCAGCATGCGGGCAGGCGTCTCGGGGTCGGCGCTGTGGATATGGACCACAGTCACATGCGGCATGTTTGGCGTTTCGGCCTCGGTTTTCAGGCCCAGCGCCAGCAGGTCCTGCTTGAGCGTGCCGGTGATCTTGGCGTCCAGAACGGCGTTGACGTCCTGCGGCAGGCGGTAGACCACGCCGTAGGTCGCCTTGTGGGCGCGGAACTCCGGTTTGTCCAGGGCGCTGTTGTCGATGGGCGCCGCAGCATGGGCCGCGAACGAGGAGGCGAACAGGCCGAGGGCGGCCAGGTGGAATGCACGTTTGATCATGGGGAATCCCTTGTCGTTGTTGACGTGACCCGCGAGAGTCATCCGCAGTGTGGCCACTGCGGATGTACGGGGTATTGCACCAGCCGAAAGAATCCCGATACCAGTCGCTGCTTGGCCGATAGGTGGCGGCCGCGGATGGTATCCGCCTGGGGGTCCGTCAACCCTGAAAGGGGGGCTCGCCCAGGCCCTAGACCAGGAAGACGATGGCCACGATGGCGATGCCCAGCACCAGGTTCACGCCGACCCAGCGGCGGATGCCCGCCATGGCCTGGCCGCCTTTGGGCCAATCGGACGCAGCCACGGCAGCGGCAAGGCGCTTGTAGAGCGCAAACCGGATATGGCCGAAGATGGCCATCATTACGATCCCACCGCCGGCCATCAGCGTCCAGGCCAGCGGCATGAAGAAGGCGCCGCCCGTGCGCACGGCCTGGCTGGCTTCCTGCCCGATCATCGACACGCCCGTCAGCAGGATCAGCACGATCGCGGCCAGCACGGCGTTCAAGAAGGGGCCCAGCACCGACGCCATCAGCTTCAGGCGCGCGGGCGGTTCCAACTGCGCGGCCGCCGGCCGCAGGAAACAGTGCGCGAACAGCATGCCGCCGACCCACAGGATCACGGCGATCACATGGATGAACTTCAAGACGCTATAGAACATGGGGGGGCTGCCTGCAAGGGGAGGGCCGCGGGGTGCGGCCCGGTCTGTCCCCATCATATCGCCGCAACAGAATCTGGCGCGGACTTGACCAGAATCATGGTTTTGCATTTAGAATGAGATTGATTTCTATTTGTGTATAGCGTTCTGGGAGCCCGTCGTGCCGAACCCTGTGCTCGCTTCAGGCGACGCCGTTCAACTTTTGTACCGCACTCATCATGGATGGCTGCACAACTGGTTGCGTGCGAAATTGGGCAACACGTTCGATGCGGCCGATCTGGCCCAGGACACGTTCGTGCGGGTGCTGCGGCACCGCCACGAACTGGACGCTCTGCGCGAACCACGCGCCTACCTCACGACGATCGCCAAGCGCCTGCTGCTGAACCATCACCGGCGCCGCTCGGTGGAAGAGGCGTACCTCGAAGCGCTGGCGCTGATGCCGGAAGCGGTGGCGCCGTCCGCCGAGCATCGCCTGATCATCCTGGAAACGCTGCAAGAAATTGACGAAATGCTGTCCGGGCTGTCGCTCCCGGCGCGCCAGGCGTTCCTGATGGCGCAACTGGAAGGGCTGAGCCACGGTGAAATCGCCGCGCGGCTGAACGTGTCGCTGCGGTCCGTGCACCGCTACATCGCCCGCGGGTTCGAGCAATGCATCATGGCGGTGATGTGAGCGCCCCGGCCGGAGAATTGCCCGCCGTCGAACGCAACGTGGCGCGCGAAGCGGCGCGATGGCTGCTGCGCCTGAGTTCGGGCCGCGCAACCGACGCGGACGTCCACGCCTGCGATCAATGGCGCGCCAGCAAAGCCGAACACGAATACGCCTGGCAGCGTGCGCAACGCGTGAACGAACGCTTCGGCCTGATCCCGGCGGCGCTCGGCATGGCCACCCTGAACCGGCCTGAATTGCAGCAGCGCCGCGCGGCCCTGAAGGCGCTGGTGGCGCTGGTGGTGGCCGGCCCCGTGGGCTGGGCCGCCTGGCGCGCCGATCCCCTGGACTGGACTGCCGACTACCGCAGCGGCCCGGGCCAGCGGCGCAACGTGGCGCTTGCCGACGGCTCCACCCTGCATCTGAATACGGCCAGTGCCGTGGATGTGGCGTTTGACGCCGCGACCCGCCTGGTGCGGCTGCGTTCGGGCGAGATCGCCGTGCACGCGGTGGCGGACGCCTCGCCCCACCCGCGCCCGTTCGTGGTGCGCACGAGCCTGGGCGATATCGAGGCGATGCCGTCGCGCTTCTGCGTGCGCCAGGACGGCGGGCATTGCCAGGTCAGCGTGCAGGAAGGGCAGGTCCGCGTCAGCAGTGGCGCGCATCCGGGCCGCATGCTGAGCCTTGTGGCGGGTGAGCAAGGCAGCCTTACCGAGGGCGGCGTGTCCGCGCCGTCGGCCGCTGATCCGCATGCCAGTGATTGGATGCGCGGCGTGCTGTACGCCAATCAGTTGCGCCTGGACGCCTTTGCTTCCGAATTGGGGCGATACCGCTCCGGCGTGCTGCGCTGCGATCCGGAGATCGCGCATCTGCGTATCTCCGGCGCCTTCCAGTTGAACGACACCGATGCCGTGCTGGCCGCCTTGCCCGCGACCTTGCCGGTGCAGGTGCGCTATCGCACGGCCTATTGGGTGACCATCGGGCCGCGGGAGGCAGCGGCGTGATTTTCCGTTGTTACAAAATACCGGCGCCCAAGCTGTCCGATTCGCGATTCACGAGGGTCATGGTCTGTATAGGCAAACGAATGCCGATACCCGTTGGATCGAAAGGACGACCATGGCTTATCTCCCCGCCGGCCGCGCAAGCGGCTCCCACACCGCTCCGGGCGCGCAGGTCCGGCTGACCCGCCTGACTTGCGCCGTGCATGCCGCGCTGGCGTTCGCCGCCGTGTCCGGCGCCATGCTCCCGCTGGCCGCCGCGCATGCGAAATCGACCGCGCAGGCGTCGGCCCAGGCTGCGGCGCGCGGCTATCGCATCCCGGCCGGCGCGTTGGCCGAGGCTCTGCCGCGATTTGCCGACAGCGCGGGCGTGACCGTGCTGTTCGACGCCAAGCTGGTGGGGCAGCGCCGCACGGACGGGCTGGAGGGCACGTATTCCGTGAATGAAGGTTTCGCGCGGCTGCTGGCCGGCAGCGGCTTGGCCGTGCAGGAACGCACCGCAGGCGTGTTCGTGCTGCTGCCCGCGCCGCAGCCTGGCGTGACGCTGCTGACGCCGGTCCAGGTGGAAGGCGAGGGCGCCGTCGTGACGCCCGCCTGGGAGACCAGCACCGACCGCAAGCAGATGGACGATCTTCAGATCAAGAACTGGAGCGACCTGGGCAAGCGTGCCGAAGCCGGGGTGAACTTCAACCGCACGACCAACAGCATCAACATCCGCGGCCTGGACCAGGACCGCGTGCTCACGCGCGTGGACGGCATCCGTCTGCCGTGGCTGGACGATGGCGCGCGCGGCGTGAAGGGCGGCCTGGAGGCCGTGGACTTCAACAGCCTGTCGCGGCTGGATATCGTGCGCGGCGCGGATGCGACCGGGGGCGGCTCCGGCGCCCTGTCCGCCACCGCTGACCTGTACACACTGGATCCGTCCGACCTCTTGACCGACGGCAAGACGTTCGGCGCGTTGGCCAAGACCGACTACGATTCTGCCGACGCCAGCTGGGGCGCCAACGCCGCGCTGGCGGGCCAGATCCACAGCAACACCTTCTGGCTGGTGCAGGCGGGCGTGCGCAACGGCCACGACATCGACAACCGCGGCGACGTCGGCGGTTATGGTCCCAAGCGCAGCCAGCCCAGCCCCGAAGACTACGACCAGCAGAGCTTCCTGATGAAGCTGCAGCAGCGTGTCGAAGGCGGCCATCGCTTCGGCCTGACCGGCGAATACTTCAAGCGCCGCGCCGACATCGACAACATGTACGACCAGGGCGCGGGCACCAGCTACCTGTACGGCGAGAACCGCACGAAGAAGGAAACCGAGCGCGAGCGCGTGTCTTTCGATTATTCCTACAAGGCGCCCAGCGAAGGCAGCCTGATCGACACCGCCACCGCCGTCGTCTACTGGCAACGCATGCGGCTGGACAACGCGCTGGACGGCGTGCGCAGCGTGGATTCCCGCGCGTACTTCATCCCCGGCGATCCGTTCCGCTACGGCTTTCCCAGCGGCCCGTACGGCCGCAGCAACTCCATCCAGCAGACGCTGTTCGGCGTGAACGGCGAACTCACCAAGCGGCTGGGCGGCGCCTCGGTGTCGCAGCTGTGGACGGTGGGCGGCGAGTGGTACGGCAACAAGACCGAGCAGAACTCCAGCGGCTACGACAATTGCCCCGTGCTGCGCCCGGGCACCCCCGCGCTGTTCGGCCCGCGTTCGTGCGACATGCTGCACACCAACCAGGCCGACGTGCCGCAATCCAAGGGCAACCAGTGGGCCCTGTGGGTGCAGGACGAATTCACCTTCGGCGACGGCCGCTACACGGTCATGCCGGCCTTGCGCTACGACCACTACGAGCAAAAGCCGCAGTCCACCGCCAGCTACGAAAGCAATCCCAACGCCGGCGCCTTGCCGCCGTCCAACAGCGGCAGCCGCTTCTCGCCGAAGTTGCTGGGCACCTGGAAAGCGATGGAGCAGTTGAGCGTCTACGCCCAGTACGCCTACGGATTCAAGGCGCCCACCGCCAGCCAGCTCTACACCAACTACGGCGGACCAGGAACCTATCTGCGCGTGGGCAATCCCTATCTGAAGCCCGAAACCAGCAAGGGTTGGGAGTTGGGCGCCAAGATGGGCACCGACGACCTGGGCGGTGCGGTATCGTTGTTTGATAATCGTTATCAGAACTTTATTGATGCGAATCAGCCACTAGACGCGAATTCGCCGCAGTGGCAGCCGGGTTGGGCCGGGCAGTACCCGCTGGGCATCACGGGTAACGTGAACCGCGCCAAGGTCCGCATCTACGGCGCCGAAGCCAGCGCGCACTGGAAGTTCGCGCCGGGGTGGCGCACCTGGGGCTCGGTGGCATGGACCGTGGGCAAGGACGAAGGCACGGGGCAGTACCTGAACTCGGTGGCGCCGCTGAAGGCCATCCTGGGCGTGGGCTACGGCCGTGACGTGTGGGGCGTGGATGCCTTGCTGACCACCGCGCTCAAGCGCGACAAGGTCGAGTATCCCGACAGCACGCCCACGGCGGCGAACGCCGACTTCCAGGCCCCGGGCTACGGCGTGGTGGACTTGATGGGTTATTGGCGCCCCGCGTCAGTGAAGGGGCTGCAGGTGCAGGCTGGCGTGTTCAACCTGTTCGACAAGAAGTACTGGGAGGCCATCAACGTGCCGACCGCGGGTACCCAGGTGCTGCCGCGCACGGTGGATTGGTACACGGAACCGGGCCGTAGCGTGCGCGTGTCGCTGACCTACCAGTATTGATTTCGCGCCGCCGCCGCCCGCAGGTGGGCGGCGGCGGTTTTTCAAGAATGCTTTGCTCCGGCCGGAGGGCCCACGATGACGAATCAAGATTTCAACTCCCGCGCGCAAGCGCTGCGCGCCCGCAACGACGAATTGGCGGCCTCGCAACCCGGGCTGCGCGCCCGCAACCTGGCCCAGGCGCTGGGCGTGTCCGAAGCCGAATGGGTTGCTGCCGGCTGTGGCGGCGTGACGGCGACGGCGCTGCACGGCACGCCGCAGGCCATCTTTCGCGAACTAGGCACGCTGGGCGAGGTGATGGCGCTGACGCGCAACGACTGGTGCGTGCACGAACGTCACGGCGAATACCTGGACATCCAGGCCGACGGCCCGGTGGGCCTGGTGTTGGGGCCCGATATCGACCTGCGCGTGTTCTTCACGGCCTGGAAGTCCGCCTGGGCGGTCCAGCAGGACGGGCGCCATAGCCTGCAGTTCTTCGACGGCGCCGGCGTGGCGGTGCACAAGGTCTACCGCACCGACGCGACGGACGCCGCCGCCTACGAGGCGCTAGTCGCCAAGTTCGCGGGCGAGCCGCAGTGGCCGGAAACCACCGCCTATGCGCCCGCTACCGACGCCGAAGCAGTCGAGGACGCGGCGGGTTGGCGCGAGGCGTGGCTGGGCATGAAAGACACGCATGAGTTCTTTCCGCTGCTGCGCAAATTCAAGGTCTCGCGCCTGGCCGCGCTGGCCGCAGCCGGCGAAGACCTGGCGCAGCCCGTGCCCGCGGATTCCGTGGAACGCATGCTGCAGTCGGCCGCGGAATCCGGCCTGTCGATCATGTGCTTCGTGGGCAACCGCGGCATGATCCAGATCCATAGCGGCCCGGTCGAGCAGTTGCGCCGCACCGGCCCCTGGTACAACGTGCTGGACCCGAAGTTCAACCTGCACCTGGACACGACCGCCATCGCATCGGCCTGGGTAGTGAACAAGCCCACGTCCGACGGCTGGGTGACGTCGCTGGAGGTGTATGCCGCCAACGGCGACCTGATCGTGCAGTTCTTCGGCGAACGCAAGCCGGGCAAGCCTGAACTGACCGGCTGGCGCGAATTGATGGTCAGCCTGTGCGGCGCGCCCTTGGCCGTCTGAGGATCCGTTGATGAAAAAGTGGCTGGCAATTGCATTGGGCTGGGTTGTGGCGGCAGCGGTTCATGCCGCCGAACCCAGCCGGGTGGTGACGCTGGGCGGCAGTGTGACGGAAATCGTCTATGGCCTGGGGCAGGGTGACCGGCTGGTGGGCGATGACCTGTCCAGCCTGTATCCCGAGGCTGCCACCAAGCTGCCGCGCGTGGGCTATTACCGCGCCGTGCCGGTGGAAGGCGTGCTGTCCTTGAAGCCGGATCTTGTCCTGGCGTCCGAGCAGGCCGGCCCGCCGGACGCGCTCAAGCGCCTGGCCGGCGTGGGCGTGCGGGTCGTCACCGTGTCGGACGCGCCCTCGGTGGATTCGCTGAAGGCGCGCATCCGCGGCGTGGCCGACGCGCTGGGCGTGGCGCCGGCTGGCGAACGCATGGTGGACGAGATCACGCGCGAGCTGGCCCGCGCCGAGGCCTTGCCTGCCACGAAGGCGCGCGCGCTGCTGCTGATCAACCGGACCGGGTCGCCGCAAGGCGCCGGCCGCGACACCGCCGCCAACGAAGTCATGCATCTTGCCGGCCTGGTCAACGTGCTGCACGACCAGCAGGGTTACAAGCCCTTGTCGGCCGAGGCAGTCGGCGCCCTGGCGCCCGATCTGATCGTGGTGACGCAAGCGTCGCTGGACGCGGGCGGCGGCATGGAGGCCTTCCTGCGCCTGCCAGGCATCGCTTCCACCCAAGCCGCGGCCAAGCGGCGGGTGGTGGTGATGGACGACTTGCTGATCCTGGGCATGGGGCCCCGTCTGCCCCTGGCGCTGACCCAGCTGAAAAAGGAGGTCGCGGATGTCATGGCGCGTTAGCGCGCCGTGGGCATTGGGCCTCTTGACCGCGGCCCTGGTGTTGGCGGCGTTGGCCGCCACCGCCCATGGCGCGGTGGCGATTCCGCTGCGCGAACTGCCGTCCCTGCTGTGGGGCGCGCCCACGGCCGAAAACGCCTTGTGGCGCAATGTGCTGATCGACATCCGTTTGCCGCGCGTGCTGTTCGCAATGGTGACGGGGGCGGGTCTGGCGATATCGGGCGCCGCCATGCAGGCGCTGTTTCGCAATCCGCTGGCTGAACCCGGCCTGATCGGCATTTCAGCAGGCGGAGCGTTGGGGGCGGTGGCCGCCATCGTGCTGTTCTCGGGCGGGTTCTGGGTCACGGCACCGATGGCGTTCGTGGGCAGCCTGCTGGCCACGCTCTGCGCCTACGCAGTCGGCCGGCGGGTGCCGGGCGTAGCGGGCCTGCTCTTGGCCGGCGTGGCGATCACCGCCATGGCGTTCAGCCTGATCGGCGTGCTGACCTTCATTGCCACCGACGCGCAACTGCGTGACCTGACTTTCTGGAACATGGGCAGCCTGGGCGGCGCCAACTGGAAGCTGCTGGCGTTCCTGGGCCCCTGGGTCCTGCTTGTGAGCGCATGGCTGGTCAGCCAGTGGCGCGTCATGAACGCCTTGCTGCTGGGCGAACGCGAGGCCCAGCATCTGGGCTATGCGCTCAAACGCGTGCGGGCCAAGCTGGTGCTGGCCAGCGCGCTGATCGTCGGCCCGCTGGTCGCCGCCACGGGCACCATTGTGTTCGTCGGGCTGGTGGTGCCGCACCTGGTGCGCATCACGCTGGGCGCCAACCACCGCTGGCTGCTGCCGGCTACCGTCATCGCGGGCGCGCTGGCGCTGGTATTGGCGGACTGGGCGGCCCGCACGGTTGTCGTGCCGGCGGAATTGCCCATCGGCCTGGTGACGGGACTGGTGGGCGGGCCGTTCTTCCTGTGGCTGCTGGCGCGTGGAAGGAGGATCGGATGACGCTTGCCGCGCAAAACCTGACCTTGTCCCGCGGGGGCGCCCGCATCCTGACCGACGTGTCACTGGACGTGCGCCCGGGCGAAGTGGTGGGTCTGCTGGGCGCCAACGGCGCGGGCAAGTCGACCCTGCTGGGCGCGCTGGCGTCCGAACTGACGCCCGACTCCGGCCACGCACGCCTGGACGGCGCCGCGCTGGCTGCAATGCCGCATCGGGAGCAGGCGCGTCGCCGCGCCGTGCTGCCGCAAAAACCCGGCCTGACCTTCGACCTGGACGTGCGCGAGGTGGTCGCCATGGGCGCCTACCCGTTTCCCGAACTGCCGCCCGACCAGGTAGATGCCCTGGTGACGCAGGCGTTGGAACTGGCCGACGTGGCGCACCTGGGCGGGCGCCGCTATCCCGAACTGTCCGGCGGCGAACAACAGCGCGTGCAGTTCGCGCGGGTGCTGGTGCAGTGCCATGCCGCGCGGGCGCCGGGCGAAGCGCGCTACCTGCTGCTGGACGAGCCCACGGCCAGCCTGGACCCGAAGCATCAGGGCGACCTGCTTGGCCGCGCGTGGGAACTGGCGCATGCCGGCAATACGGGCGTACTGGTGATCCTGCACGACATGAACCTGGCTGCGCGCTGGTGCGACCGCCTGCTGCTGCTGAGCGGGGGCTGCGGCATCGCGCTGGGCACGCCAGCGCAGGTACTCACGCCGGCCAACCTGTATCTGGCTTACGGGATCGACGCGCAGGTGATTGCACACCCGCTGCAAGCGGGGCGGCTGCTGGTGTTGACGGGGTGATGGGGACACGGGCCGTGGGGCCGGTAAAATAGGCGATACGCATGTATTCGCTTTTTTCACTTATCACCCAACAGGACCCGTGTCATGCCTACTTTTGACGTCGTCTCCGAAGTCGACAAACACGAACTCACCAACGCCATCGACCAGGCGAACCGCGAACTTTCCACCCGCTTCGACTTCAAGGGCACCGACGCCAAGTTCGAACTGGAAGGCTTCGTCGTGACCCAGGTCGCTTCCAGCGCGTTCCAGTTGAAGCAGATGCTCGACATCCTGCGCGGCCGCCTGTCGGCCCGCGGCATCGACGTGCGCTGCCTGGACGTGGCCGACCCCCTGGAAAACCTGGGCGGCGCGCGCCAGAAGGTCACGATCAAGCAGGGCATCGAACAGCCGGTGGCCAAGAAGCTGATCGCCGCCATCAAGAACGCCAAGCTCAAGGTGGAATCCCAGATCAACGGCGACAAGCTGCGCATCACCGGCAAAAAGCGCGACGATCTGCAGACCGCCATCGCGCTGCTGAAGAAGACCGACGTCGACCTGCCCCTGCAGTTCGAGAACTTCCGCGATTGATGTCGCCGGCTCATGGGTCATTCCACGGAGCTGCAACTCGTCGTTGAACTCGCGCGCGCCGGCGGCATGTCGGCGGCCGCGCGGGAATTGGATGTCACGCCGGCCGCGGTCAGCAAGCGGCTGGCCCAGATCGAGGCGCGCCTGGGCGTGCGCCTGTTCAACCGCAGCACGCGGCGCCTGAGCCTCACGGCCGAAGGCGAGGTCTACCTGGAAAGCGCCCGCCGCATCCTGGGCGAAATCGAAGACCTGGACGAGCTGATCGCCAGCCGCCAGGCGAGCCCGCGCGGTTTGTTGAAGGTCAACGCGCCGCTGGGCTTCGGCCGCAGCTATATCGCGCCTGCCATCGCGGAATTCGCCGCGAAATATCCTGAAGTTTCGCTGCAACTGCAGCTGACCGACAGCCCCGCCGACTTCGTGCAGGACGCGTTCGACGTCGCGGTGCGTTTCGGCGACCTGCCCGACACCCGCCTGATCGCCCGCAAGATCGCGCCCAACCGGCGGCTGGTCTGCGCCTCTCCCGCCTACTTGAAGACGCACGGCGTGCCGGCCACGCCGCACGACCTGACGCGGCACCAGTGCATCGTGCTGCGCCAGAACGAGGCCGCCTACGGACTGTGGCGCTTCACCAAAGGCCGCCGCAGCGAAACCGTGAAGGTGCGCGGCAACCTCAGCAGCAACGACGGGGAAGTCACGCTGACCTGGGGGCTGGCCGGCCTGGGCATCCTGCAACGCGCGGAGTGGGACCTGGCTCGCTACCTGCGCAGCGGCCGGCTGGTGCGCGTGCTGGAAGACTACGCCTTGCCGCAGGCCGACATCTATGCGGTGTTTCCGGAACGCCACCATCTATCGGCGAAGGTCCGCGTGTTCGTGGATTTCCTGGTGGCGTATTTCCAGAAGGGATCGGACAGTACCTGGTGACGCGCCAGCGGCACTTGGCACGCCGACGGGCGGTAGCCGGGGCTACGGGGGCTAGTCGTCAGCCCGTTGCCCATGGCGCAGCGATGACGGATTGATCCCGAACTGCTTGCGAAAGGCGGCTGTGAAGTGGCTGGCGTTGCTGTAGCCCAGATCCGCCGCCACGTGCGCCACGGACAAGCGGCCGCGCAACAAAAGCGCCCGGGCTTGCCGCATGCGTTCGGACTGGAAGTAGTTGTAGACGCTGCATCCGTATTGACGGCGGAACGCCCGCACCAATGTCGGCACGCTGACGCCCACATCATTGGCCAGCGCCGCCAGGCTCGGCGCGCGGCTCAGGTCGGCCAGCAGATGTTCATGCACGCGTGCCATCCGCCGCTGCACACTGAGCGACAAGCCGGCCAGCGGCCGTGCGCAGGACTCCAGGAACAGGCTCACCAGCATCAACGATTGAGCTTGCATCCACAATCCGTGGCGGCTGGCAGCCTCGTTGCCCGACAGGCTCTGCGCCAGCAGATGCGCCGTGCTTTGCAGCTCGGCGCCGCCATGCCCGTGCAGGAAGCAGGCCGATGAGGCCAGGCCGTTAGCCAGGTCGCCCTGGAAATCATGGGTCCATCGCTTCAAGACATCCGGCCGGACCATGACTGTCACGTTGTCCAGGCAGCCTTCCTGGCGGTAATGCCCGCGCCGCCCCGGGCCGTAGCTGATGCTGCCCAGGCCCTCGCTTACCGCGAATTCACGTCCGCCTTCCCAACGCTCGAAATGGCAGGCTGCGCGGCCTTGCATGCGGCTGTTGAAGCTGAAATGGACGTAGTCGCTGTCATCCTGCAACGGGATGTCCAGCAGCTCTTTGAAGGCGCTGCGCCAATAGACCAGCTGAGCGCCTTCCTGCAGCGGCACGCGCGCGATGTGGCAGACGCTGCCGGGGCCAAGACGCAACACCGACGTGTCGGTGACAACGTGGGACAGCGGGATCATGCCGGAACTCATGACGGTACGCACCAGATAAGGTGATCCGATCGGGGGGAGTGATCCGATTCGGGTAGAAATACAAATGGAAATCATTATCATCCATTTGTGTTGCTCTCGCAAATACGACACGGCCAGTCGTGTGAGCCCCGATTCTCCGACCTTCCTGAAAGGCCCCCCATGCGATTCCCTGCCTTGCCGGCGCTTTCCCTGTCTACGCTGGCACTATCTCTTGTCCTGCCCGCGCAGGCCCAATCCACCGACGACGCGGCCGCGCTGCCAGCCATTACTGTGAATGCGCGCGGTACCGGCGAGAACGATAAGGATCTGCCGTATACCGTCAATGTCATGGACGGCGTTACGCTCGAAGAGCGCCGGATGCTCAATGTGGAGCAAGTGCTGCGCGCCACCCCTGGCGTGAACGTCAATTCCTCAGGCGGCGCCAACGTTTCCACGATCTACATCCGGGGTGTCGGGGCGCTGTACCCGATGAGCATGGACGACAGCTCGGTGGCGCTGAACGTCGACGGCAGCCCGCTTTCGACGCGCCATATCTCCATCGGCACGCTGGACGTCGACCAGATCGAAGTGCTCAAGGGCCCGCAAGGCACGCTGTTCGGCGGCATGGGCGAGGCCGGCGCCGTCAATCTGACTACGCGGCGCCCGACCCGGGAGTGGGAAGGTTATGCCCGCGCCGAGTACGGCCAGGAGCGCCAGTTCCTGACCGAGGCGGCGGTCGGCGGTCCGCTGACCGACAAGCTTGCGGGCCGCTTTGCGATACGGGCCGGGGGTTCCGACCACTGGATCGAAAACGCCCGCAACGACCAACCGCTCTCCAAGCCGCGCGATCTGGCGTTTCGGGGTAGCCTGCTTTGGGACCTTACCTCGCGCACCAGCGCGCTGGTCTCAGCCGAGCGCCATCAGATCCGGCACCTGGGCGAACAACTGGTGTTGATGCCCTACGGCCGTCCTCCGACGGTGGACATGGATCCGTCGCTACTGGACGACGCGAAAAAGACCGTCGAGCGTTACACCCTCCAGCTCGATCACCGCTTTGACGGCGCGAAACTGACGGCGACATCTGCCTATACAGACAGCTACAACATCGGGCCCGTAGTCTATGACCGCCGCCTGCAGAGTGCGATGGGGCGTGGTTCCAGCGAATTCTGGAACGTCGACGAGGCCCGCGAGCACCTGTTTACGCAGGATCTGCGCCTGGCCTCGTTGCCGGGTAGCGACGTGTTCTGGGTCACGGGGCTGTCCTATTCCCATGCAACGCGTTCGTATGACACGCCGCGCAACACCTATGGCGACGCCAGCGCCAAATACCGTGATTTCGACACGGACCGTTACGGCATCTACGGAGAGATGACCTATTCCCTGGCCAGCAAGTGGAAGCTCACCACGGGGCTGCGCCAGTCGTGGGTGAAGAAGACATATGCCGGCGAGTACCACGGAGGCGGCGCCGTTCAAACCGACCACCGCAAGCTTGACGACAGTTTCACCACGGGCCGCGTGGCGCTTGCCTATGCCCTCACGCCCAGCACGACGCTCTACGGCAGTTACGGCCGCGGCTACAACCCGGGCGGCTTCAATGACTACGCCGCGCAGCCCGCCGACAGCGAGCCGTACAAGGCCGCCGAAACCAACTCCTACGAACTCGGGTTCAAGTTCTTGAGCGCCGATGGCCGCTACGGTCTGAACGGCTCGGTCTATTTGAACCAGGTGCGCAACAACCACTTGCTCTCCTACGATTCGGCCACCTACGTCGTCAATGCGCTCAATGCCGACACGCGCAGCAAGGGCGCCGAGCTCCAGGGCAACGTCCGGCTGGACAATGGCCTGGGCTTCACGGCAGGGTTGAGCTATATCGATGCCAAGATCACGACGACCGTGGCGGGAATCGGCGATGGCGACGTGCAATCCGGCAATCGCGTGCCGGATGTATCGCGCTGGAGCGGCACGCTGGGTGTCACGTACCGTCACGCCATGCCTGCATTCCTGGGGCTGTCGGCGCCGGTACTGAACGCCCGCCTGGACTACCAGTATGTCGGCAAGCGTGCTGCCGACCCGCAGAACCACTTCGATCTTGACGATTACCACCTGTTGAATGCCCGCTTGGGGTTGGCCAATGGCCGCGCCGAATACTACGTGTGGGGCAGCAATCTGCTGAACGAGCAGTACGACCTTTATGGGTACTTCGCGCCGCCCAGCGTGGCTTACGGTGTGCCCGCCCGTGGCAGGACGCTGGGCGTCGGCGTGTCGTACACGTTCTGACCCGGAGCCGCATCGTGCAACCCCTCCGTGCCTGGCGTCTGCTGGCCAGCCTTTACAGCACCCAGTTTCTGGGCCTGATGTTCTTCGTCGTCGCCATGGCGGCCATTCTTCGCGAGCGCGGCGCCAGCCTCGACACCATCGGCCTTGTGTATCTGCTGGGCATGGTGTGGCCCCTGAAGGCGCTGTGGGCGCCTTGGATCGATCGCTATGCCATCGGCCGGCGGGGCCATTACCGCGGCTGGCTGCTCCTCACCCAAGGCGGCATGGTGCTGTGTCTGGCGCTGATCGGCGTGCTGGACCTGCAAGCCGACTTCACGTCGATCTACCTGCTGTGCCTGGCGACGTCGCTGCTGTCCGCCACGCAGGACATCGCGGTCGATGGCCTGGCCTGCCGCCTGCTCACCCCCGCCGACCGCGGCTTTGGAAACGGGTTGCAGATCGGCGGCGGGCTGGTGGGAAACCTGGTCGGTGGCGGGGCGATGCTGATGCTGTACCCGACCATCGGATGGATGGGTTGCTGCCTGGCGCTGGCGGCGCTGACAAGCGTGTCCTGGCTGCAGTTGCTGCGCTATCAGGAGCCCGCGTGGCCGCGCCCCGCGCAACCTGGCGGCTATTCGCGTCTTATCGGCTTCTGGCGCGGGCCTGGGCGCATGCGCCTCTTGCTCTTGCTGTTGATCTACCCGGCCGGCAGCGCCCTGGCTTATTCGATCGTCATGCCCGCGTTGGTCGACGCCGGGTGGACCCTGGAAAGCATCGGCCTGATTGTCAATGTGCTGGGATCGTTGGCCGGCCTGGCGGCCGCGCTGGCGTATGGCCGTCTGCTGCGACGCTACTCACGGCGGCGTGCCATGGTCGCCGCCGCGCTGTTGCAATGGCTGGGCATCGCCGGCCTGGCATTGCCGGCAATGGGTTGGGGCGGCAGTGTTGTGGCGGGGGCGGCGGTGGTCGCCTACTTCCTGCTCTACAACCCGGCCGCGACCGTGCTGGCCACCTTGATGATGGATCAATCGTCGCAGGCAAGCCCCGCGACCGATTACACCCTGCAAGTCAGCCTGAGCCAGTGCTTCGTGATGGTGCTGACGTCGGCAGGCGCGATGTTGGCCGGCCGCATCGGCTATGGCGGCGTCATCGGCGTTGCCGTGATCTTGGCGCTGCTGGCCGCGATCGCCAGCCTGCGTTGGACGCCCCGGGCTGCCGCATGAGCAAACCCTGGAAGATCCTGCATCCGGTGCGCGGCCGGATTCGCCTGGCCATGGCGCTGGCGGTGATGGGTGTCCTGTCCAGCCTGGCGGCGCTGGCCGGCCTGGCGTTGGCGGTCAAGGCCTTGATGGTCGATTCCGACATCTATCCTTGGCGTGAGTTCATCGCCGCGTTTGCGTTCACCGTGATCGCCTACATCCTGCGGTTGCAGGCCTTCAATCAATCCCATTACGCGGCGTTCCGCCTGGAAGTCATCCTGCGCAACGGTCTGGTTCGGCATATCTCACGTCTGTCCTTCGGCGAGATCCAGGCGCTGGGAAGCAGCGCGTTAGCAAAAGTGGTGCATGACGATGTCCGGGCGCTGCATACGTTCGTCGCGGACAGCACACCGCTTTATGCCCGGGCCTATGCGATGCCGGCCGTGAGCGCCGTCCTGCTGTTTGCGCTTGACTGGCGTCTGGCCCTGGTCTGCATTGCCGTGCTGTTGGCAGGCGGATGGGTCATGTCGCGGGCGATGCGCGGGCGTGGCGTCATGACCCGCCGCTACCACGAAGCGCGGGAACAGGTCAGCGCGGCGGTGGTCGAATACGTCCAGGCCATGCCCGTCGTCCGTACCTTCGACACGGGGCAGACCACATTCGGCCGCTATCATCGTGCGTTGGAGCGCTATCTCGTCATGCTGACAGACTGGTATCGCCAGGCAAGCTTTCCCGCGCGTTTTTCCATTGCGATCCTGGGGCCGCTGCCCACCCTTGCCCTGCTGCTCTGGACGGGTGCCTGGCTGGGCACGCAGGGGCAATTGTTCTTACCGGTCTGGCTGGCCGCGCTGCTGTTCGGCATGGGAATGGCCGAGGCCATGTTCCCGATGATGTCGCTGGCCCACATGATAGACCGCGCGAAAATCAGCGTCGCACGTATCCAGCAACTGATGGACATTGCACCGTTGCCACCGGCGCGCGCGCCGGACAGGCGGCCTGTGGACAGTTCGGTCAGCTTTACGGACGTGAGTTTTGGCTACGACGGCAAGCGTGTGCTCGACGCGCTTACTTTCACCGCGAGGGCCGGGCAGGTCACAGCCCTGGTCGGTCCGTCCGGCGCAGGCAAGAGCACCGTGGCCCGCCTGATCGCGCGCTTTTCGGACATTGACGCCGGTACGTTGACCATCGGCGGCGTCGACGTGCGCGACATGGAACGCAAGGTGCTGTTCGAACATGTGGCCTTTGTCTTCCAGGACACCTTCCTGT
This sequence comes from Achromobacter sp. 18P8.1.1, assembly GCF_057799415.1. NCBI lineage: Bacteria > Pseudomonadati > Pseudomonadota > Betaproteobacteria > Burkholderiales > Alcaligenaceae > Achromobacter > Achromobacter sp. 18P8.1.1. The sequence goes on along the minus strand of NZ_JBYOKH010000072.1, from coordinate 12,266 downwards.
TTTCGGGCAGTGTTGCCGAGAACATTGGGATGGGCCGGCCTGATGCCGCCCGCCACCACATCGAAGCCGCCGCCATGGCCGCCCAGGCACATGATTTCATTGCGGCCTTGCCCGAGGGATACGACACGGTGCTGCGCGAAGGCGGCAAGGATCTCTCGGGCGGCCAGCGCCAACGCCTGACCATCGCGCGCGCCATCCTGATGAACCGGCCGATCCTGGTGTTGGACGAGGCAACCTCAGCCACCGATCCCGAAAGCGAGCGCGCCGTGGGTGCCGCCCTGGCCGAGCTGATGCGCGGCAAGACCGTCATCATGGTCGCGCATCGCCTGAACACCATTCGCCACGCCGACCAGATCCTGGTCCTGGACCACGGCCGCTTGGCCGAGTCCGGCACGCATGCGGGCCTGCTTGCCGCCAATGGCCTCTATGCCCGGCTGTGGAGCAGCCATCAGCGGGCTCGCCTCTGGACCTTGGGTCTACAGCCATGACAAATCGCCCCGCCTCCTGGCACGAAACCTATCGGCGCCTTATGCGCAGCGCTGGCCCGCAGGCGGGTCGCTTGCGCGCAAGCCTTGCGCTGCTGCTGGCGGCCGCGGTGCTGCAGGGCTTGGCGCTTGCGTGTATCGCGCCGCTTTTCCTCGCCGTCGCTCATGGCGCCCCGTGGCAGACGTCTGCCACCTGGCTTACGGCCTTAACCGGGTTGGCGCTGGCCGCCACCGTCCTGCGCTGGCGCGCACAGGGATTCGATTACCTCGGCTACATGGCCGCCGCCTCGCATGACCTGCGGATCCGCCTGGGCCAACAACTCCGGCGCATGCCGCTGGAGGCCTTGCACAGCCATCGCACCGGCGAGATTGCCGCCAAGCTGCTTGGCGGCGTCGACGAACAAATGAATTACGCGCTGACCGTGGTGAACCTGATCCTCAGCGCTGCGGTGACGCCTGCCGTGGCTGCCTTGGCGCTGCTGGCGCTGGACTGGCGCATCGGCTTGGCGCTGCTGCTGGTGTTCCCGGCCATCATTCCGTTATATCGTCGGCGTCGGCCCTTGATGGATCACAGCATGCAAGCGGCGGGACACGCCAGCGACGCTTTGAGCGCCGAGCTCCTGGAATACATGCAGGGCGTTCCGGTGTGCCTGGCGACAGGCCGGGCCGGCGCCGAAAACGAGCGCTTGCGTCACCGCTTCGAAGCGGTGGAACGCGTGCAGCGCGACGCCCAACGGCGCGGCGCCAAACCCGATCTGATGATCGCCAGCGTCATTGAAATCGGCCTGCTTGCCATCCTGGCCTGCGGCGCGCTCTGGGTCACGCAGGGCAGCCTGGATGCCGCGCTGCTGGCGGCGGTTCTGGTGCTGGTGCTGCGCTTTGCCGAACCCCTGGCGACCTTCGTCTCTTTCACCGCCGTGTTCGCGCTTATCGAGGCCGCGCTCGCGCGTGTCGAATCGGTGCTGTCGGTTGCGCCGCTGCCGCAATGGCCCGCCTCCGGCGAGGCGCCGCGCGATGCCTCGATCCGCATCGAGAACCTGAATTTCCACTATGCAGGCAGCAAGGTTCCCGCCTTGCACGGCATCAATCTGGATCTGCCCGCGCGCGGGTTGACGGCACTGGTCGGCCCCTCCGGTTCGGGCAAGACCACGCTCACGCGTTTGCTCATGCGGCATGCCGATCCTCAGGCAGGCGCCGTCATGATTGGCGGCGTCGACCTGCGCCGCATGCGGCCGGCGGAACTCAACGACCTGGTGTCCACGGTGTTCCAGGACGTGCATCTTTTCGACGATACGGTGCTGGCCAACATCGGCATGGCTCGTCCGCAGGCGAGCGATGCGGAAATCCGCGCAGCCGCGCGTGCGGCGCATTGCCTGGACTTCGTGGAACGCCTTCCGCAGGGTTGGCAGACCCGGCTGGGCGAAGCGGGAAACCGGCTATCGGGCGGCGAACGCCAGCGCTTGTCCATTGCCCGGGCCATCTTGAAAGACGCGCCCATCGTCATCCTGGACGAACCTACCGCCGCGTTGGACACCGAAAGCGAGTTGGCCGTGCAATCGGCTATCGATGCCCTGGTGCGGCGACGCAGCGTGATCGTGATCGCCCACCGCCTTTCGACCATCGTGGCTGCCGACCGTATCCTGGTCTTTGAATCCGGCTGCGTGACGCAGTCGGGAACCCATGCCGCGCTCATGAGCGTTCGGGGCCGGTATCGGGACATGTGGATGGCGCAGGAGACGGCCAGGATGGAGTAAATTTCCGTCTCTTGGACCTCAACAGTCAAAATCGCGTATTGATCATGGAAAGCATCCACGGCGCGGCATTTCGGAAGGCGTTTGACAAGGGCGGGTCGTACCTTCGCGACCTGCACGTGCACGATTGCACGTTCGACAATTGCGGGCTGTCGATGGTGACGACACCGGCTCGCATGTCGCGCGTGCAGGGGGTACGCATCTCCCAATGCCGCGCAGTGAATTCAGAGATCATGCCTTGCATCTTCGAGGACGTGGTGGTGGAAGACCTTTCCACCAATCCCATTCTGCTGGTCTGGGCCTCGTTCTTTCGCCGGGTGAAGCTCGTCGGAAAGATCGGCAAGCTCAATCTCAACTTGGCGCCGACTGCGTTTTGCACGGATGCCCGCCTGCTTGAGCAGTTCGCGTCGGCGCGGGCGGCGTTCTACGCCGAAACCGATTGGGCATTGGACATCAGCGAGGCCAAGCTGCTGGGCTTGCGGTGCCAGGGCGTGCCCTTGCATCTGATCAAGCGCGATCCGCAGACGCAGGTCATCCTGGACAAGCAGGGGCGCTATGGCGGCCACCAGGCGCTGGGCGCGGGCTTTGCCCAGGCGTTTCCCGTGACCAATAGCGTGCTGCGAGGCTTCGACGAGTCAAGCGACCAGACGCTGCTGCTGGCCGCGTCGCTGGCAGCCCCCAAAGCGCGGCGCGACGCGGAGAAGGGCGCCATCGCCGAGCTTCGGGCGTTGGGGTTGCTGGAAGACTGAAACCCTTGAGGCGTTACGCCGCGGCCGCCGCCGTCAGGTGCTCGTACAGGATCAGCGAGCCGATGCCGATCAGCGCGATGCCGCCCAGCACTTCGGCCCGCTTGCCCGCCACGCTGCCCAGCGCGCGGCCCAGCATCACGCCGATCGTCACCATCAAGGTGGTGGCCAGGCCGATCGCGATGGCGGCCACCACGATGTTCACGTCGACGAATGCCAGGCCGACGCCTACGGCCATCGCGTCGATGCTGGTGGCGAATCCGGTCGCGGCCAGGAGCCAGAAGGAATGGCGGACGACCGGCGCGGCGTCTTCGTCCTCTTCCTTGAAGGCGTTGCGGATCATCAGCACCCCGAGAATACAGAGCATCCCGAACGCGATCCAGTGGTCCCAGTCGGCCACGAACTTTGCCGCGACTGAACCCAGTCCCCAGCCGATCACAGGTGTGATTGCTTCGATCACACCGAAGATCACGCCGGTGCGCAGGGCTTCGGGCAGGCGGGGCTTGTGCAGGGCGGCGCCCTTGCTGATGGCGGCCGCGAACGCGTCCGTCGACATGGCGAACGCAAGAACAATGAGGGAGAGGGCATTCATGGAGAGAGGGGTCCAACTGGGCGAGAACGGCACAGACCCTTCACACCGCCCAGCGTCGTGTGAAAAGTCCGTGGTCTCGCCAAGCGCAATGCCGCTTACGCCATGGCCGGCTAGGGCCAAGAATGTTGACGTAAGCCCTTTCAGAACAGGCTGAAAGGCGGCTACTCCCCAAAGAGTGAACGCAGTCTAGCAGAGCTGGCCGTCGGGCGTATGACAGACCGCAAGGCGGGCGGGGGAATGGCCGATCGGGTCGCGCACCGGCAAATCGCGACGGCAAGGCCTCAAATATGGCAAATTGAAACATCCATAGGCCATCCAAGTGGATGGTTTTAATATTCCGTCATGCCTCCTCGTCCTCCGTCCCTCGCCTCCGTTCCCAAGCCCCCCGATGAGAAGATCACCATCAATCTCGGGTACGTCGACTTGGGCCATATCGATCTTCTGGTGCAGGAAGGGTTCTATGCGAACCGCACCGACCTGATACGAACAGCCATCCGTAATCAACTGGCCACGCACGGCGAAGCCGTTCGTCAGGCGGTCAGCCGAAAGACGCTGGTTCTGGGCATCCAGCACTACACCTCGCAGGACCTGCTTGCGGTTCAGGCGGCGGGGGAAATGCTGCAAATCCGGGTGCTGGGGCTGGCGACCATCGCGCCGGACGTCACCCCCGAACTGGCGCTTGCCACCATCGAATCCGTGACGGTCCTGGGCGCCTTGCATGCCAGCGCCGCCGTCAAAGCTGCCCTGCGTCAGCGCATCCGCTGACTTTCCCCCTAGCCGTCAAGGTAACGCCATGCACCCCGAATTCCAGCAACTCATGAACCAGGCCACCCGGCTCACACGTTCCGGCGATCTGGCCGCAGCGACTGCCGCCATCCAGGCCGCGTTGCGGGGCGGGGCAACTGCCGCGCCTGCCCGCGAGGACGATTCCGACGTCATCGATGTCGAGGCTTGGGAGGTCCCCGAACCCGCCGCCCGGTCGGCTACGGCAAAGGCAAAGGCGACGGCAACGGCAACGGCTGCGGTCGACGACGTTGCCCCGCCTGCGGACAAGCCGGCCACGGCAGGCGACACGTTCACCGCGGGATCCTTCCGCAACGCAGGGGGGCACCGCAGCTACAAGCTTTACGTGCCGCCCAACGCGGGCGCCGAGCCCCGTCCGCTGGTCGTCATGCTTCACGGTTGCACGCAGGACGCCGACGATTTCGCTGCCGGCACCGCCATGAACCAGGCCGCGCGAGCGCAGGGCTTCTATGTGCTGTATCCCGTGCAGTCGCGCGAGACCAATCCGCAGAAATGCTGGAACTGGTTCAAGCACAATCATCAGCAGCGGGGTCGGGGCGAACCTGAAATATTGGCCGGCATGACGCGCGCCGTCATCGACTCGCACGCGATCGACCCGCAGCGTGTCTACGTGGCAGGCTTGTCGGCGGGCGGCGCGATGGCCGCCATCCTGGCGGGCGCCTATCCCGACCTGTTCGCCGCCGCGGGCGTGCATTCGGGGCTGGCGGCCGGTGTGGCGACGGATCTGCCGTCCGCACTCTCGGCCATGAAGGGCGCCGGCATCCACACGGCGGGGCAGGCCGCGAGCGGGGTGCCCACGATCGTCTTTCACGGGGACCGCGACGCAACGGTGCATCCGGGCAATGGCCAGGCGGTGGCTGCGGCCAGCGCTGGGGCAGCCGCACCGGTGGAGACCTGCCGCGTGCCGGGGGCTGGCGGCAAACGCCACAGCACCCGGTACCTGTACCGCAACCCCAAGGGCGACATCAGCGCCGAACGCTGGGAGATCCATGGCGCCGGTCATGCCTGGGCCGGCGGGTCGGCAAGCGGATCCTATACGGACCAATCCGGTCCGGATGCCACGGCCGAGATGCTGCGGTTCTTCTTCGAACGTTCGTTGGGCCACCAGCGCTAGCAGCGGCCCGCGCAAGCGCCTACGCGGTCCACAAATGCTGTGCCGCGTAGGCACGCCACGGCCGCCACTGTTCGGACCGTGCCAACAGCTGCGCGGGCGTGACTTCCCGCGATTCCAGTTTTTCCAACGCGCGGATCAGGCCGATGTCCGCCGACGGGAAGGCGTCGGGTTCACGCAGCTGGCGCAGGGCAATGTACTGCGCCGTCCATTCCCCCACGCCTTTGATCTGGCGCAGGCGCGCAACGGCTTCTTCCAGCCCGCTGCCGGCGTCGAACAGGTGCTTGTCCGCCACCGCTGCGGCGCCCACGGCGGAGAGCGTGGCGGCGCGGCTTCGGGGCATGCCCAGCGTGGCCAGATCGGCCGCGGCGATGACCGCGGGCTCTGGAAAGACATGGGTCAGCGCGCCTTCGGGTTCGGCCATGGGCGCGCCATGCGCCGCCACCAGCTTGCCGGCCAGGCGGATGGCCGCGACGACGGTGATCTGCTGCCCCAGGACGGCGCGCATCGCCAATTCGAATCCATCCCAGGCGCCGGGCACGCGCAGGCCGGGCCTGGCCTGGATCAGCGAGGTCATGACTGGGTCGCCAGCGAATTGCGCGGCGATGGCTACCGGGTCGCTGGCCAGGTCGAACACGCGCCGCACCCGCGCAATGATCGCGGGCAGCGCCTGCAGGCGAGGAAAGCGCACGGTGACCTGCAGCGCATTGCCGGTGCCGGGGCGCACGGTGAGGGTGCCCTGGTGGCCGTCCAGGCTGACCGTGCGCGCGTAGGTGTCCTCTGTCACGTGTTCGATGCCGGGAATGGCGCGCAACCGCAGGAAGGCCAGCATGGCCTCCCAATCGTAGGGCGGGCGATAGCGCAGCAGCAGCTTGATCTCGCCGTGCCGGCCGGCGGATACCTCCGGTTTTTCCGAGCGGCGCAGCTCGCCCGGGGCGCGCCCGAACAGATCCAGAAAAATCTCGTTGAAGCGGCGGATGCTGCCAAAGCCCGAGGCGAAGGCGATTTCCGCCATGGGCAGATGGGTTTCGTGGATGAGTTGCTTGGCCAGCAGCACGCGGCGCGTCTGGGCTACCGCCACGGGCGAGGCGCCCAGATGCTGGCGGAACTGGCGGCGCAATTGGCGTTCCCCCACGCCCAGACGCTGGGCGAGCGTATCCACCCCGTCGTCGTCCAGCGCGCCCAGTTCAATCAGTTGCAAGGCGCGCGCCACGCTGTCGGGCAATTCGTGTCCTGGGCCGATTTCCGGCGCCGTCTCGGGCCGGCAGCGCAGGCAGGGGTGAAAGCCGGCCTCTTGCGCGGCGGCAGCCGTCGAGAAGAACTTGACGTTCTTCGACAGCGGCGTACGCGCCGGGCACACCGGGCGGCAATAGATGCCGGTCGTCTTGACGGCCGTGAAGAAGCGGCCGTCGTAACGGGCATCGCGCACTTGGATGGCGCTATAGCAGGCGTCGTGGTTCAGGTCCATGCACCGATACTACTGCCGCGCCCGGGCCGGGATCTAGCGGTTTTCGGACACGGTTGTGACGATCACACTAGTGTCCGAAAACCGCCAGCGGCACGCCCTGCACGGTTCTATATTGGCCATGTTGCGACTTCACCGGGAGCCGGCCATGCCGATCCACACATTCTCTTTGGAACGCGTTTCCACCCCGCTGGGCCAGATGCTGGTGCTGACGGATGCCCAGCAGCAGTTGCGCGCCGTCGATTGGCAAGACTACGAATCCCGCATGCATACGCTGCTGCGGCGCCAGTACGGCAAAGACGCCGTGCAGGTGCGGGACGCCGGCCAGCCCTCCGTGCCGCGCCGCGCGCTGGAAGCGTATTTCGACGGCGAAGTGGCCGCCATCAACGATCTACCCGTGGCGCTGGGCGGCACCGACTTCCAGCGGCAGGTCTGGCAGGCGCTGCGCGGTATCGCGGGCGGGCAGACCGTCAGCTATGGCAGCCTGGCTGGGCGCATCGAACGGCCCACCGCCGTGCGCGCGGTCGGGCTGGCCAACGGCGCCAATCCGGTCGGCATCGTGATCCCTTGCCACCGGGTGATCGGCGCCAACGCGTCGTTGACCGGCTACGGCGGCGGGCTGCACCGCAAGCGCTGGCTGCTGGAACACGAAGCCCGGCATGCCGCGCACTGAGCGCCACTTTCAACTCCAGGTTAAAGATGTTGTGAATTCCGGCGCCGTCTGAGGCGCCGGCACTCAGTAAAGTGCCGACAGACCCTTATCAGCAAGGAGGCCTGTCGGCCATGAAGACCTATCGCATCGCAACCATTCCCGGGGACGGCATCGGCAAGGAAGTGATTCCCGCCGGCCAGCGCATCCTGCAAGCGCTGGCCGAACAGGACGGCCTGCGTTTCGAATTCCACGATTTCGACTGGGGCGGCGACTACTACCGCAAGCATGGGGTGATGATGCCGGCCGATGGGCTGGATGCGCTGCGCGACAAGGACGCGATCCTGTTCGGTTCGGCCGGCGACCCGGACATCGCCGATCACATCACGCTGTGGGGCCTGCGCCTGAAGATCTGCCAGGGCTTTGACCAGTACGCCAACGTGCGTCCCACGCGCATCCTGCCCGGCATTGATGCGCCGCTCAAGCGCTGCACGCCTGAACAACTGAACTGGGTGATCGTGCGCGAGAACTCGGAAGGCGAGTATTCGGGCGTGGGCGGCCGCGTGCATCAGGGGCACCCCATCGAAGCCGCCACCGACGTCTCGATCATGACGCGCGCGGGCGTGGAACGCATCCTGCGCTTTGCGTTCAAGCTGGCGCAGTCGCGCCCGCGCAAGCTGTTGACCGTCGTCACCAAATCGAACGCGCAACGCCATGCCATGGTGATGTGGGACGAGATCGCGCTGCAGGTCAGCCGCGAGTTCCCGGATGTGACGTGGGACAAGGAATTGGTCGATGCCGCCACCGCGCGCATGGTCAACCGTCCGGCGTCGCTGGACACCATCGTGGCCACCAACCTGCACGCCGACATCCTGAGCGACCTGGCGGCTGCGCTGGCCGGCAGCCTGGGCATCGCGCCCACGGGCAATATCGATCCGGAACGCCGCTATCCGTCCATGTTCGAACCGATCCACGGCTCGGCCTTCGACATCATGGGCAAGGGCCTGGCGAATCCGGTCGGCACGTTCTGGTCGGTGGTGATGCTGCTGGAACATCTGGGCGAAAACGCAGCGGCCGCGCGGCTGATGCAGGCCATCGAAAGCGTGACGGCGAATCCGGCCTTGCACACGCGCGACCTGGGCGGCCAGGCCACGACGGAGCAGGTGACGGCCGCGGTATGCGCGCGCTTGGCCGCGGGCGGGCAGGCCCGGGCGGCGTAGGCACACGCACTACCCGGAAACCCGATCCTGGGCGACAGACCCGAGGCGGTTTCCGGCAATACAAAAAGAAGCGAAGTCCATTCGTATCCCAAGGAGACAAGCATGTCCAAGCAAGCCTTACGCGCGCGCGCCCTGGCGTTCGCGTGCCTGTTGAGCCTGCCCCTGGCGGGTGGCGTTGCGGTGGCGCAGACGTATCCCGCGCGGCCGGTGAACCTGATTGTGCCGTTCCCGGCCGGCGGCACGACCGACGTGCTGGCGCGCGCATTGGGGCAGGAACTGGCCAAGCGCCTGGGCCAGCCGGTGGTGGTGGAAAACAAGCCGGGCGCGGGGTCGACCCTGGGTGCGGACTATGTGGCCAAGGCGGCGCCGGACGGCTACACGCTGCTGATGGGCGCCGTGCATCACACCATCGCCACCAGCGTCTACAAGAGCCTGCATTACGACTTCCAGAAGGATTTCGCGCCGGTCACGACGGTGGCGCTGGTGCCCAATGTGCTGGTGGTCAATCCCAAGGTGAACGCCATGGACGTGCAGGGGCTGCTGACCTTGGCGCGGGCCGCGCCGGGCAAGCTGACCTACGGGTCCAACGGCATGGGCACCGGCCAGCACCTGATCGGCGCGCAGTTCGAGCACGCCGGCCAGGTGCAGTTGCTGCATGTGCCGTACAAGGGCAGCGGCCCGTTGACGACCGACCTGCTGGGCGGCCAGATCGATATGTCGTTCGACACCATCACGCCGGTGCTGGCGCATATCCAGAGCGGCAAACTGCGAGCGCTGGCCGTGACGACGAATCAGCGGTCGGCGGCGTTGCCCGACGTGCCCACGATGGAAGAGGCGGGGTTGAAGCCGTTCAACATGGGGACCTGGTTTGGCGTGCTGGCGCCGGCCGCCGTGCCCAAAGACATCGTCACGAAATTGAACGCCGAGATGGTGGCCATCATCCAGTCGCCGGATTTCTCGCGCCGTATGGCCGAGATCGGCGCCGTGCCCATCGGCGATACGCCGGAGCAGATGCGGGCCCGCATTGGCGCCGACACCGAGAACTACGCCAAGCTCGTGAAGGACGCGAAGGTGGCGATTAACTGAGCGCTGCCGTTACGCGCGGATCCAGCCCCGCGCGATCGGCAGGGCCAGCAGCTTGCGGTAGATGCCCTGCACGATACGCGTCAGTGGCGCGCCGACGCGGTTCCATACCGGGACGGCCGCGCCGGCCGCAAGCGGCGCCAGAATCAGGCCGCCTGCGATATCCAGCGGGAAATGCACGCCCAGGTAGACGCGCGAGGTGCCAACCACGGCGGCGGCCAGCAGCGTCGCCCAGCCCCATCCCGCCCAGCGCCGGTCAAAGATCAGCGCGCACGCGAAGGTGGCGATGATGATGGTGTGATTGCTGGGGAACGACGACGTCGCCTTGTGCGGGAAGAAAGCCTGCCCCAGGCCGATGGCGAAGGGGCGCGGATGCGGCCACAGCGCGCCGCATAGGTAGCTGGCGAACAACGCTACAGCGATGCTCGCCAACACCTTCAGCGCCAGATTGCGTTGCGCTTCGCCGCCCCAGAGCCACAGCGCGGCCAGCGCTCCGGGGACCAGCAGGATGAGCTGGTTGGCCACCAGCATGGCGGCATGGATCCGCCAGATCGGGGTGGCCGGGTCGGCGTTGATCAGAAGAAAAAGGGACTGGTTCAGCGGTTCCAGGAAATCCATGACACGTCATCGCGGCGTAATAATCAATAGCCGCGATGGTAAAGAGGTTTCCCGTCAGTCCGCTTACAAAATGCGCCGGAGTACGCGCTTTTACTTCTGGATGCGTTTGCCGTCGGCGTTAATGACGAGTTCGCCGTCTTCCTTCGTGAACGCGCCTTGCTGGGGCGCCGGCAGGATGTCCAGCACCAGTTCGCTGGGGCGGCACAGGCGGGCGCCCAGCGGCGTGGCCACGAAGGGGCGGTTCAGCAGGATGGGGTGTTGCTCGATCGCGTCGAGGAGCGCGTCGTCCGATAGAGACGTATCGTCCAGGCCCAATTCCAGGTAGGGCGTGCCCTTTTCACGCAGCGCGTCGCGCACGCTGATGCCCGCCTGCTTGAACAGCGCCTTCAGCGTGGCGCGCGAGGGCGGCGTTTCCAGGTAGAGCACCACCTGCGGCTCGATGCCCGCGTTGCGGATCATGGCCAGCGTATTGCGGGACGTGCCGCACTTGGGGTTGTGATAGATGGTTACGTCGGACATGGGGGCTCCTTGGTGCGGGGTTTCGTCTGCAAGACGGTGAGCATAGTGCATCCGGCGCGCGCCTTCAGGCGCGCAGCTTCCTGCCCAGCCGGCGCCAGCCGATGACGACGCCCGTGAGGCTCAACGCGGCGCCGCCCAGGCTCAGGAAGATCAGCAGTGCATCCCACAGCGGGCGGCGCGACAGCAGGCCCGTCCAGTCCCAGCTATGCAGAAAGGCGAACAGCCAGCGGCTTGCGCGGTTGCTGCGGTCCTGGCGGCCCTGGATCAGGCCGGTGTGCGGATCCAGATAGACCCACGTGGCTTGCGGGTTGTCGTAGACCAGGCGCCAGACGGGCAGGGGTTTTTCGATATGGCCCAGCATGGCGTGTTCGTCGCGCGCGTAGTAATAGAGGTCATAGGTGCGCAACACCTGCACCTCGCGCAGCGCGGCGCCCGGCAGCAACTGCGCGGCCGCCTGGCGCAGGTCCGCCTCGGTGAAGACATGGGGCGTCGCCTGGGTGGCCGACAACACTTGTGGCGCACCCGCCGGGCCGCGCGCCAGTACCACGTCCTGTCCGGCGGCGCGCGTCCAGCTGAGTTCGCGCGGCGCGGCGGGCAAGGCGGCGATCAGAGCCTGGGGCGAGGCAAGCGGTGCGCCCGCCGCCGCGCCGGCGTAGGCCGCGCGGTCCAACGGCGCCGCAGTGCTGGTGAAGAGTTTCCACGGATTCATCGACATCAGCCCGCTGAAGATCCAGGTGATGGTAATGAGGGCGAACAGCAAGCCGCTGATGTGATGCCAGCGCATCATGCTTTCGCGGTAGGGCGAGCGGCTGCCGCTGGCGTAGGGCCGCGAAAAGCGCCAGCGCAGGATGCCCACGACGGTGCCCGTCAGCGCCACCAGCACGCCCGCCACCGACAGCCACACCACGATGTCGTGCCACCAGGGGTCCAGCGCATTGCCGCGAAACGGATACAACCAGTGGATCCACGCGCCCGCATAGTTCCAGGCGCGTTCGTTGAACGTGGCATCCAGCACCACGGCGCCCGTCGCCGACGAGATATACAACCGCGTCCGGTCGGGGTCGTCCATGTCCACGCGATGCAGCGGCCGGTGCGGCTTGAGGGCGCCGGAATGCGTGTACACGTCTTCCACCACGGTGCCCTGGTAGTGCGCGGCGTACTGGCCGCCGAACCAGGCCATGGCGGTGGCCTGCGCGACCTCGGCATCGGCCGGCGGCAGCAGG
>NZ_JBYOKH010000071.1:0-30966 GCF_057799415.1 Achromobacter sp. 18P8.1.1 | reverse complement strand
AGGCGGCGGCGCGCGCGACGCGCCCGGCGGCCCCGGCGCATGCCGACAAGGAATCCACGTCGATCCGCGTGGGCGTGGAAAAAGTCGACCAGGTCATCAACCTTGTCGGCGAGCTGGTCATTACGCAAGCCATGCTGGCGCAGACAGCCTCCACGCTGGATCCGGTCCTGCACGATCGCCTGCTCAACGGCATGGAGCAGCTGGAACGCAACGCCCGCGACCTGCAGGAAGCGGTGATGTCGATCCGCATGATGCCGATGGACTACGTGTTCAGCCGCTTCCCGCGCCTGGTGCGCGACATCGCCAGCAAGATGGGCAAGCAGATTGAACTGCAGACCTACGGTCGCGCGACCGAGCTGGACAAGAGCCTGATCGAACGCATCATTGACCCGCTGACGCACTTGGTGCGCAACAGCCTGGACCACGGCATCGAGACGCCCGAAAAGCGTATCGCCGCCGGCAAGGATCCGGTGGGCCAACTGGTGTTGTCCGCCCAGCATAACGGCGGCAACATCGTCATCGAAGTCAGCGACGACGGCGGCGGCCTGAATCGGGAGAAGATCCTGAAGAAGGCCATGGCCCAAGGCTTGGCAGTCAACGAGAATTCGCCGGACGACGAAATCTGGCAACTGATCTTCGCGCCGGGTTTCTCGACGGCCGAAAAGGTCACGGACATCTCCGGCCGCGGCGTCGGCATGGACGTCGTGCGCCGGAACATCCAGGACATGGGCGGCCACGTGCAGCTGTCTTGCGAGCCGGGCAACGGCACGACGACGCGAATCGTGCTGCCGCTGACGCTGGCCATCCTGGACGGCATGTCGGTGCGCGTGGGCGAAGAAACCTTCATCCTGCCGCTGAACCACGTGACGGAATCGCTGCAACCGACCAACGACCAGATCTATTCGGTGGCCGGCAACGAACGCGTGATGCATGTCCGCGGCGAATACCTGCCGCTGGTCGAGATGCACCGCGTGTTCTCCGTCAACGACGCCCAGACCGATCCCACGCAGGCCATCGCCGTCATCATGCAGGCCGAAGATCGCCGTTTCGCGCTGCTGGTCGATCACCTGATCGGACAGCACCAGGTCGTGGTCAAGAACCTTGAGTCGAATTACCGCAAGGTCCCCGGCATCTCCGCCGCCACCATCCTGGGCGATGGCAGCGTGGCGCTGATTGTCGACGTATTTGCGCTTGCGCGCGCCAACCGTGAACGTTGGTCGCAGCCCGAAGCCATTCTGAATTGATGGAGCACTAAAAAATCATGGCAGCCAAACCGCAAGCGCAATCCGCGCGCAACGAAGATGTCGGCAGCGAATTCCTGGTCTTCACGCTGGGCGATGAAGAGTACGGCATCGACATCCTGAAAGTGCAGGAAATCCGCGGCTACGACGCCGACACGGTGACCCGCATCGCCAACGTTCCCTCGTTCATCAAGGGCGTGACGAACCTGCGTGGCATCATCGTCCCGATCGTCGACCTGCGCATCAAGTTCAACCTGAGCCGGGTCGAATACAACGAGCAGACCGTTGTGATCATCCTGAATCTGGACCGTCGCGTGGTCGGCATCGTGGTCGACGGCGTGTCCGACGTGCTGATGCTCAACGCCGGCCAGATCCGTCCGGCGCCCGAGTTCGGCGCCACGCTGTCCACCGAATACCTGACCGGTCTGGGTACGGTGGATGAGCGCATGCTGATCCTGGTGGATATCGAAAAGATGATGACCAGCGATGAAATGGCGCTGGTGGAGAAGGCCGCTTCCTGATCGGAATCCGGCCGGAATGCGGGGTAGAGGCGCCATATTGAATCCGATGTGGCGCTTTCCTTTAACGATTGCAGTCAAGGGATGGTTCTTGTGATGCGCAAGTTTTTCGCGAACATGACGATACGCAGCAGCCTTTTGTGGGTGCTGGCGTTTTTCTCATTCATGTTGGTGATCGGGGCGGCACTCGGCGTGCTGTCCCTGCGCATCAGCAATGGGACCCTGGCCGAAATCAAGCAATCGCAGGAACTGGACGACGCGGTAGGCCGCGTGGTGTACAGCTACAAGGACTCGATGAATGGTCTCGCCCGTGCGGCGACCGCCAACTATGCGGATATCGTCAGCAGCGTCGGCCAGGCCACCTTGCTGACGCAAGGCCTGTCTTCGGAGGCCACCGGCCTGCTGGAGCGCGCCAAAGCGGCCATGAACAAGGGCCAGGCGGAATTCGAGTATTACAAGACGCTGCCGCAGCCTGCCGAGGCTGCCGACTCGCTCAAGGAAATCGAGGCCTCGTATGGCGCGCTGGTGCAGCAAGGCCTGACGCCGCTGGTCGCCGCCCTGGAAAAGGCCGACATGCCGGCCTACCAGAAGCAGGTGCAGACGGTGCAGGACGCGCTGGAAGGGCGCTTCGCCCGTGCGGTCGAGGGGTTCGATTTCTGGCGTGCCAGCAAGATGCTGGACGCGCATGAAGTGGCGCAGGTGCGCTATCAATTCGTGCTGATCGCCGTCGGTGCGGGCGGCGTCATCGCCGCGCTGCTGGTGTTTGCGACCTATGTGTTCCTGCGCCGCCGCGTGCTGCAGCCGCTGAAGGAAGCCGGCCATCATTTCGACCGCATCGCAGGCGGCGACTTGACCGCCCGCGTGGACGTGCGCAACACCAACGAAATCGGCCAACTGTTCGCTGCACTCAAGCGCATGCAGGAAAGCCTGACGCGCACGGTGTCGACGGTGCGCCGTGGCGTGGACGAGATCAATGTGGGCTCGCATGAAATCGCGGCCGGCAATACCGACCTGTCCAGCCGCACCGAGCAGCAGGCGGCGTCCCTTGAGGAAACCGCGGCCTCGATGGAACAACTGGCCTCCACCGTGAAGCAGAACGCCGACAATGCGCGCCAGGCGAACCAGCTGGCGGCAAGCGCCTCGGACGTGGCCGAGCGCGGCGGTGCCGCGGTGTCGGAAGTGGTGAACACCATGCACGGCATTTCGGCCAGTTCGCGCAAGATTTCGGAAATCGTGTCCGTCATCGACGGCATCGCGTTCCAGACCAACATCCTGGCCTTGAACGCCGCAGTGGAAGCGGCGCGCGCGGGCGAGCAGGGCAAGGGCTTTGCGGTGGTGGCGGGTGAAGTGCGCTCGCTGGCACAGCGCAGCGCGCAAGCGGCCAAGGAAATCAAGGGCCTGATCGAAGACTCGGTCACGAAGGTGGGTGCGGGTTCGCAGCAGGTGGAACGCGCGGGCGCGACGATGCAGGAGATCGTGGCCTCCGTCAAGCGCGTGACGGACATCATGGGCGAGATCTCGGCGGCGTCCGAGGAACAATCCAGCGGTATCGACCAGGTCAACCGCGCCGTGTCGCAGATGGACGAGGTGACGCAGCAGAACGCGGCCTTGGTGGAAGAAGCGGCCGCTGCCGCAGGTTCGCTGCAGGAACAAGCCCAACGGCTGGCGGAAGCGGTTGCGGTATTCAAGATCAACGCAGGCGAAGTCATCGAAGTGCCGGCGCATCGCCTGTCTTCGGCGCGTTCGTCCGATGACGACTCTCGCTTGCAAGCGCCCGACGCGTTTGCGCTCGGGCACTGAGGAGCGTAGTGGCAACCGCAGCAACTTCGGCGCCGTCCATCCCGGTGGACCGCCAATTCGATTTCCGCGACGCGGACTTTTCCCGCGTGCGCAAGATGATTCATGCGCGCGCCGGCATTTCGCTGGGCGCGCACAAGCGAGAAATGGTCTACAGCCGGCTGGCGCGGCGCTTGCGCGCCCTGGGCCGGCAGGATTTCGGCAGTTATCTGGACCAGCTGGAAAACGAGCCCGACGCGGCCGAGTGGGAAGACTTCGTCAATGCGCTCACGACCAATCTGACGGCGTTCTTCCGCGAGTCGCACCACTTTCCCATCCTGGCCGATTTTGCGCAGAAGCGCGGCGGCCCGGTGTCGGTGTGGTGCTGCGCCGCCTCCACGGGCGAAGAGCCATATTCCATCGCCATGACGCTGGTCGAGGCGATGGGGCCGCGAGCCAGCGCGTGTACGGTGCTTGCCACCGACATCGACACGAATGTGTTGAACCGGGCGCGGGCGGCGGTGTACCCGGCCGAACGGGTGGCGAAGATGGAAGAAGAGCGGTTGCGGCGGTTCTTCCTCAAGGGCCGTGGCGCCAACGCAGGCCAGGTCCGGGTGCGTCCCGAGATCGCCGACATGGTGCGTTACGAAACGCTGAACTTGCTGGCGCCTTCCTGGGCGATCAACGAAAAGTTCGATGTGATCTTCTGTCGCAATGTCATGATCTATTTCGACAAGCCGACGCAGGCGAAGATACTGGAGCGTTTCGTGCCGCTGCTCAAGCCGGGTGGCCTGCTGTTTGCCGGGCACTCCGAGAACTTCACCTACATCAGCCGGGATTTTCGTCTGCGCGGGCAGACGGTCTACGAATGTGCGAGTAAGGCCTGATCGGGCCAAGGCAGCAAACAATGAAAAAAATAAGCGTTTTGTGTGTGGACGACTCCGCGCTGGTGCGCGGGTTGATGACGGAGATCATCAACAGCCAGCCGGATATGGAAGTGGTTGCGACCGCGCCGGATCCGCTGGTGGCGCGCGAGCTGATCAAGCGCCATAACCCCGACGTGCTGACGCTGGACGTCGAAATGCCGCGCATGGATGGGCTGGATTTCCTGGAAAAGCTGATGCGCCTGCGGCCGATGCCGGTCGTGATGGTGTCGTCGCTGACGGAGCGCGGTGGGGAAATCACGCTGCGCGCGCTGGAACTGGGCGCCATCGACTTCGTGACCAAACCCAAGCTGGGCATCCGCGACGGTTTGCTGGAATACACCGAAATCATCGCGGATAAGATCCGCGCGGCCTCGCGGGCCAAGCTTCGCGCGCCCACGCCGCATGCGCCGCAAGCCGCGCCCGCGCCGATGCTGCGCCGGCCGCTGGCAAGCTCGGAAAAGCTGGTGATCGTAGGCGCCTCCACGGGCGGCACCGAAGCCATCCGTGAAGTCCTGCAACCCCTGCCTCCGGACAGCCCCGCCATTCTGATCACGCAGCACATGCCCGCCGGCTTCACGCGATCGTTCGCGCAGCGCCTGGACGCGCTGTGCGCCGTGACGGTGCGCGAGGCGGTTCACGGCGACCGGGTGTTGCCCGGCCACGTCTACCTGGCGCCGGGCGGCGACACGCATATGCGCCTGGGCCGCAGCGGCGCCAACTATGTGATCGAGCTGGAAGCCAGCGAACCGGTCAACCGCCACCGTCCGTCCGTGGACGTGTTGTTCAATTCCGCCGCCATAGCCGCCGGCAAGAACGCCATCGGTGTCATCTTGACCGGTATGGGCAAGGACGGCGCTGCCGGCATGCTGGCCATGCACCGCGCGGGCGCGCATACGATCGCGCAAGATGAAGCCAGCTGCGTGGTGTTCGGCATGCCCCGGGAGGCCATCGCCATTGGCGCCGCGGATGAAGTGGTAGCGCTGTCGGCAATTAGCGAACGCATTCTGACTCGCCTGGGCGACCGTGGACACCGCGTTTGACGCGGCTGAATCCACGATCGGTCTCAAGCAAATTTTTCTGGAGTGAAAGATGGTAGACAAGGGCCTGAAGATTCTGGTGGTGGATGACTTCCCCACAATGCGGCGAATCATCCGCAACCTGCTCAAAGAGCTGGGTTTCGAGAACGTGGACGAGGCCGAGGACGGTGCGATCGGGTTGGAAAAGCTGCGTAACGGCGGCTTCCAGTTCGTCGTGTCGGACTGGAATATGCCCAACCTGGACGGCCTGGAAATGCTCAAGCAGATCCGTGCCGACGCCTCGCTGGCCTCATTGCCGGTGCTGATGGTGACGGCCGAAGCCAAGAAGGAAAACATCGTGGCGGCGGCTCAGGCCGGCGCCAACGGGTACGTGGTTAAGCCTTTCACGGCGGCAACGCTGGAAGAAAAGCTCACCAAGATCTTCGAGAAAATTGCCGGCTGAGGTGTGCAATGAGCACAACGCAAAACGTTGAACCCACAGCGGAGAATCCTGACCTGATCCACCGCATTGCCTCGCTGACCCGCATGTTGCGCGACAGCATGCGCGAACTGGGCCTGGATCAGGCGATCAAGGACGCGGCCAATGCGATTCCGGACGCCCGCGATCGCCTGCGCTATGTGGCGCAGATGACCGAGCAGGCGGCCAATCGCGTCTTGAACGCAACCGAGCAGGCGGGCCCCATCCAGGACAATATGTCGCGTTCGGCGCAGGCGCTGGATTCCCGCTGGCAGCAATGGTATGACCAGCCGCTGGAATTGCCGGAAGCGCGCGAGCTGGTGAAGGACACGCGCTCGTTCCTCGCGGATGTGCCCAAGCAGACGCAGCAGACCCAGTCCAAGTTGATGGAAATCATCATGGCGCAGGATTTCCAGGATCTGACGGGCCAGGTCATCATGCGCATGATGGACGTGGTGGGCGCGATTGAACGCGAACTGTTGCAAGTGCTGCTGGACAACGTGCCGCAAGAGCGCCGCGACGAAGCCAACAGCCTGCTCAACGGGCCGCAGATCAGCCCGCAGGGCAAGACGGACGTCGTCACCAGCCAGGACCAGGTCGACGACCTGCTGGCCAGCCTGGGCTTCTGATCCTTCGCGCCGCACCGCTTGGCCTTGGCGCCGGCGGTGCGGGGCGCGGGCAGTCCGCGCGCATGAACGTATTCCCTAAGGGCGCAATCAGCGCCTGATCGATAGACTTCCCGCCATAAGAAAAAACGGGGCCTTGCAGCAAGAGACACGGCGCGCGCAAAGCGCGCCAGGCAACGGATGCCCATAGAAGGCGATCCGGGCCAGCACAAGGAGGTCCATCTTGGCCAGATCCGTATTCCGCTTGGGCGGCATGTGGGGGTTGTTGCGCCGGCTTAACCGCGGCGACGCCATGCTGTCGGATCGCACGCTGCCGATCAGTCCCGCCGTTTTTCCACTGCATCGCTTTCTGGGGCAGATCCGCCGGCGGATCATGACCGTGCGGCAATCCAGCATTGAAATCGCACTGAACGCGGCCCGCACGCAGTTCCAGGCGGGACGTTGTTCGCTCCTTGCGCAGGAGCAGGCGCGGGCGGCGGGCGCACTGGCCGACAGCGGCGCGCAGATCGCCGCCTTGTCTACGTCCACTTCCGACCATGCCCGTGAAATCGCCCAGGTTTCGAGCCGGAACCTGCACGCGGCCGAGCTGGCCCTGGCGGAGCTGTCTGAGGTGAAGGCCCGCGTGGACCGCATGACGCGCGAGATGGCCGCATTCACCGAGGTCGTGGGGCAGTTGACCGGGCGCGCGCGTTCGGTGGGCGACATCAGCAAGCTGATCAAGGACATTGCCTTGCAGACACAGTTGCTGGCGTTGAACGCGGGGGTGGAGGCTGCCAGGGCAGGGGACGCCGGGCGCGGTTTCGCGGTGGTCGCCAGCGAGGTCGGTCGGCTGGCCGAACGCGTGAACGCCGCTACCAGCGATATCGGCCGGCACACGGCAGAGATGCTGGACCTGGTGGATACCACCCAGCGGCAGACGGGCACGTTGCGCGACGACGTGGACGCCTCCGGCGTGGTGCTGGACCGCACGTGCGCCGACTTCCAACGTTTCGTGCGGGACTTCGACAGCATGAACCGCCAGGTGGGTGAGGTGGTGCAGGCGATCGGCGACGTCGACGCCACCAACCACGGCATGAGCCAGGAAGTCGGACGCATCGCGGCGCTGAGCGCCGACGTGCTGGAACGTGTGGGCCACATGTCGGGCGAGATCGACCGCATCCGCCGCCAGACCGAAAGCGTGCAGGAAGTGCTGGCTGACATGCGCACCGGCAATACCGCGTTCGACCACCTGTCCGACGCCGTGGACGACTTCCGGGCTGCGGCCGTCCGCCTGCTGGAAGACGCGCGCCGTCAAGGGGTGGACGTGTTCGACCGGCATTACCAGCGCATCCCCGGCAGTGAGCCGGCGCGCTACCACACCCTGTACGACCGGGCGATCGACGGGCCCCTGACCCGATTGCTGGACAGCGTGCTGGAAGCGGTGCCCGGCGGCATCTACACGATCCTGGTGGATAGCCGGGGTTACGCACCGGCGCACAACAGCCGGTTTTCGCACGCGCCCACGGGCGATGCCGCGATCGATATCGCCCGGGTGCGCAACAAGCGGATTTTCGACGACCCCGTCGGCGCCCGGTTGGCCGCCAATACGGGGTCGATGCTGTTTCAGACCTATTCGCGGGACACCGGTGAAATCGTGAATGACATTTCAATTCCCATTTATTTGGGGCCGGAACACTGGGGCGCCGTGCGCATCGGCCTGGACTACGTGCGCTTCCAGGCCGCGCTGGAAGGCGCGGCGCCACTCCAAGAGGCAGTTTCGGCGGGGCGCTGACCGGGCGCGGGGCCGGCCGCCGCCGGGCAGCCGGTCAGGGGCGGAGCGCCAGGCCCGTTGCGCATCCGGGAATAGCGCCGCTTTCCCCCCGTTTCTTGGGTGATCGCCAAACCCCGGGGCCTCCTAGAATCTCGGCGGGCAGCTCGTAATCCGAAAATCCGCGAGCCGCAACGACACCGCAGAGCATGGCCGAAGAAAGCGACCTCGAAAAATCCGAAGCCGCCTCTCCCAGGCGCCTGGAAAAGGCGCGCGAGGAGGGGCAGATTGCGCGTTCCCGGGAATTGGGCACGTTCATGATGCTGGCCGCCGGTGTCGCGGTGATCTGGATGAGCGGCGGCGCCCTCTACCAGGGCCTGAGCGGCGTATTGCGCAACGGCCTGGCGTTCGATCAGCGCATCGTGGCCGACCCCGGCGTGATGGTGGAACAGGCCGTCAGCGGTTTCGGCCACGCGTTGCTGGCGACCCTGCCGGTGTTCGGCGTGCTGGTGGTGGTGGCGGTCCTGTCCAGCGTCCTGCTGGGGGGCATCGTCATTTCGGGCAAGCCGCTGCAGGCGAATTTCTCGAAGCTCAGCCTTTTTGCCGGCCTGAAGCGGATGTTCTCGTCGCAGACCGTGGTGGAATTGATCAAGGCCTTGGCCAAGGCCATGCTGGTGGGCGGCGTGGCCGTCTGGGTCATCTGGCGCTACCACGACGACATGCTGAGCCTGATGCACGTGGCGCCGTCGGCCGCCCTGACCAAGGCGCTGTCGCTGGTGGCGCTGTGCGTCACCTTCATCGTGGCGTCCCTGCTGATCATCGTGATGCTGGACGTGCCGTGGCAGATCTGGAGCCACTTGAAAAAGCTGCGCATGTCCAAGGAAGACGTGCGCCAGGAACACAAGGAAAGCGAAGGCGACCCGCACGTGAAGGCGCGCATCCGCCAGCAGCAGCGCCAGGCGGCGCGGCGCCGGATGATGTCGGAGGTGCCGAAGGCGGACGTCGTGGTGACCAACCCGACGCATTACGCCGTGGCGCTGAAGTACGACGAGGAAAAGAGCGGCGCGCCGCGCGTGATCGCCAAGGGCACGGGGCTGATCGCGGCCAAGATCCGCGAACTGGCCGCCGAGCACCGCGTTCCCACATTGGAGGCGCCGCCGCTGGCGCGCGCATTGCATCAACACGTCGAACTGGGGCAAGAAATCCCGGGCGAGCTATATACCGCGGTGGCGGAAGTGCTGGCGTGGGTCTTCCAGCTGCGTTCGTGGCGCTCGGGATGGGGGGTCGAACCGACCGCTCCGACCCGACTGGCCGTGCCCGCCGCACTGGACCCGCAGGCAAACACCGCAGCACAAGGAGTTTAAGGAATGAGCGCTTTGCTCACCATGTTGAAGAGTAGCGGGGCCGGCCACGCGCGGCTTCTGGCGGGTCCGGTCCTGATCGTGATGGTGCTGGGCATGATGGTGCTGCCCTTGCCCACGTTCCTGCTGGACTTGCTGTTCACCTTCAACATCGCGTTGTCCGTGATGATCCTGCTGGTGGCGATGTTCACGCGCAAGCCGCTGGATTTTGCCGCGTTCCCGGCCGTTCTGCTGTTTGCGACCCTGCTTCGCCTGTCGCTGAACGTGGCGTCGACGCGCGTCGTGCTGCTCAACGGCCATACCGGGCCGGATGCGGCGGGCAAGGTGATCGAGGCGTTCGGCCACTTCCTGGTGGGTGGCAACTTCGCCGTCGGGATCATCGTGTTCGTGATCCTGACCATCATCAACTTCATCGTCATCACCAAGGGTGCCGGCCGTATCGCCGAGGTGGGCGCGCGCTTCACCCTGGACGCCATGCCCGGCAAGCAGATGGCGATCGACGCCGACCTGAATGCGGGCCTGATCGGCGAAGACGAGGCGCGTCGCCGTCGCGCCGAGGTCTCGCAGGAATCGGACTTCTTCGGCTCGATGGACGGCGCCAGCAAGTTCGTGCGCGGCGACGCCATCGCCGGCCTGCTGATCATGGCGATCAACATCATCGGCGGCCTGATCGTGGGCGTGGCGCAGCACGACATGTCGATGAGCGATTCGGCCCGCGTCTACACGCTGCTGACCATCGGTGACGGCTTGGTCGCGCAGATCCCGGCGCTGGTGATCTCGACCGCTGCTGGTGTGGTCGTGTCCCGCGTGTCGACCGACCAGGACATCGGCCAGCAGATCATCAGCCAGCTGTTCTCGAACCCCGCCGTGCTGTTCCTGACGGCCGGCATCATCGGCATCATGGGCCTGATCCCCAACATGCCGCACATCGCCTTCCTGTCGTTGGCCGGCGCGCTGGGCTGGGGCGGCTGGATGCTGCACAAGCGCCGGCAGAAGGCGGCGCAGGCCGCCGAGCAGATTCCGCCGCAAGCGGTCACGCAGGCCCAGGCCGCGGCTGCGGAGGCGAGTTGGGATGACGTGTCCATGGTCGACCAGCTGGGCCTGGAAGTGGGCTATCGGCTGATTCCGCTGGTGGACCACGCCCAGAATGGCGAATTGCTGCACCGGATCCGCAGCCTGCGCAAGAAGTTCGCGCAGGACGTCGGCTTCCTACCGCCGGTCGTGCATATCCGCGACAACCTGGAACTCAAGCCCAACGACTACCGCATCCTGCTGTCGGGCGTGGAAGTGGGGCATGGCGTGGCGATGCCGGGCCAGTGGCTGGCTATCGACCCGGGTGGTGTCACCGTCCAGATCAAGGGCACGCCCACGACCGACCCCGCGTTCGGCCTGCCGGCGCTGTGGATCGACGGCGGCCTGCGCGACCAGGCCCAGGTGGCGGGCTACACCGTGGTGGATGCCGGCACGGTGGTGGCGACGCACTTGAACCACTTGATGCACCGCCACGGTTCGAATCTGCTGGGCCGCCAGGAAGTGCAGCAACTGCTGGACCGTATCGGCCGCGATGCGCCCAAGCTGGTCGAGGACCTGGTGCCAAAGACGCTGTCGCTGACCGCGCTGCAGAAGGTGCTGCAGGGCCTGCTGTCCGAAGAAGTGCCGATCCGCGATATGCGGACCATCATCGATACGCTGTCCGAACACGGTCCGCGCCTGGCGGCGCAGGCGGCTGGCTCGGGCGGCCAGCCCGACATCAACGAATTGATCATGCTGACCCGCCGTTCGCTGGGTCGCGCGATCACGCAGCAATGGTTCCCCGGCGAGGGCGAGCTGCGGGTCATCGGCCTGGATGTAAAGCTGGAACGCGTGCTGTCGCAGGCCATGACCAGTACCGGCGGGCTGGAGCCCGGCCTGGCCGATACCTTGCTGCGCGAAACGCAGGCGGCGGTCGAGCGCCAGGAATCGCAGGGCAATGCGCCGGTGCTGCTGGTGTCGCCGGTGCTGCGCGCGCCGCTGTCGCGCTTCTTGCGCCACCACCTGCCGCAGCTGGGCGTGTTGTCGAATACTGAAATTCCCGATGAGCGCATGGTCCGCGTGACCGCGCTGATCGGCGGGAGCAATGGGCCATGAAGATAAGCCGCTTTTTTGGCGTCAACAGCCGTGAAGTAATGCGCCAGGTGCGCCAGGTGCTGGGGCCGGATGCGCTGATTGTGTCGAACCGCAGCGTGGATGGCGGTGTGGAAGTGCTGGCTACCGTCGAGGGCGCGTTTGACGATGCGGCCTCCGAGACGCCGCAACGGGAGGCCGCCCCGTATTCCCCGGCGCCCGCCGAGCGGTCATATGCGGCTCCTGCTGCTCCCGTCGCGCCTGCCGCCATGCCGCAGACAGGCTATGCCGCGCCGTCCCGTTCGATCGCGGCCTACCAGTCTGCGTTTGCGTCGTCGGCATTGCCGGAAGAGGACACGGGGCCTGAAGACGTCGGCGGCGCTACCTCCGCCCCGGCCGTGCCGTATCCCACGCCGCTGCAACCTGCGCCCGCACAACCGGCAGCGGTTGCGACGCGGGTAGAGTTGCCCGCATTGCCGCCGACCCGCCCGGCAATGCCCGCCATGCCGGCGCCTGCCGCCATGCCGGCGCCTGCCGCCATGTCCATGTCTGCGCCTGCCGTTGTGCCTATGGCTGCCCCTGCCGCTGCCGCGCCCATGCCTCCGCCTGTGGCCGCCGCGCCTTCCATGGCCCGGACGCCGGATGCGCCGTTGCGCCAGCCGCCGGCCATGCCTGCCGCCGCGCTGCCGACAGACACCGCCGCGGGTTTGCAAGATGCCATTAGCGCGTTGCGAGGTGCGCTGGAAACCCGCATGGATGGCTTGCTGTGGGGCGGCCGACCGGGTTCGGGCCGCGAACCCGCCGCCGCCGCGCTGTTCCGCAGCCTCTTGGACGCGGGGTTCAGCACGAAGCTGGTGCGTGCGCTCGTGGACCGGCTGCCGCAAGGCATGACGGCCGACGCCGCCCAGTCCTGGGCGCGCAATGAACTGGTGACGCACCTCCCGGTTGTCGCATCCGAAGACGAATTCCTGGCCGGCGGAGTCTACGCGCTGGTGGGGCCGACCGGCGTCGGCAAGACCACGACGCTGGCCAAACTGGCTGCCCGCTGCGTGGCCCGCGAAGGGCGAGACCAGGTCGCGATGCTGACCACGGACTTGTTCCGGATCGGCGCGCTGGAACAATTGCAGATTTATGGCCGCCTGATGGGCGTGCCGGCGCACTCGGTGCGCGATGCCGCCGAGTTGCGCCGCATCCTGGCCGAACTGGGCAACCGCAAGATCGTGCTGATCGATACCACCGGCATCAGCCAGCGTGACCGCCTGGTGGCCGAGCAGGCCGCCATGCTGTGCAACGCCGGCAAGCCGGTGCGCCGCCTGCTGGTGCTGAACGCCGCCAGCCAGGGCGACACCCTGGACGAAGTGGCGCATGCCTACCGCAACGGCGTGGGCGAGGACGTGGCCGGCTGCATCATTACCAAACTGGATGAGGCCACGCGATTGGGCGCCGCGCTAGATACGGCGATCCGCCACCGGCTGCCGATCCACTATATGTCGGTCGGCCAGAAAGTGCCCGAGCACATGGAGCTTGCGCGCGCCGACACGCTCATCGACCGCGCCTTCGCGATGGTCGAGCGCGCCCGCGCGCTCTACACGCCCAGTGAAGCGGACCTGGCGTCGTTGGCGCCGGCCGCCCGCGAAGCCGATGCCGTGGATCCCGCGCGCCGCCGCCAGTTGCTAGCGTCCGCGATCCTGCGTCCGCAAGGCGGGTCGGCGTCTATCGCGGCCGCGCAGAATCTTGACGATACGATCGCCATGCTGGACAGCGATCCGGCGTGCGCTCAGGCGCGCGCGTCGTGGCGCGAGTACGTCGGCGATGGGGCGGGCGCAAGCCTGGCCGCGCTGGGCGACGAGCCGCTGGCGATGGTGCGGCGCGAATTCTCGGCCACCTGCCACCGCCACTTGCTGGCCGTGCACGGCAAGACCACCATGAAGGGCGAAGGCTTGCCTGGGGGAACGCTGTTGGGCGCGTTGCTGATGAGCGACCGCGGCGCCGCCCTGGCCGCGCCGGCGCAGCAGCTGGCGCTGGCGCATGGCATGTTGACGTCGTTTGCGCCGGCCGCGCCCGGGCAGCCGGATGCGGCCCTGGCGCTGGAGGCCCGCGTGCGCTGGCTGGGCGAACAATTGCCGCGCCTGCCGCTGGTGCACTTGCTGGAGGCGGGCACGTCCGGCCTGTGGCAGTCCTTGACCGGGCAGGGCGCATCGTGGGTGGCGCGCTGCCCCGGCGGCATGCGGGTGATCCAGGACGAATGCCCCACCAATCTGAATGCGGTCGGCAAGAGCGTGGGTTATCTGCCGGTGGGCCAGCCGGGCGACATGCCCGGTCTGCTGACCGAAAAAGCCGGCAAACGGGTGCCGCTCGCACTGTGGGCGTCGGGCACGGAAGTCGCCTTGCCGGGCAAGAACAGCGACGGGGCAGCGATGCGCCTGGTGTGCGCGCGGCTGATCGATACCGAAAGCGGCGAGATCGCCGCGCAACTGTTCGGCGTGACGAACTTGCCGGCGTCCCAGGCCGATGCCGCCACCGTGGCACGCTGGCTGGTGCTGCAGGATGAGGCGCGCGCCGGGTTCCGCTATATGGCCAATGCCTGGCAGGCGTTGCCGGCGGTGGATGGCGCGCATACCTTGGCGCGGCAGTCCTTGATGGCGGGCCAGTTGGGCGCCGCCTGCTGGCAGATGGCGCACTCTCCGTCCGCGGATGTGGTCCGCGGGCCGTTGTCGGGCATCGTGGGTTCGGAGCGCAAACTGTCGGGCCGCATGTTGCCCGTGGCAATCCTCAAGATGTTCGCGATGCTGGAAATGACCGGCGGGGCGTAATCCCAAGGCGAGTCCGCACCAATAGAAAGGCGGCGCAATGCGCCGCCTTTTTTTATCGCCGAAGCGAAGAAAACGAAAAAGGGCGGTCAGCCCGCCACAATCGGCTTGCGACCCGGGGCGCTGCGCGCCCCTCGGCCTTGCGCGTCGTACGTGGCAGTGACGCCCACGCCGTTGATGTTGCGCAACGCGTCCAGCGACTGCTGGGTATAGCGCAGGTGCACGTCGATCAGCGCACCGTTGCGCATGTTGATTTCGTTGGCAGAGGCCGACTTTGTCAGCAGCGCTTGCCAGATCTCGGACAATTGCGGGTGCTGCACGGCAGCTTGTTCCGTGCCGGCGTGGCCAACGGGCAGGCCGATCTCCGACAGCAGGCCGTCCCGGGTTTCGCTCAGGTCGACCAGTTGTTGGGCAATGCGCCCCTTGCGTTCGGTGATGGCTTGCAGTGCGCCGACGTTCCCCGGACCCACGAGCACTTCGGTCTCTTCTTCCAGAATGGTCGAGAACTCGGAGATCAGGGCATCTTCCTGCCGCATGCAGGACTGGAGGGAGTCGACGGGGTTCATGATCGTGCTTCGAAGTCGGTAGGACGGTGAACGGAGAATTACTTCAGCAGATCGCGCGCACTGGCGATCAGGCTGTCGGCAATCTTGCCGGTATCGATCTTCAACTGGCCCGAAGCTATGGCGGCGCGAATGGCGGCCACGCGCTCGACGTTGATGTCGTTCGAGCCGTCTTGCAGGGCCAGCATCTTGCGCGACGCCGAACTCAGCGCCACTTGCGAGCTGCTGGAGCCGCCGCCATTGCTGGCGCCGTACGCCTGCGCAACCGCGGAATCCGGGCGTTGGGCAACGGCATCGGCAGAAATGGGCCGGTTGGTGGTCGAATTGATTTTCAAGGTTTTCTCCGCAGGGCGTCCTGGGTCGGTTTGCGACGGATCCGCCTACTTATGTCTCTGTAACGGCAGGGCTGGAACGAACTTTAGGGCAGGCCGTCGGCTGGTGCAGCGCGATTTGTAACATTACCTACAGTTGTATTTCAACCAGCCCCGCATTCCTGACCACGCCGCTGACCACCTGGCCGCTGGCCGTGCGTACCTGGACCATCGCGCCGGGCGCGGCGTTGTCCAGCGCCTGGCCTTCGCTGCTGACCACGAAACCGTTGCCGCGCGCGTTGATCCGGACGTTTGAACCGCGGACGACGGATTGGGCGTTGCGCAGCGACGATCCGCGGACCGGTTGTCCGGCATTGATGCGATAGGCGGCCGTCATGCCGACGACGGTCTGGGGATCTGTGATGGCGCCGGGCGGGAGCGACACCAGATCGCCGTCCCGGGGGGCTAGGTCGTCCGGCGTCAGTGCCTGGCCGGCCGCGATCATCCGCGACGCGACGTAATAGTAGCCGGGGACGCTGACGGTCGCCTGCACGTAGGTCGTCCACGGCTTGGGCGCATTGCAGCGCACGCCGACGGTCATGCGCGACCGCAGCTTCATGCCCGACGGCATAAATGGGGACATGGCGTCGCACGGGGCCAGGCGCTCTGCGCGTGGTGGGTCGATGGAGATGACCGGTTGCCCAGGTAGTCCGGCCAATTGGTCCAGCAGATAGCTTTGTGCCGCCACGGCGATCGCCTCGGGCGCCTGGCTGGCGGCGTCCTGCGCCTGGGCGTTCCCGGAGGAGGCCAGGGCCAGGGCGATCAGGCAGCCGGCGCGCGCGCGGAGATGTCGTGCGGAGATTTTCATGATGGATGAATTGTAGGAGTCCGCGCCGTTCGGCAATACGTGAATTGGATGAGAAATGGCGGGTTATTTGGCTGATTGTGTTTGGCCGCCGGCCCCTATGATGCCGTCATCCAATGGGATAACGGTGCGTCCGAAGTCCCTTGCTCTATCCGTATTGCAACGCACGAAGGCGCCACGATGCTAGACAGGCTTAACGAAGATTTCCGGTTCTATCAGCAGGCCTTGGGACTGCGCGCGCAGCGTCAGGAAGTGCTGTCGTCGAACATCGCCAATGCCGACACGCCCAACTACAAAGCCCGCGACTTTGACTTCAAGGCAGCGATGCAGACGGCGATGGAAGGCACCATGCGCCTGCCGGATACGTCGCTGGCGCTGACGTCGGCACGCCATATCCCGGCCAAGGCCGTGTCCCAGGGGCCGACCGAGCTGCTGTACCGCCTGCCGTACCAGCCCAGCATGGACGGCAACACGGTGGACATGGATATCGAGCGTGTGCAGTTCGCCGACAACACATTGCACTACCAAAGCACCATGCAGATGATTTCCGGTCGCATCCGGACCATGCAGACGGCCATTCAGGATTGATCCATAAAGGGAGCGACAGGCAATGTCCTTGTTGAGCATTTTCGATATCGCCGGTTCGGCGCTCAGCGCGCAATCGCAGCGCATGAACGTGTCGGCCAGCAACATGGCCAACGCCGACAGCGTCGTGGGTCCGGACGGCCAGCCGTATCGCGCCCGCCAGGTCGTGTTCCAGGTTAATCCCGCTGCCGGCCAGGCGCTGGGGCAGGAGATCGGCGGCGTCCGGGTGGCTGGCGTCATCCAGGATCCATCTCCTCTCAAGCAGGTCTACGACCCCAAGCATCCGTTGGCCGATGCCCAGGGCTATATCAGCATGCCCAACGTCGACCCGGTGGCCGAAACGGTCAACATGATCGCGGCATCGCGGTCCTACCAGGCAAACGTCGAAGTCCTCAACACCGCCAAGTCGTTGATGCAAAAGACGCTGACCATCGGTCAATCCTAATTTCCTGACAGAGTGAATCCATGACCACCGTCGACCAGAACACCAGCACCACCGGCCTGGGCCTCGCGCAAAGCGGCGCCAACGGCTCCAGCACCGCGCAGGGCCTGCAGGACCAGTTCCTGAAGCTGCTGGTGACCCAGCTGCAGAACCAGGATCCGCTGAACCCCATGCAGAACGCCGAGCTGACCTCGCAGCTGGCGCAGATCTCCACGGTGGAAGGCATCACCAACCTGAAGAACACCATGCTGGCCATCAGCGGCCAGATCGACGTGTCGCAGTCGATGAACGCCGTGGCGATGATCGGCAAGGGCGTGCTGATCCCCGGCTCCAAGGTCAAGGTCGGCGTGGATGGCGACAACGCCGCCGAACGCGTGGTCACGCCTTACGGCCTGGACCTGCAGGGCGACGCGCAGAAGGTGCAGGTCCGCATCTCGGATTCGAACGGCGCGGTTGTGCGCACTATCGAAATGGGCGAGCAGAAGACGGGCGTGTACACGCTGAACTGGGACGGCAAGAACGACAGCGGCGTGGCGATGGAGGCGGGCGCGTACACCGTGTCCGTGCTGGCGACCGACGGCGACGGCAAGAAGGTGAATGCGGAAGTGCTGAGCTACGGCCAGGTCAAGAGCGTGGCGTATTCCACCAACGGCTTGCGTCTGGATCTGGGCCTGGACGGCCAGACCAGCATGCTGGACGTGCGTAAGGTAATCGGCGCCTGAACCGGGCGGATTTGAATCGGCGCCGGCGCATGTGCGACGGCTTCCCTAGATAAAGATTAGCGAGAGAAAACATGGGCTTCGGACAAGGATTGAGCGGCTTGAACGCCGCATCGCAGAACCTGGACGTAATCGGCAACAACATCGCCAACTCCGGCACCGTCGGCTTCAAGTCGTCGACCGCGTCGTTCGCTGACGTGTACGCCAGCTCGCGCGTGGGCCTGGGCGTGAAGGTCGCGGCGATCACGCAGCGCTTCACGGTAGGTGCGGTGAACGGCGGTGGCGGCGAATACGACATCGCCATCGACGGTGCGAAGGGCATGTTCCGAGTTACCGACCAGAGCGGCGCGGTGATGTACACCCGCAACGGCGAGTTTCTGGTCGACAAGAACAATTTCATCGTCAACGCGCAGGGCTACCGCATGACCGGTTACCCGGCCGGGGCGATCGGCGCAAACCCGGTTGAGCTGCAGTTGCCCACCGCCAACGTCGCGCCCAAGGCGTCCAGCACCGGCACCACGGTGGCCAACCTGGATGCGAATGCCAAAGTGGTGTACTTGACGGATACGGTGACTGCGCCCGCCGTGAATGGTTCGGTGACCATGACCGGCACGACGCCGCCTTCGCCGGCTACGCAGTACGAATTCACGCGCGACCCGGCGGGCACGATTGTCTGGGTGAACCAGCCGCCCGCGGGCACTTACGGCGCAGCGCCCAATCTGATCACGGTGGATGCCGCGGGTGCCGTGACCACGGGCGACGTCACCCAGGTGCCGGGATACAAGAACTTCACCGCTGCAGTCACTGAAATCGGCCGTCCGTTCGATCCCACCATCTCCAGCAGCTACACGAACGCGTCGCCCATGACGGTGTTCGACTCCCTGGGGAACTCTCACCAGGTGATGCAGTACTTCGTCAAACGCCCGGCCGACGCCGCCGGCAATAGCGTCTACGACGTGTACTACACGATGGACGGCCAGGCCATGGCGCCGACGACCCAAGCGGCTGGGACCTGGGGCAATCCCCAGCAGTTCACGTTCAATAAGGCCGGCGCGCTGACCAGCGCCCCGGTCGTGACGCTTAGCTTCGCGACGCCCGGTGGCACCACGACGCCGGCCGACCCGCTGAGTATCTCGATGAACTACACGGGCACCACGCAGTATGGCAGCGACTACAAGCTGGTCGCCAAGCCGGATGGCTACACGTCTGGTGAATTCAGCGGCATCAACATCGGTGGTGATGGCAGCCTGGTCGCCAGCTACACCAATGGCGAAACGCAAATCGTCGGCACGATTGTGCTGGCGGATTTTTCCAATCTTCAAGGCCTGCAACCGGTGGGTAACAACGCCTGGACCGAAACGGCAGCGTCCGGCCAGCCAATCCTGGGCCAGCCGGGCACCAACGGCCTGTCCAAGGTCGTGGGCCAAGCGACGGAAGCGTCCAACGTCGATATGAGCAAGGAGCTGGTCAACATGATCATCGCCCAGCGCACCTATCAGGCCAACTCGCAAACCATCAAGACCCAGGACGAAATCATGCAAGTCCTGATGAACCTGAAGTAAAGCCTTACAGGCTCGCGACGACACCGACGGAATAGGCAATGGACAGAATCATCTACACCGCCATGAATGGCGCAGCGCGTATCACTGAGCATCAGGCGGCGCTCGCCAACAACATGGCCAACGTGAACACGACGGGCTTTCGCGAACAGATCGCGCTGTACCGGTCGGTTCCGATGACGGACGGGGTGAGTCTGCCTACGCGCGTTTCGACGGTGGCGTCCACGCCCGGCAACAGCTTCCAGATGGGCACCATGCAGACCACGGGCCGCGACCTGGACGTGGCGCTGGCCAGCGAAAACGGCTGGATCGCGGTGCAGACCCCGCAGGGCGAAGCCTATACCCGGGGCGGCAGCCTGCAGGTCGGCATCAACGGCCTGCTACAGACCTCGCTGGGCCAGCCGGTGCTGTCCGATCAGGGCGGCCCCATCGACGTGCCGGACCAGGCCGCGCTGACGATCACTTCCGACGGCACGATCACGGCCATCGGCGCCGGCGACGGGCCCAACAACATCCTGAACCTGGGCCGCATCAAGCTGGCGAACCCGAACAATGCGCAACTGGTGCACGGTGATGACGGCGTCTTCCGTCTGGCGCCGGTCAACGGCCAGCCGGCGCCACCGGCGCCCGCGGACCCGGGCCTGCGCGTATTGTCCGGCGTGCTGGAAGGCAGCAACACCAATCCCATGAAGGTGATGGTGGGCATGATCGAAAACGCGCGCCGATTCGAGCAGCAGATGCAGGTGATCCAGCAATCGGACCGCAACGCGGAACGCGCCAACGGGATCCTGTCCGTCGGTTGATCCCGCGGGCTGATTTAAACAATTTTCGCGCGCGGCCAGACCGCGGCACCAGGAGTACTTCATCATGATGCGTTCGTTGTGGATTGCCAAAACGGGCCTGGAAGGTCAACAGACCTCCATGGACGTGATTTCCAACAACTTGGCCAACGTCTCCACCAACGGGTTCAAGCGCGGCCGCGCCGTGTTCCAGGACCTGATGTACCAGACGCTGCGCCAGCCCGGCGCCCAGGTGGGCGACGCCACGCAACTGCCGTCCGGCCTGCAATTGGGTACGGGTGCGCGCGTGGCCGCTACCGAACGCATCCATACGGACGGCAACCTGAACAACACCGGCGGCGAAATGGACATCGCCATCAATGGCCGCGGCTTCCTGCAAGTGGAACTGCCTGACGGTACCCAGGGCTACACGCGCGACGGCGCGCTGCAGCGCGACCAGAACGGCCAGCTGACGACCGTCAGCGGCTATGTGATCCAGCCGCCGATGAACGTGCCGGACAACGCGCTGTCGATCTCCATCGGCAAGGATGGCATCGTTTCGGTGACGCAACCCGGCGCCGCCGGCGTGAACGTGCAGATCGGCCAATTGCAGATCGCTACCTTCATCAACCCCACCGGCCTGCAAAGCATCGGCGAGAATCTGTACCTGGAAACGGACGCATCGGGCCCGGCCAACCTGTTGCAGCCGGGCGTGGACGGCGCGGGTTCGATCATGCAGAACTACGTCGAAACCTCCAACGTGAACGTTGCCGAGGAACTGGTCAACATGATCACCACGCAACGCGCCTATGAAATGAACAGCAAGGCGGTCAAGACCTCCGACGAGATGCTGGCCCGCCTGTCCCAACTGTGATGCCCATGTCTGTCCTGCGTCTGGTATTCGCTGCGGCGCTGGCTATGCTGGCGGCCGGTTGCGCCATGATCCCGCCCGAGCCCATCGTGACCGGGCCGACCACGGCGGCACCGCCGCCGCCGCCGATGCCGATGGCGCAGCCCACGGGCTCCATCTATCAGCCGACCACGTACGGCAACTATCCCCTGTTCGAGGATCGCCGGCCGCGCAACGTGGGCGACATCGTCACCATCGTGCTGAACGAGCGGACGAATGCCTCCAAAAACGTGGCGACCAACACCAATCGCTCGGGGTCGACCTCGCTCGGCATCGCCGCGGCGCCGTCGTTCATGGACAGTTGGGCGGGCGCGAACCTGAACACCGACGCCAAAGGCGGCAACGTGTCGCAGGGCAAGGGCGACAGCACGGCCAACAACGCCTTCACCGGCACCATCACCACCACGGTCGTGGGCGTGATGTCCAACGGCAACCTGCAAGTGGCCGGCGAAAAGCAGATCGCCATCAACCGCGGCAGCGAATACGTTCGCTTCGCAGGCGTGGTGGATCCGCGTTCCATCACCGGCACGAACACCGTGTCGTCCACCCAGGTGGCCGATGCCCGCATCGAGTACCGCAGCAAGGGCGTCATGGACGAAGTCCAGACCATGGGCTGGCTGCAACGCTTCTTCCTGATCGCTTCGCCGTTCTGACCATGACACACCCGACTCCGATATCCGCCTTGCTGTCCCTGTTCGCCCGCGTCTGCGTGGCGGTCGGACTGGTCGTTGGCGCCGGCGCGGCGCAGGCCGAACGGCTCAAGGACCTGGCTACGATCCAGGGCGTGCGGGGCAACCAGCTGATCGGCTACGGCCTGGTCGTGGGCCTGGACGGCAGCGGCGACCAGGTTCGGCAGACCCCGTTCACGCAGCAAAGCCTGACCAACATGCTGTCGCAATTGGGCATCACGGTGCCCGCCGGCAGCAATATGCAGTTGAAGAACGTGGCCGCGGTCATGGTCACGACCACCTTGCCGGCGTTCGCCCGGCCCGGCCAGACGCTGGACGTGGTGGTGTCTTCCATGGGCAACGCCAAGAGCCTGCGCGGCGGCACCTTGCTGATGACGCCCATGAAGGGCGCGGACAGCCAGGTCTACGCGATCGCGCAGGGCAACATCCTGGTGGGCGGGGCCGGCGCTTCCGCGGGCGGTTCCAGCGTGCAGATCAACCAGTTGAACGGCGGCCGCATCAGCGCGGGTGCCATTGTCGAGCGCGGCGTGCCCACCACGTTCTCGCGCGACGGCTACATCCACGTGGAACTGAACAATACCGACTTCGGCACGGCGCAGAACGTGGCGACGGCGCTGAATAAGAAGTTCGGCCAGGGCACGGCGACGGCGCTGGACGGGCGCGTGGTGCAGGTGCGCACGCCGATGGAGCAGGCCTCGCAAGCGCGCTTCCTGTCGCTGGTCGAAGACCTGCAGGTGGCGCGCGCGCCGACGGTGGCCAAGGTCATCATCAATGCGCGCACCGGTTCGGTCGTCATGAACCGCACGGTCATGATCGAAGAGGCGGCCGTGGCGCACGGCAACCTGTCGGTCATCATCAACCGCCAGAACCAGGTGTCGCAGCCGGATACGCCTTTCACGGAGGGCCAGACGGTGGTGGTGCCCAACACCCAGATCGAAGTGCGCCAGGACAATGGCTCGCTGCAGCGCGTGAGCACCAGCGCCAATCTGGCTGACGTGGTCAAGGGTCTGAATGCCCTGGGCGCGACGCCGCAGGATCTGCTGGCCATTCTTCAGGCCATGAAGACCGCTGGTGCCTTGCGCGCCGAACTGGAAATCATCTGACGATGGCTGTCGCAAACGACGCGTCCCGGGGCGCCGCCCGGCAAGATTCGGTCTTCGACATGGGGCGCCTGTCGGACCTGAAACGGGACGTCAAGAAAGACCCCGAAGGCACCGAGCAGCAGAAGCAGGTCGCCAAGCAGTTCGAGGCCCTGTTCCTGCAGATGATGGTCAAGCGCATGCGCGAGGCGACGCCCAAGGAAGGGCTGTTCGACTCGCAACAGACGCAGATGCTGCAATCCATGGCGGACGAGCAGTTGGCGCTGCACCTGGCGACCCCCGGCATCGGGTTGTCGCAGTCGATCCTGGCGCAGATGCAGCAGGGCAAGCCGGCCGACGTGTCCGATGACGCCGTGCGTGCGATCGGGCAGGGCGCTGATCTGGATTTCCGCACCGGCGGTTCGCGGGAAGTGTCGGCGTTGCTGAACGTGATGCGCAACAACCGCGCCAGCGACCGCGCGCTGGCCGCTGCCGAGGGCGCGCCGGAGCACGTTGTGGACTTCGTGTCGAAGATGTCGCGCGCGGCCAATCTGGCGTCGCAGCAAAGCGGTGTGCCCGCGCGCCTGATCATGGGCCAGGCGGCCCTGGAGTCGGGCTGGGGCCAACGCGAAATCAAGCACGCCGACGGCAGCACGAGCTACAACCTGTTCGGCATCAAGGCGGGCGCCAGCTGGAAGGGCAAGGTCGTCAACGTGCTGACCACGGAATACGAAGACGGCGTCGCGAAAAAGGTGACGCAACCCTTCCGCGCCTATGCGTCGTACGAGGAATCGTTCGCGGACTACGCCCGCCTGATCGGCAACAGCCCGCGTTACGAGGCCGTCACCCAGGCACGCAACGAGGTTGACGCGGCGCGCAAGATCCAGGATGCCGGCTATGCCACCGACCCGCGCTATGCGCAGAAACTGATCGGCATCATGGGCCAACTCAGAGGGGCGGCCACACAGGTGGAAAATTCTCGCCAGATGTTGGAAGGACTCTAAATTTGGACGATCTCCTGCCGTTAATGGAGTATCCAGAGATAACAGCTGCGGTTACATACGGGGCATTGTCAGCATGAATTTGTATAAAACGGCATTGGGCGGGCTGAACGCCGCACAGGCGGGTTTGGCCACCACCAGCCACAACATCAACAATGCCACCACGGTGGGCTACAACCGTCAGCGCGTGATGACGTCCACCGCGGGCGCGCAAGCCACCAGCAACGGATACATCGGCCGCGGCGTCCAGGTCGACACCGTCGAGCGCAGCTACGACAGCTTCTTGTACAAGCAGCTGGTCGGCGCGCAGGGCAGCGGCGCCCAATTGCAGGCGCAGCTGGACCAGGTGTCCCAGGTCAATAACCTGTTTTCCGATCGTACGGTCGGTATTGCCCCGGGCCTGACCAACTTTTTCACTAGCATGAACACGGTCGCCAGCAAGCCCGCCGATCCCGCGGCGCGTGCCGATTTGCTGGGTAAAGCCAACAGCCTGACGACGCAGATCCGCTCGGCCTATACCGAAATGCAGAATCTGCGTGAAGGTCTGAATACGCAGATTACGACGACCGTTGAACAGGTCAATAGCTACCTGAGCCGAATCGACGATCTGAATTCGCAGATCACACTTGCTTCCGGCAAAGCGGGTGGCAGCCCCCCCAACGATCTGCTCGATCAACGTGATCAAGCCGTCATGGAGCTGAATCAGCTCGTCGGCATCACTACGTATGAGCAGGGGGGCAAAATCAATATCTCGCTCGCCAAGGGCGGTCAGTCGCTATTGTCCGGTACGACCATTTATCCGCTGCAGGCCGTGCCGTCCACCAAGGACGCCGGCCGTACGGTGCTGGCCTACACGTTGCCTGCGGGTGCCGGCAAAACGGTGGCGGTGGAGATGCCCGATAGCGACGTGACCGGCGGCAAGCTGGGCGGTCTGCTGCAGTTCCGCGCGTCTTCGCTGGACGTCATGCAGAACCAGCTGGGCCAATTGGCCGTCGGGCTGGCATTGTCCTTCAACGAGCAGCACAAGCAAGGCCTTGACCAGAGCGGCAACCCGGGAACGGATTTCTTCAGCATCGGATCGCCCGGGGCCGTGCCGAATACGCAGAACAAGAGCAATGCTCAGATTTCGGGCCAGTTCTCGAACCTCGCGAACATCAACGCCAAAGACTACGAGATCTCGTTCGATGGTACGAACTATCAGGTGTTGCGCATGCCGGAGGGCACGCAAGTCTATAACGGCCCGGCAACCGGCACGCCGCCCAACGCCGTCCTGAACATGGACGCCGAAATGGGCGTGACGTTGACGATCGATTCGCCGCCGCAGGCCGGCGATAAGTGGTCGTTGTCGCCGACGCGCAATGCTGCACGCGACATCAATGTCCTCATCACGGATCCGGACAAGATCGCGGCGGCTGATATCGCGGGCGGCGACGCCAACGGCAAGAACGCGCTGAAGCTCGCTGAACTGCAGAACGCCAAGTTGTTGGGCCACGGCACCATGAGCACCACTGACATGTTCGCGCAGGTCGTGAACACCGTGGGCGTGCAGACGGCGCAGATCAAATCGGCCGCCACGGCTCAGGTCAATCTGATCAAGCAGACGACCGCCGCCCAGCAAGCGGTGTCGGGCGTCAATTTGAATGAAGAGTATGTAAGCCTGTCGCTTTACCAAGAGCAGTATCAAGCCAGTGCCCGCATCATCGATGTGGCAAGCACCATCTTTGACACGCTGTTGGGCCTGCGCGGCTGATCGGACCGTTGAACTGTGATGATTAAAAAGATATCCGGAGTTGCACCATGCGCCTGAGCACCACCATGATGTACACGAACGGCCTGAGCGGCGTTCTCGCGCAGGAATCCGACATGAACCGCCTGGTTGAACAGGTCGGCAGCGGTCGCAAGTTCTTGAGCCCGGCGGATGATCCGCTGGCAGCCTCGTTGTCGATCGGTGTTGCGCAGACGCAAAGCATGAACGCGACTTACGGGCTGAATCGCAATACGGCAAAGACCAATCTCGGGCAGGAAAACAACGTGCTCGACGCGGTCACGACGGCGTTGCAGGATGTCCGCACGCGCGTCATCCAGGCGGGTAACGGCACCTTTGCCGACAGTGATCGCCAGGCGCTGTCGACGGCCTTGAAGAGCGCCCGCGACGCATTGCTGGGCTTGGCCAATAGCACGGACGGTAACGGGCAATACCTGTTTTCGGGCTACCAGGGCGGGGTGATTCCTTATTCGCAGGATGCCAACGGCAAGATCGTCTACAGCGGCGCCACCGGCGAGCGTACCGTACAGGTGGACCAGTCGCGCCAACTGTCGACCGCCGATCTGGGCAGTGATATTTTCAACCGCGCCAATCCCGGTTCTCAGGCTTATGTCGCCACCGCCGCGTCGGCCAACCAGGGCACTGCCCAGTTCGGTACGGTTTCGGTTACGCCGGGTAGCCCCAATATCGGCAAGAATTTCAGCCTGCAGTTCGAGTCTGATACCACAACGGGCAATATGGGATACCGCGTGATCACGACGGATCCGAACGCGAATCCGCCAGTTCCTCCTGTCACCACCCCGGCGCCGCCTGCCAGCCCCACCCCCTATACGGCGGACTCTTCGATCGATTTCGGCGGGGTGGCGGTCGTGGTCAAGGGCACGCCCAAGAACGGCGACGTGATCGACGTGCAGAACATCCAGTCGGCTGATGTCGATATGTTCAATACGTTGGACAGCCTGATCAAGGTGCTTGATTCCCCCATCGCTGGCGATGAGGTGGCGATGGCCAAGCTGAACAACGAGCTGGCGAGCGCCAACAAGAAGCTTGCAAGCAACTATGACAACGTGCTGACCGTGGCGGCGTCGGTTGGCGCACGCATGAACGAGCTGGAAGCGTTGGATGCTACTGGCACGCAGAAGGGGCTTTCTTACTCCAAGTCCCTGTCCGACCTGGAAGATCTGGATTACTACGCCGGTGCCAGCCAGCTTGCGCTGCGCCAAGTGGCGCTGCAAGCCGCATCGGCGGCCTTCATGACCATTCAGGGGTCCAGCCTGTTCAGCCGCAAGTAACGCGGCGGGACCCCAAAAAGCGCACGGATCGCGTGCGGAGATTTGCGCCCTTACGGACGCTTCTGGCCAAAGGCCGGGGCGTCCGTGGTTGCGTGCAGGGTAGGTAGTGTCGTTTCACGTTGCTTAACGCTCGGATATTTCATGCTTGTCAATTTGAAAGTTCGCACCTGTATCGTTCTGGTGCTGTTGCTCTTCACGGGCGCCATGTTCATATCCAATGGCGTGGCCTGGATGGGGTTGAATTCCAGCAACAATAAGCTGGAGCAGGTCAACGACGCCTATTCCAATCAGGGTACGCAGCTCAACCGCGCCAACGCCGCCTTGCTACGTGGCCGGTTGCTGTTGGCGACCTCGCTGATGGACATGCAGCAAGGCAAGACCGAACAGGCCAATGACCAGACCAG
The DNA here is from genome assembly GCF_057799415.1 of Achromobacter sp. 18P8.1.1. Classification (NCBI taxonomy): domain Bacteria; kingdom Pseudomonadati; phylum Pseudomonadota; class Betaproteobacteria; order Burkholderiales; family Alcaligenaceae; genus Achromobacter; species Achromobacter sp. 18P8.1.1. Next base: position 3,401 of record NZ_JBYOKH010000071.1, on the reverse strand, counting down.
GCGCGCCGACGTCCTCATGCAGGAAGGCGCCAAGTGGCTCGATGCGTTCCGCAAGGCGCCGCGCATGGACGGTTCCGAGGCGCTGGTGGCCAAGCTTGAAACGGCCTACAAGCAGTTCGATGACGTCTACAAACGCCAAGCCGCCGCGTTGTCCAAGATGGCAGTGCAGGACTACCTGGATCTGAATGATGCGGGCAGCGCCGCCAACACGGCTTTCCGCGAAGCCGTGAACGGGGTCTTGGAATTCCTGGACAAGCGTACCGACGAACTGGTGGTTCAGGCTGAAGTCGACCACAACATCTCGCGCACCGTGACCATCGCGTTGCTGGCGATCGCGCTGGTCCTGGCCCTGGGTTGCTGGGTGTTCATCAACCGTACCGTACTGCGTCCGCTGCACCAGGCGGGAGACCACTTCGACAAGATCGCGGGCGGTGACTTCACCGGCCGGATCGAAGTGCGCAGTACTAACGAGATCGGGCAATTGTTTGGCGCCATCAAACGCATGCAGGAAAGCCTGACGCGCACGGTGGCGATGGTGCGCCGCGGTGTGGACGAGATCAACGTGGGCTCGCGCGAGATTTCCGCGGGCAACACGGACCTGTCCAGCCGTACCGAACAGCAGGCAGCGTCGCTTGAAGAGACCGCCGCATCGATGGAGCAATTGGCCTCCACGGTGAAGCAGAATGCGGACAACGCACGCCAGGCGAACCAGCTGGCGGCAAGCGCCTCGGACGTGGCCGAGCGCGGCGGTTCGGCGGTGGCGGAAGTGGTCAACACGATGCAGGGCATTTCCGCCAGCTCGCGCAAGATCTCCGAAATCGTCTCCGTCATCGACGGCATTGCATTCCAGACCAACATCCTGGCGTTGAACGCGGCGGTGGAAGCTGCACGGGCGGGCGAACAAGGCAAGGGTTTTGCGGTGGTGGCGGGCGAAGTACGCTCGCTGGCACAGCGCAGCGCGCAGGCGGCCAAGGAAATCAAGGGCCTGATCGAAGACTCGGTCACGAAGGTGGGGGCAGGTTCGCAGCAGGTGGAACGCGCAGGCGCGACGATGCAAGAGATCGTGTCCTCGGTCAAACGCGTGACGGACATCATGGGCGAGATCTCGGCGGCGTCCGAAGAGCAGTCTAGCGGCATCGACCAGGTCAACCGCGCCGTGTCGCAGATGGACGAGGTCACGCAGCAGAACGCTGCCTTGGTGGAAGAAGCGGCCGCTGCCGCAGGCTCCCTGCAGGAACAAGCCCAGCGACTGGCCGAAGCGGTTGCGGTATTCAAGATCAACGCGGGCGAAGTGATTGAAGTGCCGGCGCATCGGTTGGCACAACAGCCGGATGCTCCGCGTATGCCGGCACCGCGCGCAGCGGCTCCGGCCTCCCGCCCGGCAGCACCTGCCGCTCGCCTGGCCAAGCCGGCCGCGCCCGCACAGAACGCTGCACAGAATGCTTCTCAGGCGGCTTCGCAGGCGCCTCAGGCCCCGCAGGCCGAAGCTGAAGCCGACGCGGGCGAAGCGCAGGCTCCAAAGCCCGCGCCTCGCAAGACACAAGTGGCCCGTCCCAAACCCGCGGCCTCGGCCGCCACGGTGGCGCGTCCCTTGCGCCGCCCGGCCACTCGCGCGGACAGCGCCACGGATGCCGCGCCAGCGGCGTCCGCCGCCAGCCGCAGGCCTCCACCCGCGGATGATGATTGGGAGTCCTTCTGACGGGATGACCCGCTCAGTGCATTGAACAGGCAGTAGCACACGCATTACCCCCCTTTACGGTCCGGCGGCCACAGCGCGCCGCCGGGACGACTACCGGAACTATCGGAAAATGTTCAGCAATCTGAAGGTGCGCACGGGCTTGATGCTCGCTCAGTTGGCAGTTGCCCTGGCCGCACTGGTTGCCATTGCCCTGGGCTGGAACAGCATGCGTTCCAGCGCCGACACGATCAACGCCCTCGACTCCTTGAGCGTCCAGCAAAGCAACCTGATCAAGGACGCCTACACGCAGATGCTGCGCGCGACCATACGCGCCGACATCACCGCGGCGCAGCGCGCGGCGGGCGACGCCAACGGGGCGGCTGAAAACTCGCGCACCGTGCAGCAACTCATCGCCGACGCCAAGAAGAAGATGGAAAGCTTCAAGGCGATTCCCAAGGTGACGGCGCTTGGCAAGGCCGCCGAGGGCGACCTGCTGACGTCGTTCAATACCTTCTCCGAAGCGCTGCAGTCCATGATGGGCGCATTGGACAAGGGTGATTCGGCCGCGTATCTGTCTTTGAAGAACACCAAGGCGGGCGCCGCCAGCGGCGCGTTCTCCAAGCAGTTGACCGAATTCGCCAACGACATCAACGCCTTCAGCGAGCAGCGGGTCCTGTCCGCGCGTAGCCAGACGTCGACGATGGCTTTTGTGTATCTTGCGCTGGCCGCGCTGATCCTGGTGGTGTCGCTGGGCGCGTTCCTGTTCATGAACCGCGTGATCCTGCGTCCGTTGCGCACGGTCAGCGACAGCTTCGACAAGATCGCCGGCGGCGACCTGACGGTGCGCGTGGACGTCAATTCGTCCAACGAGATCGGCCAGTTGATGGCAGCGGTCAAACGCATGCAGGAAAGCCTGGCGCGCACGGTATCGACGGTGCGCCGCGGCGTGGATGAAATCAACGTGGGCTCGCGCGAGATTTCCGCGGGCAACACGGACCTGTCCAGCCGTACCGAACAGCAAGCCGCGTCGCTTGAAGAAACGGCCGCCTCGATGGAGCAATTGGCCTCCACGGTGAAGCAGAACGCGGACAACGCGCGCCAAGCCAACCAATTGGCGGCGAGCGCCTCGGACGTGGCCGAGCGCGGCGGTTCGGCGGTGTCTGAAGTGGTCAGCACGATGCAGGGCATTTCCGCCAGCTCGCGCAAGATCTCCGAGATCGTCTCGGTCATCGACGGCATTGCATTCCAGACGAACATCCTGGCGTTGAACGCCGCGGTGGAAGCTGCACGTGCGGGCGAGCAGGGCAAGGGCTTTGCGGTGGTGGCGGGCGAAGTGCGCTCGTTGGCGCAGCGCAGCGCCCAGGCGGCCAAGGAAATCAAGGGCCTGATCGAGGATTCGGTCACCAAGGTGGGCGCGGGTTCGCAGCAGGTGGAACGCGCGGGCGCGACCATGCAAGAGATCGTGGCCTCGGTCAAGCGCGTGACGGACATCATGGGCGAGATCTCGGCGGCGTCCGACGAGCAGTCCAGCGGCATCGACCAGGTCAACCGCGCGGTGTCGCAGATGGACGAAGTGACGCAGCAGAACGCGGCGCTGGTGGAAGAAGCGGCAGCCGCCGCGGGCTCCCTGCAGGATCAGGCCGAGCGTCTGGCTCAGGCCGTGGCCGTGTTCAAGATCAATGCGGGTGAAGTGATTGAAGTGCCGGCCCGCCAACTGGCGCAG
>NZ_JBYOKH010000070.1:0-32052 GCF_057799415.1 Achromobacter sp. 18P8.1.1 | reverse complement strand
CGGCCGCAACGCTCGGCGCGCGGCGTCGCGCGTGAGGCGATTCTCTTGCAGCCGCACGCGCAGCCCTTGCCGTTCGAGCAAGCCGTGGACGCCTTGTTCGGGCTGCTGGCCGGCACTTACACGCTGGACGACGGCAGCCGCGTCCACGCGACGCCGGGCGCTGGCGCCGCGCTGGAAACCTGGGTGCTGGGGTCGTCGGCCGGTGAAAGCGCGCAGTTGGCAGGCAGGCTCGGGTTGCCGTTCGCCGTGAACTACCACGTCAGCCCGGCTACGGCGCTGGATGCCGTGGACGCCTACCGCCGCGCGTTCGTGCCGTCGGCCACGCTTGCCCGGCCGTACCTGATGATCTCGGCCGATGTGGTTGTGGGACGCGACCTGGCCGATGCGCAACGCATCGCCCGGCCTTATGGCGCCTGGGTGCAGGGCATCCGGCGGGGCGAGGGCGCCACGCGCTACCTGTCGCCGGAAGAGGCCGAGGCCATCGTGCTGGAGGACGACCTGGTGCAGGACCGGGTCAGCACGCAGTTTGTCGGCGATGCGAATGCGGTCGTCAAGGGCTTGGAGACCCTGGTCCGAGCCACCGAAGCCGATGAGTTGATCGTCACCACCAACGCGCACCGGCACGAAGACCGCGTGCAGTCGCACGAATGGCTGGCGCAGGCGTGGTTGGCAGCCTAGTGCGCCGCCTGCGCCACGATCTGGACGGTGACCGGCGCACCGCGCGATACGGACCCATAGATCGGGCAGATGCGCAGGTACTCGCCCACCAGCGCGTTCGCCTGCGCGTCGTCCACGCCGGTCAGCGTGAATGCCAAATGCACGTGGGCATAGTGGCCGGGCTGCGCCTCGTCCGCTTCGGAGTCGCCCGTGACGACCACGCGCGATAAGGTCAAGCCCTGTTCCCGCGCGCTGGATTCGATCACGGCGTGTGCGCAGGTCGCCAAGGCGGCCAGCAGCAATTCGCCGGCCAGCCAGGCTTCGCCGGGTCCGCCGCGCGAGGTGGTGGCGTCGGCGATCAGATGCTGATCGCGTGCGGACAGCAGGTAACGGCCGTTCTGGCCGATGGTGGTGCTGGTGATGCTGGGCATGATTGGGGCCGCCTTGTTGATGAGTCGGGTAGGGGAGGGTCAGGCCGCCGGGCGCGACAGGTTCAGATGGTCGCGCAGCGTCGTGCCGCCGTATTCGGTGCGGAACAGCCCGCGCCGCTGCAATTCGGGAATGGCCAGGCGGACGAAGTCTTCGATGCTGCCGGGCACATAGGGCGCCTGGATCATGAAGCCGTCGCACGCGTCGGCGCGGAACCATTGCTCCATACGGTCGGTGACCGTCTCCGCGTCACCGATGAAGTCGCGCAAGGTGCCCACGCCATAACGATGACCCAGTTGCGACAGGCTGAGGTTCTGCTTGCGCGTCAGTTCCGCCACTTCCTTGTAGTGCCCTTGCACGCCCGGCACGTCCATGTCGGGCAGCACTTCGTCTTGCGGGAACTGCGCCAGGTCGATGTCCAGGTGATACGACAGCGTCGACAGTCCGGCTTGCGGGGTGGCCAAGCCGTTCAGCAGCGCATCGGTCGCCTCCGCCGCCGCGGCGGTTTCGCCCACGATCGGCACGATGCCCGGCAGGATCTTCAGCGTAGCGGGGTCGCGGCCATGGGATGCGGCGCGTCCCTTCATCTCTTGATAGAACGCCTGCGCCGATTCCAGCGACGAATGGTTGACGAAGATCACGTCGGCCCATTTGGCGGCGAAGTCGCGGCCGCGGCCCGAGGCGCCCGCCTGGATGAACACCGGGCGGCCCTGCGGCGGCCGGCTGACATTCAACGGCCCCTGGACGCGGAAGTAGCGTCCGTCGTGGTTGATCGCCTGCACCTTGGACGGGTCGGCGAACAGCGGTGCGTCTTTGTCGCGCACCACGGCGCCGTCCTGCCAGCTGTCCCACAGGCGGCAGGCGATCTCGACGAACTCGTCCGCGCGGTCATAGCGTTCTTCGCGCGACAACTGGTCGTCGCGTCCGAAATTGGCGGCCTCTGCCTGCTGGAACGACGTGACGATGTTCCAGGCCGTGCGGCCCGCGCTCATGTGATCCAGCGTAGCCAGCGAACGGGCCACCGCGAACGGTTCGAAGTACGACGTGGAAATGGTGCTGGCCAGGCCCAGATGCCGCGTGGCGGCGGCCACCGTGGCCAGCACGATCTGGGGTTCCAGCCGCAAGGCGCCCAGCGCGCCGTAGCGCAACTGGCTGTCCATGCTGCCTTCGTGGCGTTGCGGTACGGCCAGGATGTCGGCCAGGAACAGCAGGTCGAACTTGCCGGCTTCCAGCAGGCGGCCCAGATTGGCGTAGTACTGCGGCGACAGGATGTCGGTGTCGGCTTGCGGGTGGCGCCAGCCGCCATGGTTGCCCGAAACCGGGCCGGCCTGGACGAAGGCGGCCAGATGCATCTGGCCTTGTGATTGGTATTGGGACATGACGGGGGACGGCGCTTGTCGCGCGAGGGATAGGAAGAGGGTTCAGCCCAAAAATTATAGGGATGAAAGCTATGCCGCACGGCTATTAGCGAATAACGCACGAGTCTTTGCGCAGGCCTGCGCCAGCGGCCACAATTCCCGGTTCCGCAGCGGTTTCTCGTTGCGCCATGTCATGATCAAGCAGACTTCCATGTTCAAATTTCTACGCCATGCGCTGGCCGCCAGCCTGGTGCTGTGCGCCGCCTCGGCCCACGGCGAAACCATCAAGCTGGGCACCATTCTTTCCACCACCGGCCCTGCAGCGTTCCTTGGCGAGGACATGAAGGATGGGATGCGGATCGCCATCGACGAAATCAACGCCGGCGGCGGCATCAACGGCAAGCAGATCGATTGGGTGTTCTACGACGCCGAAAGTCAGACCGCCAAGGCACTGGCCGCCACGCGCCGGCTGCTGTCTCAAGACAAGGTCGACATCCTGGTGGGCGGCGGCAACATGAGCGGCATCGCCCAGGCCATGGTGCCGCTGGCGCAGCAGGCGCGCACGCCGTTCATCTCGACCGAGGGCGCGGCTACCATCGCCAGTCCGGCCAAGGAACGCGAATGGGTCTTCAAGAGCACGGTGGACGACAGCCAGGTCTTCGCCCGTCTGGCCGACTACTTCAAGAAGAACGGCATCACGCGCATCACGTTGCTGCATGACACCAGCGGCTTTGGCCAAGCCGCCGCCGATGCGCTGCGCGCGTTCGCGCCGGGCCAGAACCTGCAGGTCAACTACGAGGCCTTTGCGCCGTCCGACACCGATCTGACGCCGCAGCTCACGCGCATTCGCGCAAGCGACACCCAAGCCATCGTCTGCTGGACGGTGACGCCCGCCGGCGTGATCTTCATGCGGCAGGCCAAGCAACTGGGCCTGGGCGACCGCAAGTTGATCCATAGCTACGGCTTCGTGTCGCAGCGCTATATGGAACTGGCCGGCGCCGACGCCGACGACGTGCTGCTGGTGTCCGTGAAGTTCCCCGTGGGCGCAGACCTGCCGGATGACGACCCCTTGAAAGCCCGCATCGCCGCGCTGACCGAGAAATTCCAGACGAAGTTCAAGCGCGCGCCCAACCAGTTCGTAGCGCAGACCTATGACGCCGTCTGGCTGGCCGCGGGCGCGCTGGCCAAAGGCCCCGAGAAAGACCGCGTGCGCGCCGCGTTGGAAGGCACGCGCCAGTACGAAGGCGTGGGTGGCGTGTTCAACTTTTCGCCCGACAGCCATTCGGGCCTGGCCAAGAGCGACATCGTGCTGATCAACTGGAAGGACGGGCGCTTCCGCTTGGCCGACTACCGGTAAGCGCGCGGCATGCTGGACGCTCAATTCATACAGCTGCTGCTGGCGGGCCTGGGCACGGGCGGCATCTACGCGATGATCGCGGTGGGCTTCAACATCATCTTCAAGAGCACCGGTGCGCTGAACTTCGCGCAGGGCGAATGGGTGATGATGGGCGGCCTGTTCGCCGCCGTGGCCGTGTCGGAGATGCCGGTGTGGCAAGCCTGCCTGCTGGCCACCGCCGCCGTGACCCTGGTGGGATGGCTGTCGGACCGCATCGTCATCCGGCCCTTGCGCAACCATGCGCCGCTGACGCTCACGCTGGTGTCGGTAGGCCTGGCCATCGCCAGCAAGAGCCTGGTGATGCTGACCTTGGGCAAGAATCCGCAGGGCTATCCCGGCCTGTCGGGGGCCCGCAAGTTCGAGGTCCTGGGCGCGCACGTGGACGCACAGACCCTGTGGATCCTGGCCATCACGGTCGTGCTCATGCTTCTGACGCATGTGTTTTTCGCGCACACGCGGTATGGCACGGCCCTGCGCGCCGCCTGCGCCAACCCCGAAGCGGCCGCCTTGGTCGGCATCAGCCACCGGGGCGCGATCGCCGCGTCCTTTGCGTTGGCAGCGCTGTATGGCGGCCTGGCTGGCGCCATCATCACGCCCATGACGCTGATGTCCTATGACAGCGGCGCGATGCTGGGCTTCAAGGCCTTCAGCGCCGCCATGCTGGGCGGGCTGGGGAACCTTTATGGCGCCTTGTTGGGCGGCCTGTTGCTGGGCGTGCTGGAAACGTCCATCGGCGGCTACCTGACCACGCAATTCAAGGATGGCGTGGCCTTCCTGGTGCTGCTCCTGATTCTGACCGTACGCCCGCAAGGGATATTGGGCCGTCCCGATGTTGTCAAAGTTTAAAGGGCGTTCCAAGACGCCCGCAGTGGCGCGGTCCGCGGGCGCCAGCCTGCGCGTGCTGGGGTTGACCTGGCTGATCCTGGCGGTGTGGCCGCTGGTGGCGCCCAACGATTACCTGGTCAGCCTGGGCGGCACGTTCTTCATCAACCTGCTGCTTGTCCTGAGCCTGAACCTGCTGGTGGGTTATGCGGGCCAGGTGTCGTTGGCACACGCCGGATTCTTCGGCCTGGGCGCCTACACAAGCGGCGTGCTGTCGGCCAGCCTGGGTTGGAGCCCCTGGGCCGGGCTGGCGGCGGCCCCCGTGCTGTGCGCCTTGGTGGCCTTGTTTGTCGGCATTCCGACCTTGCGCCTGCGCGGCCATTACCTGGCGATGGCCACCTTGGGCCTGAACGCCATCCTTTCCGTGCTGTTCGTGGGGCTGGTCGGCATCACCGGCGGGCCCAACGGCCTGATCGGCGTGCCGTCGTTCACGCTGGCCGGCTGGGACCTTGGCGTGCCCGCCGCCTTCTTCTTCCTGGCGTGGACCGTGGCGGGGCTGGCGATGCTGGGCTTGCGCAACCTGGTCCAGGCGCGGGCGGGCCGCGGCCTGCGCGCGCTGGCGGCCAGCGATATCGCGGCCGCGTGCATGGGCGTGCCCGTGCTGCGCTACAAGCTGACGGTATTTGCGCTGAGCGCGGCGCTGGCCGGTGTGGCGGGCTCGCTGTACGTGCACCAGAACAACTACGCTTCCCCCGAAACGTTCTCTTTCTTCAATTCGGTGCTGCTGCTGGTCATGGCCGCCATTGGCGGGCTGGGCCGCTACTGGGGCGGATTCCTGGGCGCCTTGCTGTTTACGGCGCTGCCCGAACTCATGCGCAGCATCCACGACGCCGAACTGCTGGTCTTTGGCGTGGCGATGATCGTGGTCGTCGGTTATCTGCCGGCCGGCCTGGCCGGGCTGCTGGACAACCGGATCAAGCGGCGGGGAGGGCAGCCATGAACGCCTTGCTGCATGCCCAAGGGATCAACCTGGCGTTTGGCGGCTTACAGGCCCTGGACGACGTTGCGCTATCCGTCCTGCCCGGAGAGATCCATTCCGTGATCGGCCCCAACGGCGCCGGCAAGTCCACGCTCTTCAACGTGCTGACCGGGGTGGCGCGGCCGGACGCCGGCGCCATCACGTTCGACGGTGAACGCATCGAACGCCTGCCGCCGCACCTGCGGGTGTTGCGCGGTATGGCCCGGACGTTCCAGAACCTGCAGATCTTTCCGGAACTGTCGGTGCTTGAGAACGTGCTGGTCGGTCGCCATGCCCGCACGCGTAGCGGCTTTTTGCAAGGGATACTGGGTACCGCAGCCGTGCGGCGTGAACGCGAATCCGATATCGATATTGCCCACGCCAGACTGGCCGAGCTGGGCCTGGATAAGCGCGCGGCCCAATTGGCGGGCAGCCTCAGCTACGGCGACGCCAAACTGATGGAAATCGCGCGCGCCATGGCGTCGGAACCCCGCCTGCTGTTGCTGGACGAGCCCATGGCCGGCTTGCCGGCGGAAGCCGTCGCCCGGGTTGTCGAGGCCACGCGCGCCTTGAACCGCCAGGGCGTTGCCGTGTTGCTGGTGGAACATAACGTGCGAGTCGTGATGGAACTGTCGCACCGGATTCTGGTGCTGAACAACGGCCGCCGCATCAGCGCCGGCACGCCTGCCGAGGTCCGTCAGGACCCCGCGGTGATCGAAGCCTATTTGGGAGTGGCGACCGATGCCGCTTGAAGTACGAGGCCTGACGGCCGACATCGGCGCCGTGCGGATTCTGCAAGGCCTGGACCTGGACGTGGCCGAGGGCGAGGCGGTTGCGCTGATCGGTAGCAACGGCGCGGGCAAATCCACGCTGATGCGTTCGGTGGCCGGCCTGTTGCGGCCCATCGGCGGGTCGGTCCGCTACGGTGGCACCGACCTTGGCCGCCTGAGCGCCGACAAAGTGGTGCGCCTGGGGCTGGCGCTGGTGCCCGAAGGGCGGCAGATATTCGCCCCGCTGACCGTGCGCGAGAACCTGCTGATGGGCGCCTACGCCAAACGCGAAGGCCCGCGTGAACTGGAGCGCGTGCTGGCCGTGTTTCCGAAACTGGCGGCCAGGCTGCAGCAACTGGGCGGCACCTTGTCAGGCGGCGAACAGCAGATGCTGGCGATCGGCCGCGCGCTGATGAGCGCGCCACGCCTGTTGTTGCTGGACGAGCCGTCCCTGGGACTGGCGCCCAAGGTCGTTGCCGAGATCTTCGAGGTGATCGGCCAACTCGTGGCCAGCGGCACCTCGGTGCTGCTGGCCGAACAGAACGCCGCCATGGCGCTGCGTGTGGCCGGCAGGGGTTACGTGCTGCGCGAAGGCAACATCGTCCTGTCGGGCAGCGCGCGGGCGCTGGCGGACGACCCTACGGTGCAACAGGCGTATCTGGGCATCTAAGCGAACGGGCCGATGCCCGGCCCGATTCGCCTACTGCGGTTTGAGGCCGGCGGACTGCACGATCGGGGCCAGACGCCGCAAATCGGACTCCAGCGCTGACTTCAACGCGGCGGGACTGCCGCCCATCACCGCGGCGCCATCCCGTTCGATTTCGGCCTTGACCTCGGGGCGGCCCAACACGTCGTTCAGCGCCTTGTTCAGTTCGTTGATGGTGCGGTCCGGGGTGCCGGCCGGCGCGATGACGCCATACCAACTGACGTGCTGATAGCCGGGGTAGCCGGCCTCTGCGACGGTCGGGATATCCGGCAAGACCTTCACGCGCTCGGCCGAAGTGACCGCCAATCCTCGCACTTTTCCGCCCTCGATGTATCCCCGCATCGTCACGCTGGTGCCGACCCAGGCCGATAGGCGGCCGCCCAGCATGTCGGGCAGGCCTTGGGCAATGCCGCGATAGGGTATCAGGTTCAGGCTCGACTTCGAACGTGCTTCCAGGTCCAGCATGGCGATCTGGATATTCGTGGTGGGATAACCAATGCTGACGTCGCCCGGTTTGGCTTGCGCCTGACCAACGAAATCCCCCAGCGTGGCGGGTCCGTTTTCGGCGACGGCGACGATATAGGGCGTCGAGAGGACCAGGCCGACCGGCTTGAAATCCTTCAGCGGGTCATAGGGCAGGCTCTTGTAGATGAGCGGGTTCACGGCGATATGGTCGACCAGCGTCAAACCCAGCACGCGTCCGTCGGGTTCGGCGCGCGCCACCGTCTGCAGCGCAATGTTGCCGTTGGCGCCGCCCTGGTTCTCGACCACGATGTCCGTGCCCAGCGCCTTGCCCAGCGGGCCCGCCAGCAGCCGGCCCAGGCGGTCTCCGCCGCCGCCGGGCGGAAACGGGACGATCAGCCGCATCGGCTTCCCCGAAAACGTCGATTCGGCATGCGTTGCGGATGGCGCCACGCTTAACACGACGGCGCACGAAATCAGCGCCAGCCCGCTGGCGCATAGACGGCGGAACGTGAACAGGCTCATGCTTGTCTCCTTGGATCCGCGCCGGGTGGCGGCGGAAGGCTTCTTGAAGAAGCTCGAATGGGCAAATCAATGGTGTGCGTGCGGCCGGCCATGGGCGGCCGCACGCATGGCTTATCGGTGGGCGTTGCTGCCCAGCAAGGCCTCGCGGAACCGGCTCCTCAAGTAGGGCCCGTCACGCGGGGGAAGGGCGGTCGGTTGCGGCGCGGTGCTGACCTTGATGGCGGCCAGGACGGGCCGCGGCGCATGCAGGATGTCCTCGGCGGCGACCTCCAGTTCAGCCTCCGTCCGCACCAGCAGCGCCGTTTCGAAACCGCAGGCTTTGGCCACTGCGGCGATGTCCACGCCGCGCCCGGCGTGGGCGGGCTGCATGCCGGTCTCGGCGTAGTGTTCGTTGTCCACCACGACCACGCTCAGGTTCGGAACGGCGTGCACCGCCACGGTGGCTAGCGATCCCAGGCCCATCATCATTTCGCCATCGCCGACAAAAACGATGACGCGGTTCGTGGGGCGGGCTTGCGCCAACCCAAGGCCCACCATCACGGCCCCGCCCATTGCGCCCCATAGGTAGAAATTGCGGGGGCAATCACCGGCGGCCGCCAGGTCGAAGGTGGGATTGCCCAGGCTCGAGATCGCCAGCGCGTCGCCGCGGTCGCGCAGAAGCCGCGATACCACTGCCCGCCGGTTCAACATCGCGGTGTTGTGCTCTTTCATGGATGTGCGCTCACTTGTTGAAGTTCTTGGTGCCGATGACGCGTTGGCCGATCAGCACGGCGACGCTGCGTCCCGTCTGGTAGGCAAAGCGCGCGCCGGCGTCGACGTTGACGGCGATCTCTTCCGCCTGGTCAGCGCGATACACATAAACGCCCGAATCTTCCAGCACGGCCTGGGTCGATTTGCCCATTGCGATCTGCCAGGGATTGAACTCGCCCCATTCGCCGCGCATGGTCACGATCATGAAGAGCGGCATGCGGGCTTCATGCTGCAGGGACAGCATGTTGATGCAGTTGCCGACACCGCTTGATTGCAGCAGAAGCACGGCGCGGTCCCCGCCCAACCACGCTCCCGCAGACATGGCCACGCCTTCTTCTTCGGTGGTGAGCGATACCGAGTGCATCTCGGGATCGCCCTCGCAAAGGCGGATGAGTGCGCTATGGCCCGCATCCGGGACATAGGAAACTTGTCGCACATCGAGCGACTTGAAGACTTCATAGATTTGCTGGGGCCAATCTGGATGTGACATTCCGATCTCAACTAACAGAGTGATTGGGGGTGGGACGCGTCGACGGCGAGCGCCTCATGACAATCATGGTGGATCTGATAGCTTGAATAAAGGGAATAAATATCCTGCCCAGCAGTCTGTTTAGGAATGCTTTACGACAGACTTTCGCGGCCGGCGCACGGTAGCGCGGCGCTTAGGGTTGGACGGCTAGCGGGCTTCGACCGTGAAGTCGCAGCATTCCTGGGCCAGGGCGGCCAAGGCCTGCGTGACCGCGGACACGGGTTCCTTGCGGTAAAGCGCGAAGTACCGGGCGCTGGGCGGGGGGACCTCCGTGCGCAATACCGCCAGGCGGCCGTCGCGCAGATGATTGGCAAAATAGCCCGCGGGAAGGCACACGACACCAAGTCCTGCGACCGCCAGGCCGGCGATGGCGATCAGGTTGTCGATCGCCAGTGAATTCGAATGGGTCATGCGTTGCTGCAGCCAGTTTTCGCACAACACGCTGATCACCGATTCGCTCGACTGGCCCAGAATCGCCATCTTGCCGATCTCTTCAATGTTGAAGCACCGGGTCTGGTCAAAGGTATTCGGGTTGCCCATCCATTGGAACTCGACCAGCGACAGCGGCAACGCGTCCAGGTCCGGGTGCAAATACATTTCGGGCAGGAACGCCAGATCGATTTCGCCGGCCAGCAGCAGGCGCTGCAACCGTCCGCTCAGGTCCAGGCGCGGTTGCAGCTGCAGGGAAGGGTAGCGGGCGCGGGTCTGGCGGATCAACGACGAAATCCAGGTCATCGCCGTCATCTCGGTGATGCCGATCCTGACCGTTCCCGTCATGGTCGGATTGCCCGCCAGCTGCACCAGGATGGAATCCCGCTGTTGCAGCATGTTCTTGGCATAGTCATAGATGCTTTGCGCACGGTCGGTCAACACGAGCCGGTGGCCGACGCGATCGAACAGCGCGATCTCGAACGTGCTCTCGATCTCCTGGATGCGCTTGGTGATGGCGGACTGGGTAGTGTGAAGCCGCTCCGCGGCAGCCGTGAACGTGCCAAGCTTGACCGTCCAGTAGAACGCCTCTACCTGCTTTATCGTGATCACGGTTGTCGCCTGCCTGATGGGGAAGGGAAGGGGATACGTCGGGGTGGGTGGAGCGCGCCGGCGCGCCTAGAGCCTTCGGTTGTCGCGAAACCATGCAACGACCGCATCCACCATCGGATGATGGCGATTGCCATTCCAGGCCAACGCCGCCGTCACCACCATCACTTTCTCTTTCAGCGGCCGTACCACGACATTCTCGGGCGCCAGCTTGCGCATGGATGCCGGCACCAGGGCCACGCCCTGGCCGCAGCTCACATAGGCGATCTGGGACGTGACGGACCTTACCTCATGCAGGATGCGCGGCGCAAAGCCGTGCGACCGGCATACGGCGGTGAGCATGTCGAAATAGTCCGGACTGACCTGGCGCGCAGACATCACCAACTGCTCGGCCGCCAGCGATCGCAAGGGTATGCGCGGCTGCTCGGCTAGCGGGTGGCCCGCAGGCAGTGCGACGGCGAGCCGGTCTTCGGTCAAGGGCAGGGTAGCGATGCCGCTCCCGATCTTGCCATCAATTCGGACAAACGCCATATCCAGTTCGCCGGCCTCAAGCTGCGGCACGGCTTCCACACTGTCTATTTCACGCACGAAGACGGTGAGCTGCGGATGCGTCTGGCGCAAGTGGTTCAGCAGCGGCGGAACCGTCTCCAGCATGGCCGAGGTGATGGCGCCGACATGCAACACGCCCGACTGGCCGGCCGCTACTTCCCGCACCACGCGTTCCAATTGCTCGACCTGGCCTGCGAACTGGCGGATCGCGGGCAAAAGGGCGGCGCCCGCTGCACTAAGGCGCGTGCCTTGCCGCGACCGCTCGAACAGGCGCAGCTTGAGCGATTGCTCCAGCACCTTGATCTGTTCAGTCAGCGGCGGCTGCGACATCCCCAGGCGCGCCGCCGCCCGGCCGAAGTGCTGCTCCTCGGCCACGGCCAGGAACATCCACAGTTGGCGGATCAATCGGAAGTCGATGGTGGTCATGCGTTGAGTTCCCCCGCGTAATCCGAAAATAGTATCAAGAAGATATTTAAAACGGAATTTACATATCAGTGTGGCGGCAACAAGATGCGTCCATTGTCCACGGAGATCGCCGCGATGACCTCGTCTTCCTTGCTTGACCGCCTTGCAGCGCTTGATACCAACACCGTGTCCGACGCGCTCGACTTTCTGGACTTGCCGGGCGCCACCTTCGGGCTGAGGCCCTTGTGGGACTGCCCCAAGATCGTGGGGCGGGCCAGCACCATCCAGCTCGGGCCGAAGACCGATGCCAAGCCCACCGTCCACCTGATCTCGCCGGTGATCGACGCGGTGGCTTCCGATGACCGCGTGCTCGTGATCGCCGGCGGCGCCGCAGGCATCTCGTGCTGGGGCGACATCCTGGCCAACGCGGCCACCGCCAAGCGCATCCGGGGCTCGATCATCGACGGCGTCAGCCGCGATATCGACGGCAGCGAGTCGATCGGCTATCCGGTCTATGGGCGGGGCGTCACCATGATCAGCGCCCGCAACCGGGTGATTCAGCTGGATTCCGGCACGCCGGTGCAGGTGGCCGGCGTCACCGTGCACGAAAACGATTATGTGATCGCGGATCGCTGCGGCACGGTGTTCGTGCCCGCGTCCCGCATCGAAGAGGTCCTGGACCTGGGCGAGCGCATCGCCAGGCGGCAGGACGGCATGGTGACCGCCGTGCGCGCCGGCCGCGCAGTGGCCGACGTCATGCACGACAGAGAATTCGAAGCCATTCGCGCCCAATAACCCATAAGTGGAGACCCGTTCATGAGCAATCCCCGCAAGGCCAATATCGAAGACCAGGCGCTGGTTGCGCTATTCGCCGGCCTGGACACCCCCGCGGTATCAGACGCGCTGGACAAGCTTGGCCTGCATGGCCAGGCCCAGGGCATCGCGCCACTGGCCGACTATGCCAAGCCGGTGGTGGGCCCGGCCTACACGGTGAAGTATGTGCCCGCCAGCCTGCCGGCCGGCACAGTCGGCGACTTCATCGATGATGTGGCCGAGGGCGACGTGATCGTCCTCGACAACGATGGCCGTACGGATGCCACCGTCTGGGGCGACATCATGACCCAGTATGCGGGCATCCGCGGCATCGCGGCCACGGTGATCGACGGAGTCTGCCGCGACGTGGTCAAAGCGCTGGGGGATGGCTATCCGCTATTCACCGCCGGCCGCTTCATGCGAACGGGCAAGGATCGCGTGCAGGTCGAATCGGTGAACACCACCGTCGGCATCGGTACCGTGCGCGTCGCCTCGCGCGATATCGTAGTCGCCGACGCCAACGGCGTGGTCATCGTGCCGCGTGCCCGCGCGCGCGACGTGGCGGAGGCGGCCCGCCAGATCGAAACCGTGGAAGCGGCGATCCGCGAACGCATTGCGCAGGGCGCCACCATCCGCGAGGCCCGCGCCGCATTGGGCTATCACACGCTGCAGAGGAAAGCATGAGAGACCCTGCACGCCTTCTGAACCGCTTTCTGGCAAGTGCCAAGCCGTCGGCCACCTATCAGGTCATGGATCGGGTGGCAGCCAGGCGAGCGGCCGGCGCCCAGATCATTTCACTGAGCGCCGGCGAGCCCGATTTCGACACGCCGGAACATGTGCGCGAAGCGGGTATCGCGGCCATTCGGGCCGGACACACCCGCTACACCCAGGTCGCCGGCCTGCGAGCGCTGCGAGAAGCCATTGCCGCCAAGTTCCGCCACGAGAACGGTCTGGACGTGGATTGGCGCGACACGCTGGTCAGCAACGGCGGCAAACAGGTCATCTTCAATGCCTTGGCCGCCACGCTGAACGAGGGCGACGAGGTGATCGTGCCGGCGCCGTATTGGGTCAGTTACCCCGAGATCGTGCAGCTTTGCGGCGGCAAGCCGGTCGCCGTGGCATGCGGCGCGCAGAGCGGATTCAAGCTCACGCCGCAGGCGCTGCAGGCCGCCATCACCCCGCGTACCCGCTGGTTGATCCTGAACTCGCCCAGCAACCCCACCGGCGCGGTCTATGGCAAAGACGAACTGCAAGCCCTGGCCGAAGTGCTGCTGGCGCATCCGCAGGTGTTGGTGCTGGCCGACGACATCTACGAGCATCTGATCTTCGACGGGCGTGAATTCTCCACCATTGCGCAGGCGGAACCGCGTCTGCGCGAGCGCGTGCTGACGATGAACGGGGTGTCCAAGGCGTACGCCATGACGGGCTGGCGCATCGGCTTCGGGACCGGGCCGCGCTGGCTGATCGACGCCATGGAAAAACTGCAAGGCCAGCAGACCTCCGGCGCCAGCACCATCTCGCAACATGCGGCGCTGGCCGCGTTGACGGGGCCGCGGGATTTCATCACGCAGTCGCGAGCCGCTTTCCAGCGTCGGCGCGACACCCTGGTCGCCGCGCTCAACCGGGCACCGGGCCTGCAGTGCGCCGTGCCCGATGGCGCCTTCTATGCCTTCGCCTCGTGCGAAGGCCTGATCGGCAAGACCACGCCGGCGGGCGCACGGCTTGGCAGTGATGAAGACGTTGTCAATGCGCTGCTTGACGAAGCAGGGGTGGCGGCGGTGCACGGCAGCGCTTTCGGACTGGGTCCGTATATCCGCATTGCCTATGCGCTGGACGACGCGTCGCTTGCGCGCGCATGCCAGGCCATCCATGGTTTCTGCCAGGCGATATCCGACTGATGACAAATGCCTTTCATGGAAAGACCTTCGACCTGAAAGTCGACAACGTGGCGTTAAGGGTCTCGGCCATTCTGCGGGATGGCCCGCTTGCGCCCATCGTCTTTTTGCACGGCTTCGGTTCCACCAAGGAAGATTACGCCGACATCGTTCGGCACGATGCCTTCGCGGGCCATCCCTTCCTGGCGTACGACGCCCCGGGCTGCGGGCAGACCGAGTGTGCCGACCTGGCGCGCGTTTCGATTCCTTTCCTGGTGCAGACGGCGCTGGCCATGCTGAAGCAGGTGGAATTCGACCGCTTCCACTTGGTGGGCCACTCGATGGGCGGGCTGACCGCGCTGATGCTGGCCCATGCGCAGCCGGGGCGAATCCTGAGCTTTGTCGATATCGAAGGCAATATCGCCCCGGAAGATTGCTTCCTGAGCCGCCAGATCGTCGACTTTCCGGCCAGCACGGCCGAGGAATTTCTGACGGCCTTCATCGACCGGACCTACGCGGCGTCCGCATACGGCAGCGCGCTGTACGCCGCCAGCCTGCGCCACAAGGTCCGTGCCGGTGCCGTTGCGGGGATATTCCGGTCGATGGTGGCGCTGTCCGACCATGGCGCCCTAATGGAAAAATTCCTGGCCCTGCCATGTCCGACCATGTTCATGTACGGCGCCCAGAACGGCTCACTGTCGTACCTGCAGACCCTCGCCGCGCGGGGAGTGGTGCTGGCCGAGATTCCGGACTGCGGCCATTTCCCGATGTATTCGAACCCGACCTTCATGTGGCGGGAGATCGCCCGCCTGCAGGAGGCGGGGTCCGCCTGAGATCCGGCGGATGGCGGGCATGGGGAGGAAACCAGCGTTTCCCACCCGTGCTGGCATCACGTGCGAGCCGGCCGTGCCTACTTCTCTTTGCCTACCCGCGCGGCGTCGGCGTTCGTCTGCTGCGAGGCAAGCAGGCCCAGCTTCTCGTCGGTCGCCTTTTCTTCCGCCAGGGTTTCCTTCAGCAGCGTCATCGCTTCAGTCAGTCCCAACTGCTTTGCAAAAGTGCACAACGTCCCATAGCTGGCGATTTCGTAATGCTCGACCTTCTGGCCTGCAGCGATCAGCGCGGCATCGCGTACTGGGCCTTCCTCGACATCCTCAATCACGTCCTTGCCTTCCTCCACCAAACCTTCCATGGCCGCGCACTTGACGCGCTTCAAGCGGAAGTCTGCCGATTCGATGATCTTGTCGATACGTTCGATCTGGCCGCGCGTTTCTTCAAGATGTTGGGTGAATGCCTCGGCCAGGGCAGGGTTCGTGGCTGCGCGCGCCATCTTCGGCAGTGCGCGTGTCAATTGCTTCTCGGCGCTATAGACGTCTGATAGTTCGTGAATAAACAGGTCTTTCAAGGTTTTTTGAGTCATGGCGAGCTCCCGTGGGGAAATTGGTGATGCGATTGGCATGGGCGCGGCGCCGTAGCGCTGAACGCATACATCCGATGTAGTTTTACTGACGCCCGCAATATCGGGTTTTCGAAGGCGAGCGGCTGCACCTGCGCAGCAAACCCCATACCCAACCCGCAAAAGAACGAAGCGCCCGGAACGCGGCTGCCGGGTGGACGGCCGCGTTCCGGGCGCCTTGATCCCTTGCCGTCTCGGGTCAGCGTTCGGGCTTCTTGGGACGCGCGAAGGCGTCTTTTCCTTCGGGCGCCTGCGAGCCTCCTGCGGGATATCCTGAATTTGTGGCTGGGTCGGGATTGACGTCGCCGGTGGGTGGCCCGCTGGCCGCAGGCTGACCCGTGAAGCCGGTCTCCGCGCGGTCTACGTGAGGAGAGGGCGGTGGGTTCGGGGCGGGTGCGGGTTTCGAATCGGTCATGATCGCTCCTGAGTGCAAATTGGGCTGCATGCGCTGGGGGGGGAAAGCCTCGGCAAGCAGCCAATCGCCGGATTGGGGGCCGGCGGATCCACTCGTCGCAACTTGCGTTCCCGCGCCGCCCCAGACCGGTATGCGCTCAGGCGATGCCGGCGCCCAGAGCTGGAAATACGTCACTGAACAGCAGGCCGATCAGTTCTTGGCCGGCCGGCGTGGACCAGTCCACCTGGACGCCAAATCCTTCCAGCGTGGCATCGATGGCCGAGAAGTCGCATAGGCGGTCGTTACTGCGGACGTTTGCGACGCATCCTGCCGGCTTGGCAGGCTAAGCCAACGCCGGTGCATCGAGTTTTTGCAGGAAAAGATGGGCAGTAACGTTTGGGAAATGGTGCCGATAGGCTGACGACCTCTCCCTATAGCTGAAGTACGCATAATGTGTATTATGTAAAGTAAAAGATAGGCAAATTCTCAGCTATCCACCCCCGCCGCCAGGTTCCTAGTCCGTTCATGATCGGCTACGCCAACGTCACGTCGACGGACCATCGCCACTGAACTACTTCCCGCGTAATTCGGACGCTAGCAACTGCTTGGGCACCTGGCGCACCAACAGTTCCAGAAGCACGCGAACCTTGGGTGTGAGGTCGCGGCGGCTTTGGAAGCAAGCGTGATATTCAAGATTGCCCACGTCCATCCAATCCTCCGTCCTGCTACCAGGCTTCTTTTCCGGATGTCGAAAGATGGGTTCCAGCGCGCCGGCTTCGAATAGCGGTTCTGCAACGAACCGTGGAAGGCGCGCAATCCCAGCGCCCTTCACCGCCAACTGCGTGAGCGTGTCTCCGTCGTTCGCCACCGCCGTACTACCGAATTCAGGCTGTACTTGCTGTCCAAGCCGCGTCATTCGCCATGGGCGAATAGCGTCGTCAGTGGGTGATCTGAATATCAATGCGGTGTGGGCCTGGAGATGTGACGGTTCATGCGGGGTCCCGAACTTCAAAAGATAAGATGGCGCCGCCGCATAAACAAATGATGTGCGGCCTAATACCGTGGAGGAAAGGCTCGACTCCAGTTGTGCGTCATATCGGATGCTGACATCGATATCCTCACGAATATGGTCGACGTACCTGTCTGCCAAGACAAGTTCAAGGGAAATGCTCGGATACGTCTTTAGAAAGTCCGGGAGTATTGCCGAAAGCACGTGGCGGCCGAAGGTCACTGATGAGGCTAGCCGCAGGCGCCCTTGGGGCAACTCGTTTACCGCCAATACTGCGGCTTGTGCATCTTCCAATTCACGAAGTAGCGCGTGCACGCGGTTGTAGTAGGCCGCCCCGCTTTCCGTGAGCGCCAGTTGTCGAGTCGTGCGGCGCAACAGGCGTGCTCCCAACTCTGACTCCAAACGAGCGATATTTTGACTGGCTGCGGACGCTGAGATCCCTAACCGACGGCCGGCGGCAGCAATGCTTCCCCCGTCTACTGCCGCGACGAAACAGGTAATTCTTCTCAAGGCATCCATTTCATTCGCTTCCGAGATCTACTGCTGATTCGTAAGTATAACTTCCGACTACCAACAGGCATTTACGGCTACCGAGCCGCTCGGCGCAACCCTATAGTGCGATTTCTCCCACTGAAGAACTGCCCATGAATTCGCTAGAGACCTTCGCTAGAGCCCTGCCCAAGGCCGAGCTGCATGTCCATTTGGAGGGCTGCATCTCGCCCGAGTTGATGTTTACCTTTGCGCGTCGAAATGGGGTTCAACTTCCCTGGGCAACTGCCCACGACCTGCAAGCAAGCTACCAATTCCAAGATCTTCAATCCTTCCTGGATCTGTATTTCTTTGGCTGCAAAGTGGTCAGCACGGAACGCGATTTTTACGAGCTCACTCGGCATTACCTGGCCCGTGCTCACGCCGACGCGGTTGTCCGCGCAGAGATGTTCATTGGGCCTCAGAGCTTTGTAGAGCGAGGGGTACCCATTGAGGCCTTGATGAACGGTGTGTTGGCCGCCATCGACGATGCGAAAAAGGATTGCGGGATCAGTGCAGGCCTTTTGGTCAGTGTGCACCGCCACCGGACGGAGGAAGATGCTTTCCGCACGCTCGCGAGCGTTGAAAAATGGTCCGAGAAAATTGCGGGAATCGGCATGGGTGGGGCCGAGCGCCCTAACCCGCCGTCGAAGTTTATCGACTTCTTCCGGGCCTGCCGGGAACGGGGATTTCATACAACGGTGCACGCTGGTGAAGAAGGCCCGGCGGCGTACGTGCGGCAAGCAATGGATCTACTTCAAGTCGACCGTATCGATCACGGCAACGCGTGCCTGGCGGACTCCCAGCTCGTCGCTGAGTTGGCCGAGCGGTTCATTCCGCTGACTGTGTGCCCCATCTCAAACCTGAAGCTCAAGGGTGTGAAGACACTTGCTGCACACCCCTTGCGTCAAATGCTTCAGGCGGGTTTATGCGCCACCGTAAACTCCGATAATCCCCCCTACTTCGGTGCTTACGTCAATGACAACTTCGTCCAGTGCTTGAACGAGTTGGACCTCACCCGTGAGGAACTTGTTCAATTGGCACGAAACAGCATAGAGGCCTGTTTTACAACCGCAAGTGAAACCACCCGTTCTATTGCAAAGTTGGACCAGTACGTAGCGGCAACGCAGAACATATAGCAATCACAAATAGATTGCGCTATGTGCTTATCAAGCCGGGGCCGTGCTGGCCACCGAAATCAGTTCACGATTCGGCTGATTGTTGGAGCGGCCGCGGCCGCTGTGTGTTTCGCGCTGCTCTTTGCAAGGTTCTATCAGCTGCAGGTGACGCAGCACGCATTTTTTTCGTCAAGATCTGATAGCAATCGCATTTCGTATGTTCCGATTCCGCCTGAGCGAGGCAGAATTCTTGATCGAAACGGCAACGTGCTGGCCGAGAACATCCGAACCTACACACTCGTAGTCACCCCGGCATTAGCAGGAGACTTAAGCACTTTGGTAGCGGGCTTGAGTCGCGGCATACGCATATCTTCGCGCGACAGGTCGCGACTTCGCCGAAACGCGGGCCGGAATAAATATGCTCCCGTTACCCTCAAGGCCGATCTCACTGACGAGGAGGCCGCATGGTTTGCTATCCGAGGGTTTCAATTCAAAGGCGTTCGCCTAAGTGCACGGTGGACCAGGCACTACCCCAATGGGCCGACCGCAGCACACGTTATCGGATTCATGGGCGCGCTAAACAGCTCAGACATCGATCGGATCAGAGAAGGCGACAGCGCTGCAGCGTACCGGGGCATCGACAGCATTGGCCGAAAAGGCATTGAGCACACGTGGGAATCGCTGCTAAAGGGTAGCCCGGGCGCGGAAAAGCAAGAGGTAACGGCATCGGGGCGCCCCGTTCGCGTGTTGGAACGGCTTGCGCCCACACCGGGCGCCGATGTCATGTTGTCGATTGACCTCGGTCTTCAACGCGTAGCGGAACAGGCGCTTGCCGGGAAACGAGGCGCTATCGTTGCAATGGCCCCAAGCTCTGGCGAGGTCCTCGCGTTGGCGTCTGCTCCGTCGTTCGACCCCAATCTTTTTGTTGGGGGTATCGATGAAGCGTCTTGGCGAAAGCTCAATGACTCTCCGGATCATCCTTTTGTGAATCGTGCGATGTCTGCCACTTACCCTATCGGCTCGACATACAAGCCGTTCGTGGCGCTTGCTGCGCTTCAGCTGGGCGTGCGCAACGCCACGGTTCGAATTCCTGATCCAGGTTATTACGAATTTGGAGGTCAGCGTTTCCGAAATTCCGAGCGGGCCGTCTTCGGTGATACGGATATGCACCGTGCGATTGTGGTCTCATCGGACACGTATTTTTACTCGCTGGGCCCTGCAATCGGCGTTGACGCCCTTCACGACTTCATGAAGCCATTTGGATTCGGGCAACTGACCGGCATTGATCTGGATGGCGAGCGTCGTGGGGTGTTGCCTTCGCGTGATTGGAAAAGAGGTGCGTTCAAGAATCCCGCCCAACAGCGATGGTATTCGGGTGAGAGCATCTCACTAGGGGTCGGCCAAGGCTACAACACATTCACCCTATTGCAATTGGCCCAAGCCCTTTCGGTGCTTGTCGAAAATGGGGATTACCGCAAGCCTCATTTACTGCGAGCGACGATCTCCGACAGGGAAGCCAGCCCCGAGTATGCGGCCGTTTCCGTCGATCACAAGATTCCCCTGAATCAACATTACGTGGACTTTGTGAAAGGCGCGATGACGGATGTTGTCCAGCACGGCACCGCACGTAGAGCGTTTGAGGGCGCGCAGTATTCCGCGGCGGGAAAGACAGGTACAGCACAAGTCTTCAGCTTACGGGGTCGCCGCTACGATGCAAAGACGCTCGATGACCGGCTGCACGACCACGCCCTCTTCTCAGGATTTGCTCCTGCCGACAAGCCGGAAATTGTCGTGGCCGTGATTGTGGAGAACGCAGGCTTTGGGGCTAAGGCAGCTGCACCGATCGGCCGAATGATCTTTGACTACTGGCTAAGCACACATGCTATTCAATGATTCACGAATCGTTGTATGATTGGAGCCATGAATGAAGATCAAGCGGTTCTCGCCCTCGGTGCCCTGGCCCACACCCAACGTCTGCGCGTGTTTCGCGCGCTGGTGGTGGCTGGTCTGGGCGGTCTCACCCCCAGCGTCCTGGCCGACCAGCTTGGCGTGGCGCGCAATACCTTGTCCTTCCATCTGAAGGAGTTGTCGCACGCCGGCCTGGTCAGCATCGAGCAGCAAGGCCGGAACCTGATCTATCGCGCCGACTTCTCCCAGATGAACGGCTTGCTCGGCTACCTGACCGAGCACTGCTGCCAAGGCGCGCCCTGCGAGGCTTCCGACGCCGGTGCCTGCACTGCCTGCTGATTCCCACCCGTCACTGCCAGGACTTCCCATGTCGATGTCGTCCGCTACACAAACGGCGCCCGCGCAGCAAGCGCGCGTCGGCTTGAGCGTCTTCGAGCGTTACCTGACGCTCTGGGTGTTTCTCTGCATCGTCCTGGGGGTTGCGCTGGGCCAGCTTATGCCTGCGCTATTTCAGGCCATCGGGCATCTGGAAGTCGCGCAAGTCAACCTGCCCGTGGGCATGTTGATCTGGGTGATGATCATCCCGATGCTTCTGAAGGTGGACTTCGGGGCCTTGGGCCAGGTCAAGCAGCATTGGCGCGGTATTGGCGTAACGCTGTTCATCAACTGGGCGGTCAAGCCCTTCTCCATGGCGTTCCTGGGGTGGCTGTTCATTCGCCAGGTCTTTTCCCCCTGGTTGCCTGCCGACCAGCTGGATAGCTACATCGCGGGTTTGATCCTGCTTGCCGCCGCCCCGTGTACGGCCATGGTGTTCGTGTGGAGCCGGCTGACCGGCGGTGATCCGGTGTTCACACTGTCTCAGGTTGCGCTGAACGACGCGATCATGGTGTTCGCCTTTGCACCGATTGTCGGCCTGTTGCTAGGCCTGTCGGCCATCACCGTGCCCTGGAATACGTTGCTGGTTTCGGTCGGGCTGTACATCGTGATCCCCGTCATCCTTGCTCAACTCTGGCGTCGCGCCCTGCTGCGTCGCGGGCAGGACGCATTCGAGGCTGCGTTGGCGCGGATCGGGCCGTTCTCCATGGCAGCGCTGCTGCTGACGCTGGTGCTGCTGTTCGCATTCCAGGGCGAAGCCATCATCGGCCAGCCGCTCGTGATCGCCATGCTGGCGGTGCCGATCCTGATCCAGGTGCTCTTCAATTCCGGCTTGGCGTACTGGCTGAATCGTCGCGTGGGAGAAAAGCACAGCATCGCTTGTCCGTCAGCATTGATCGGCGCCTCCAATTTCTTCGAGCTTTCCGTCGCGGCCGCAATCAGCCTGTTCGGATTCCAGTCCGGCGCCGCGTTGGCAACCGTGGTGGGCGTGCTGATCGAGGTGCCGGTGATGTTGCTGGTGGTGCGCGTGGTGAACCAGTCCAAAGGCTGGTACGACGCGGGCGCCCGTCGGAGCTAGCCGGTGGCAGGAGCACCGGTCCTGCCAGTGAAGTTTCAGTCTTGCATCAAAGAGGTATTGCATGAGTTCCAGCTCCAGTCATCACACCCCGGCCAGCGACACGTCGGGTAACGCAAACCTGCCCAACATTGACCCGTCTTTGTGGGAACAGCCGTCCACCGCGGCCTTGTTCTCGCCCGAGCGGGCTACCCACGCGCCGCGTTTCCTGGTGCTGTATGGGTCATTGCGCGAACGCTCCTACAGCCGGCTGGTCGCAGAGGAATCTGCGTGGTTGCTCCAAGCCTTGGGTGGCGAAACTCGCATGTTCAACCCGGCCGGACTGCCGCTCGTCGACGACGCCGATGACAACCACCCCAAAGTCCGTGAGCTGCACGAACTGGTTCAATGGGCCGAAGGCATGGTGTGGAGCTCGCCAGAGCGCCACGGTGCCATGACGGGTCTGATGAAGACGCAGATCGACTGGATTCCCCTGTCGATGGGCGCCGTTCGTCCCACCCAGGGCAAGACGCTTGCCGTGATGCAGGTATCAGGTGGATCGCAGTCCTTTAACGCCGTGAACCAGATGCGGGTGCTGGGCCGGTGGATGCGGATGCTGACCATACCGAACCAATCGTCGGTGGCCAAGGCGTACCAGGAGTTCGATGATGCCGGGCGCATGAAGCCTTCGCCCTACTACGACCGCGTCGTCGACGTGGTCGAGGAATTGATGAAGTTCACCTTGCTCACGCGGGATGTGGCGCCGTACATGGTGGACCGCTACAGCGAACGCAAGGAAACGGCCGCCGCCCTCTCCCGCCGGATGAAGCAAGGCTCGATATAACGGTTTTCTGCGCCTCTTGCACCGGCGCCACGATGAGGCGCCGGCATTTGCAATGCTATTTTTTCGCCGCCGCCGCAATATTCAAATTGGCCTGGCGGCCAAGCGATTATGTTGCAGCCGTTATTGATCCATTGACGTTTCATTAATATTTTAATCCGCACCGCGCTTTATACTGCATATTTGTTTTCTGTTTGGTGCGGTGATCGTATTGGGTCATTTAATGGCCAGGCATTAAAACCCGCTGGGTTTTTATGGGATCTTGCGCGCAGCGATATCCTGCATCAGTGCCCTCACCTTGGAAGTGTTCCACGCCCTTGCGGCAAGCCATTTCAGCCCTGTGTGCTACCTGAACCGGCCCTATTTCAATAATATAAAAGTGTATCAATTAGCGCCAGTTTTACGGTTTGGATGGTATCCACCAATCAACTTTGCACGCATCGGTTGGTATCCATTTTTTCATACTAGATAATAGGGATGGTATCCATCCATTAATTCTTGGTATTGCAAAAAAATTGGTATACATTGCGTCCTTTTTTTCGACCGCCCATTTCGTCCGCGCAGATTGGATCGTTACGTAAGCATACGTTTGCTGCGATCCGGTAATGCTTGGACATCAGTTTATTAATCGAAAAATAGGACCCAAGTTTTGATATACGGCACAAGAAAGTGGCTGACCGCGACGCTCGCGCTGAGTACCTCTTATTGCGGTGGCGTTACGGCCGCCGACCTGACTGTTGCGCCAGGTAATACGCAGCTATTCGATGGCTCGGCCAACTTCCCCGGCGGCGTCGATGTGAATGGCGGCACGGTGGTGATCGGCGGCAACGGCGGCGGCGCCGGCGTCACGATCAATGGAAACGTCAATGCGGCTTCCAACGGCATCGTCTCGGGCTTCGGCTCGATCAATGGCGATCTGAACGTGACGGGGAATGCGCGCGTTGCGCCCGGCTATTCGGTCGGTACGCCGACCGGCGTTTCCAACGGCAATTTGGGCGTCACCGGCAACCTGTCGATGAGCAATGCCGTGTTCGACTTCGAAACCGGCTATGCGGGCCTGCCGATCACGCAACCCGGCACGGGCGACAACATCACGGTCGGCGGCAACGTTGCCTTGAACAACACCACGCTGAACGTTTCGGTGAACACCCTGGGTGTCAACGCCGGCTACTACCGGATCATGTCGTACGGCGGCACGTTAAGCGGCAACGGCCTGTCCTTGGGCACGGTGACAGGCGATTCCGTGCCGGGAGCCACCATCCAGTCGCTGACCGGCGACAAGCAGATCAACCTCATCCTGGGGCCCAGCACGACCAACCTGTGGAACGGCGACGGCGCGGCCTCCGCGACGCGGGCGGGCGGCGGCAATGGCACCTGGAGCGCCGCCAGCACGAACTGGAACAGCCCGACCAACGCCACCGGCGCCCTGCCCGATGGCGGCTATGCCATTTTCACCGGCGCGACCGGCACCGTCACGGTTGATGGCAGCGCCGGCCCGGTCCGCGTGTCGGGCATTCAGTTCGCCACCGACCGGTATCGTCTGCAAGGCGCGCCCATCACGCTGGTCGGCAGCGGCGGCAATCCGCCGGTCCTGGTCGTGGGCGACGGCACCTATGCCTCCGGCCAATTCGTCGATACGATCGACAACCCGCTTCAAGGCACGCAGGGTTTTGTGAAGACGGGCCCCGGGTCGGTGATCCTGACCGCGGACAGCAGCGGCCTGACCGGCCCCATCCTGATCGCCGACGGCGCGCTGGAAATCGACGGCAAGTTGAACGGTCCCATGGATATCGGCCGCGAAGTCGTACTGGCGGGCGTGGGCCAGGTGGGCACCACCACCCTCTACCCCACCGCGGTCATCTCGCCGGGCAATGACGGCTCGCCCATTGGCACGCTGACGGTCAACGGCAACCTCACGTTCGGCGAAAACACCATCTATCGCGTGCACGCCGACCCGGCAAGCACCGCCAGCGACCGCATCCACGTCACGGGCGTGGCCTATCTTGACGGATCCGTGGCCCACGTCGGCCCCGACGGCAACTATGCGCCGCGCACGACCTACAACATCCTGACGGCCGACGGCGGCATTCAGGGCCGGTTTACGGGCGCATCAAGCGCGTATGCGTTCCTGACCCCCACGCTCAGCTACGACGCCAAGAACGCCTTCATGACGCTGACCCGCAACGACGTGCCGATCGGCAGCGTGGGCGAGACGGGCAACGAGAGCAGCGTGGGCGGTGCGTTGGATAACGAAGATCCTCCCGCCACCGGAAACGGCTCCTCGTCGACCGGGAATGGATCGGCATCGGCCGGAAACGGCGCTGCATCGGCCGGCAATGGAACGTCGTCGACCGCAAACGGATCGACCAGCACCACGACCACCACGACCGAATCGCCGGTGGTTGGAAGCGGCATCGCGGCGGCCAAGGACACGGGCGCCAGCCAGGTGGCGGCGGCCGTCCTGACCATGACGCCGGGCGAAGCGCGTTCGGCCTTGAAGATGCTGTCAGGCGAAGCGTACGCCAGCACCGCCAGCGTGTTGCAGAGCCAGGCGGACACCGTGCGCACGCTGCCGCTGGCCCACTTGCGCGGCAACCTGGACGCGCCGACGCTTGCCGGACGTCCGACGGCCCAGTTGGGGGCATCGTCTTCCGACGCCTTGCCGCAAAGCGGGGCATCCCCCGTCTGGGCGCAAGCGTTCGGCAACTGGAGCAAGTTCGGCGGTGACGGCAACGCGTCCAGCGTGAGCCAATCGGCCGGCGGGCTCTTCGTCGGCGGCGACGGCGCCGTAGGCGGCGGCTGGCGCTTGGGTGGCGCGCTGGGTTACATCGGCAGCCACAACACGATCGCCGATGCGTCGTCGCGCAGCAACGTCGACAGCTATACGGCGACGTTGTTCGGCGGACGCAACGTCCAGGCCGGACCTGGACATTTCCGTTTCATGGCGGGTGCGGCCTACACCTGGCACGACATCGACGCCAAGCGCGACGTGGCGGCCGGCAGCCTGAACCAGCGGCTTGAGTCGTCCTATCGCGCGTCGTCGACGCAGGTGTTCACCGAACTGGGCTACAACCTGCCGCTGGGCGATGCCTACACCATCGAACCCTACGCCGGCCTGGCCTGGAACCAGTTGCGCACGCGCGACTTTCAGGAATCGGGTGGCTCGGCCGCCCTGCACGGCGCCGGGAACACCGATGACGTGACCAGCACGACGGTGGGCCTGCGCGGCGCGTGGCAATTCGGTTCGGACGTTGCGCCGGGCCGCCTGACCGCGTCCTTGGGCTGGCGCCATGCAATGGGCGATGTGAAGCCCAGGCAGGAACTGGCTTTCGACGGCGGCAGCACGTTCTCGGTGACGGGCGTTCCCATTGCACGCGACGCGGCAGTGCTTGGCCTTGGCGCTGAAATGGCCATCACGCGCAACACGACCGCAGGCATCGCCTACGACGCGCAGTTCGGCGGCGGCAACCGTCAGCAGTCGGGTCAGTTGAAGCTGGCCGTGCGCTTCTAGGCCAAGGCTGGAAGATGCGCAGACGTTGCGATCGCGGCGCCTGCGCTCTGACCCACGGCCAAGCCCGCCCTTCAGGCGGCTTGGCGTGCGGTCACGCTGGCGGGGTTCCAGCGACGGCCGGGTACCGCGGCCAGCAATGCCTGCGTATACGGATTCGTGGGGTTGCCGAAAACCTCGGCGCAAACCCCCTCTTCCACCACCCTGCCGTCCTTCATGACGGCCACGTGGTCGCAGACCTGCGCGGCCACGCGCAGGTCGTGCGTGATGAATACGATCGACAGCCCCAGTTGCTGGCGCAACCGCGCCAGCAGCGCCAATACCTGCGCCTGCACGGAGACGTCCAACGCCGAGACCGGTTCATCGGCGATCAGCACTTGTGGCCGCATGGCCAACGCCCGCGCCAACCCCACGCGCTGGCGCTGCCCGCCCGAGAATTCATGCGGAAAGCGCCGGATGGCGTCCGCCGACAATCCCACCAGTTCGAAAAGCTCTTGCGCAAGCGCCAACGCTTCACGCCTGGGCATGCCGTGCACCATGGGACCCTGGGCCACAATTTCGCCCACGCGTTGACGGGGATTCAGTGATCCATAAGGATCCTGGAACACCATCTGCACCAGCTTGGCATGCGCGCGCCGCGCCGAGCCGCCCTTGAACGCCAGCGGCTTGCCGGCCAGCGTGATGCTGCCGGCATCGGGCGGCAGCAAGCCTAGCAGCGTGCGGGCCAATGTGGATTTTCCCGATCCGCTTTCACCGACGATTCCTAGCGTCTGGCCCTCGCGCAAGGTCAGTTCGACGCCGTTCACGGCGTGTGTCACGCGGCTG
The DNA here is from genome assembly GCF_057799415.1 of Achromobacter sp. 18P8.1.1. Lineage (NCBI taxonomy): Bacteria > Pseudomonadati > Pseudomonadota > Betaproteobacteria > Burkholderiales > Alcaligenaceae > Achromobacter > Achromobacter sp. 18P8.1.1. Next base: position 4,938 of record NZ_JBYOKH010000070.1, on the reverse strand, counting down.
GGGCGTCCGAACCAGCCACGCTTGCGATAAGTCTTCGAAAGCGCCTTCGTGGCCAGGATGACCGGCGCATCGGCGTCCAGCGTCGAGCGGGCTTCGGCGGGCGCCAGCGGCGGCACGGCGGCGATCAAGGCGCGCGTGTACGGATGCTGGGGGTGTTCAAGCACCTGGTCGGCGGTGCCGCTTTCCACGAGCACACCACGTTGCATCACGGCGACGCGGTCGGCGATTTCGGCCACCACGCCGAAGTCGTGGGTGATGAACAGCACCGCCGTGCCACGGCGCCGTTGCAAGTCGTGGATCAGATGCAGGATCTGCGCCTGCGTGGTGACGTCCAGCGCCGTGGTGGGTTCGTCAGCAATCAGCAATGCCGGCTCCAGCGCCAGCGCCATGGCGATCATGGCGCGCTGGCGCTGGCCGCCGGACAGCTCGTGTGGGTAGGCGTTGACCGCCTGCGCGGGGTCCGGCAAGCGCACGGAATCCAGCAGCTCCAGCGTCCGCCGGGCGATTTCGGCTCTGCCCAGACGCGTATGCGTGCGAAAGACCTCGCCGATCTGGTCGCCGATGGTGCGCAGCGGGTTCAGGGCGGTCATCGGTTCCTGAAAGATCATGCCGATACGTCGGCCACGCAGGCGGCGCAAGGCGTCCGGCGCCAGTTGCAGCAGGTCTTGCCCTTCCCAATGGATCTGTCCGCCGCTGGCGTGCACGCCCTGGGGCAACAAGCCCAGGATGGCGCCCGCCGTCAGGGACTTGCCCGACCCGCTTTCGCCGACCACGCACACGATTTCGCCCGCGTTGACGCTCAAGGTAAGGTCCTTTAACGCGTGGGGCCGGTCGGCTCCCGCCGGTAGGTCCACGGTAAGGTTCTGGATGCGTAGCAATTCGGTCATGAGCGTTTCAGCCTGGGATTGAGTGCGTCGTTGATCCCCTGCCCCACCAGCGAAATCGCCAGGACGGTCAGCAGGATGGCAACGCCGGGAATGGCGGATACGTACCATTGCACCCGGAGGACTCCCCGGCCGCCGCCGATGAGGTTGCCCCAGGAAGGCACGTTGGGGTCGGACAGGTTCAGGAAGGCCAGCGCACTTTCCAGCAGGATGGCGGTGGCCATGATGACGCTGGCGTACACGATGACGGGCGGCAAGGCGTTGGGCAGGATTTCGCGGAAGATCAGGCGCAGGTCGCCCATGCCCAGCGCCCGGCCCGCCTGGACGAATTCGCGCGCCTTGAGCGTCAGGAACTCCGACCGCGTCAGGCGCGCTACCGGCGGCCATGACACCAGGCCGATCGCCAGCACGACGGTGTGCAGGTCGGAACCGAACACCGCCACCAGCACCAGCAGCAACAGGAAGTTGGGCAGGATCTGGAAGGCCTCCGTCACCCGCATCAACAGGTCGTCGATGGCCCCGCCGTAGTAGCCAGCCACCGCGCCCAGCGTCACGCCGATCAGCACGGACAACAGCGTCGCCACCAGCCCGATCGCCAGCGTGACGCGTGCGCCGTGCAGGATCTGCGCGGCAATGTCGCGCCCGACCTGGTCGGTGCCCAGCAGAAATCGCGCGTTCTCGCCGGGCCATTGCAGCGGCCTGCCGGCGAGACTGAGCGGGTTCTTCGGGTACCACAGGCCTGCACCCAGCGCGCCGGCGCACACCAGCACCAGCAGCACCAGCCCCAGCACGGCGATGGGACTATGGAAGTATCGGCGTATCGTTTCCATGGCTCAGCTCCGCGCAATGCGGGGGTCAAGCCGCGCATACAGTAGATCGACCACGAAGTTGATCATGATCACCAGCAGCGCGGACACGAACACGATGCCCAGCAAGGTGTTCAGGTCGCGCTGGACCACCGATTCGTAGGCCAGCCGGCCCAGGCCGGGCAAGGCAAAGACGCTTTCGACCACGACCGAGCCGCCCAGCATGGTGCCGGCCTGCAGGCCCAGCAGCGTGATCATGGGAAGCAGCGCGTTGCGCAGGATGTGGCGGGCGACCACGGCTGTCTCGCGCAGGCCCTTGGCCCGCGCCGTGCGCACGAAGTCGTGCGTGGACACTTCCAGCATCGACGCGCGCATGATGCGCAGATAGGTGGCCAGGAAGATCAGCGCAAGCGTGGCGGTGGGCAGCACAAGGTGCCAGGCGATGTCCAGGATGCGCGCCCAGCCCGTGTAGCCCGAGGCGATGGTCGCAAAGCCACCTGCCGGCACCCAGTCCAGCCACACGGCGAAGACGAAAATGCCCATCAACCCGAACCAGAACGACGGCGTGGCGCAAAACACCAGGCCCAGCGTGGAGATCAGCGCGTCCGCCCAGCCGTTGACGCGCCGCGCCGCGATCACGCCCAGCGCCATGCCGCCGGTAAAAGCGAAGGCCAGCGCCGACCCCATCAGCAGCAGCGTGGCAGGCAGGCGTTCGGCAATCACCGTTGAAACGGGCTTGCCGTAGATGGCGGAATAGCCCAGATCCAGGTGCACGAGGCGCCACAGATAGTTGCCCAGGCGCGACGTCGTGGACTGGTCCAATTCATAGTGCGAGCGCAGGGACGCGATGGTGGCGGCATCTGCCCCGCCGATCTGCGCCACCAGCGCGTCCACCGTGTCGCCCGGCGCCAATTGCAGCAGCAGGAAGAGACCTGCCAGGATGATCAGCAGCGCCGGCGCGGCGGCCGCCAGCCGGCGGGCGGCCAAAGTCAGGAAACCCATGCCTGCGTCCTAAGCCGAGAGCCAGGCGTCGTGCCAGTCGCTGGACGGCCAGCGCGCATTGTTGTGGCCATTCTGCAGCTTGCGGCTGGCGACCGAATAGAACTGCCGTTCCGTCGCCATCCAGATGGGCAGTTCATCATTGACGGCCGCCACCCATTCCGCGTACAGCGCCTTGCGGCGGGCCGGGTCGATTTCGGACGCGGCATCGTCGATCAACTTGTCCACCTTGTCCGATTGCCAGCCGTACTGGTTGGTCCACGGCGCGCCCGCAGGGCTGCCGGAGCGATACCAGACGGTGGTGGAGACGGCGGGATCGCCGCGATACTGGTGCCAGCCGGTGGCGATATCGAACGTATGGTTCTTGTACACAGACGCCAGCGCGCCGGCGATGTCGTACTGGACGATCTCCACCTTGATGCCCACGGCCTCCAGCGACTGCTGGATGAAGGTGGCCAGCAATGGCACGTCTTCGCCGTTCTGGATGGGCACCAGCTTTAGCGTGAAGCGTGTGCCGCCGGCGCCGCGCTTGTAGCCGGCTTCGTCCAGCAGCGCCTCGGCGCGCTTGACGTCAAAGGGGTACGGCGGCTTGCTGCCGGCCGGAAAGAACGTTTCGGACGTGGACGGGATCGGCCCGGTGGCGGGCTTGCCCAGCCCGTAGAGGAAGTTCTCGATGAAGAAATCGATGTCGATCGCGTGCACGATGGCGCGGCGCACGCGCACGTCGGCCAGCTCTTTGCGACGGAAATTGAATTCCAACGTGTTGTTGAACACGTTGGCCTCCAGCCCCTTGCCGCGGACTTCGAAGCGTGGATTCTGTTTGAGCCGGTCCAGGTCCGCCAGGGTCAGCTGCGAGTACGCGCTTAACTGCAACCGGTCCGTTTCCAGGGCGGCGGTGGCCGCGGACTTGTCCGTGATGATGCGCCACACGATGCGGTCCAGATAGGGCTGGTCGCGCCGCCAGTAGTTCGGGTTGCGTTCGGCGATGATGAATTGCCCCCGCTGGTACTGCACGAACTTGAAGGGCCCCGTGCCCACGGGCGCGGTATTGGCCGGGTTCTCCAGCACGTCGGTGCCCTCGTACAAATGACGGGGCACCACGTATCCCAGGTCCGCCAGGGCGCGCAACAGCAGATCCAGCGGCATCGGCCGGCTATAGCGGAACACGGCCGTATGCGGGTCAGGCGTATCGACAGCTTCCAGGTAAAGCTGCAAGGCCGTGCCGAAGTTCAGGTGTTTCTTCCAGAGCTCCAGCGCGTTGTACTGCACGTCGGCCGACGTAAAGGGCTTGCCGTCATGCCAGGTGACGCCTTCGCGCAGCTTGAAGGTGATGGTCTTGCCGTCGGGCTCGGTCGTCCATGACGTGGCCAGTTGCGCCACCGGTTGGCCGGCGGCGTCCAGGTCCACCAGCGATTCGATGATCTTGCTGGTCACGATGTACACGCCGGTCGAGGCGCGCAGCGCGGGGTTCAGGATGCGTTGTTCGGAGCCCAGGTGGACGTTCAGCACGCCGCCATGACGGGGGGCTGTGGTCTGAGCCAGCAACGACGTGGGAAACGCCATCGAAGCGGCCAGCGCTCCGGAGGACAGGAGAAATTCACGGCGGGTAGTACGCATCGGAAGGGACTCTATGGTTCTGCCTGGAAGAAGCTGCGGATCATAGGCCTGCGTTATGAGCCAGGAGAAATGCCGATTTCTCATTTGCTCATGCGTCCGTCCGGCCCCGTATGGCCGATGCTGCGCGCAGCCTGCCTTACGCACCGCACGCGGTGGTCCCTGGAATGAAAATCAGATATCCACATGCGAATTCAATCGTTCTAGCCTGCCCCCGCCTGCGCCAGACTGCACCTCTTTCCAACGCGAATTCAGGAGCTTTGATGTCTCTCCCGTCAGTCACCGGCCTAGATCACTACATCATCCGGGTCAACGATCTGCAGGCGGCGACCGACCGCTACGTGAAGCTGGGATTCAGCCTCGCGCCGCAAGGCAGGCACCATCGCGGCACGCGCAACCAGACCCTCATTCTTGATGCCAACTACCTGGAACTGCTCTATTTTCCGGAAGAACTGAAAGCGGAATCGCGCTTCAGCGGCTATGACGACGCCTACGAAGGCCCGGTCGCCACTGCCCTGCAAACCACCGACAGCAGCGCGGTGCACGCGGAACTGGCGCGCCTGGGCATCACCGCCGAGGCGCCCCCAAACCGCGGGCGCCCCCAGCCACATCCTTAAAGCACCCAATAACCCCCC
>NZ_JBYOKH010000069.1:0-33090 GCF_057799415.1 Achromobacter sp. 18P8.1.1 | reverse complement strand
AGCCGCGGCAGGCAGCTCATCCTGATCCGACATCTGGTCAGCCGCCGGCGCGGGCAGCTTGGCCAGCCGCTCCTGCAAGGGCACGCGCCGGGCCAACGCGTCATCGCGTTGGCCGCGCAGCACGTCCACGCCCTTGGGCGCGTGGATGGCGAGCGTCTTGCGCATGCCGTCCAGTTCACGCTGCAAGGCCGTATAGCGCGCGTGGCGCTGTTCAGCGTCGGCCAATGCCGTCACCCCCAACCGTTCCAGCAACGCGCTCCAGGCCGTCTGCAAAGCCGCGCGTTCGCGTTGCAACGCCGGCAGGTCCTGGCCGCCCGGTTCGATGCGCAAGCGCCCCACTCCCGGCAGATCCAGGTCGGCGGCGGACGTCAGCAGCACCTGGCCGTCGCCGGCCAACAGCCTGCCGTCCAGCGTGGCCTGGCGCCCGGCTTCCAGCTGATACGACAGCCGGGTGGCGATGGCTTGCTGGCGCAGTTGCAGATTGGCCAGTTCGCGCTCGCTCTTGCGCAGCGCATCGATATCGCCATCGGCGATTTCGATACGGACGGCTTCGGCCTTCAGCGCCGAACCTTGTTCGATCAGCGTGGTAACGGCCTTCAGGGCGTCGTCCAGGCGTTCGACTTCGGCATTCAATTGCGCCAGCTGGTGCTCCAGGTCGCGGCGGTCGGCCACGGCCTGGACCGCGGCCACGCGCAAGCGGGCGGCATCAACCGCCGCAGCGTGCGCTTGACGCTGTTGCTGCGCGCGGGCCAGCGGCGCTTGCGCGGCGTCGACCCGGGCCCGTGCCGCCTGGGATTCCTTGGCAAGCGCCTGGTAGTCGGCCTCGTCCTGCTGGTCGCGCCGGACCTGGTCCTGCAACAAGGTCAACGTCTGGGCGGCCTGGGTCTGCTCGCGGCGCAGGCCGTCAAACGCTTCGCGTTCCTTCGCCAGCGCGGCTAGGCGGGCCCGGGCCTCGACGGCCTTGGCCTCGAAGTCCTTCCACGGCTGGCTAGCCTGGGCGCGCTCGTGGTCGCGGCGCAGCTCCGCCAGGCGGTCAACGTCGGTATTCAGTTGCGCCATCGCCTGCGCACATTCGTCCCGTTCGGCGATGGCGCGCGCCAAGGCGTCCTCGGCGTCCTTATAGGCGCCCTTGGGACGCCCGTTGCGCGCATCCAGCAAGGCGGCGCGTTCGGCCGACACGCGCTCGAACAGGCGGTCGCCATCACTGGCGGCCAGCTCTCCGGACAACTGCGTCAGCGCGTCGCGCAGGTGGAGGCCGGCATGACCAGCCGCCTCTTGCAGATTATGGCCATCGCCCTGCTGGATCCACAGCAGGCCGGGGATGCCCGCCAGGTCCGGCTTGCTTTGGCCGCGCCCCGGCAGCTCGAACCCCAGCAAGGCAGCCAGCGCGTTTTCCGCTTCTTCGCCGTCCAGGCGTTGGGCGCCGTCGTCGATCAATAGCTCGCATCGGGCTCGCGACAGGAACTGCTTTTTCAACACGTAGGAATGATCCGCGTGCGTGAACGCCAGCTCAACACTGGGCCGCGCGCCGGACTCGCCGCGCGGCGCCAGATCGGCGACCTTGCTGGTGCTGTAGCGTTCCAGGAACGCCGCGCGGATGGCGGACGCGACGGTGCTCTTGCCCGCCTCGTTCGCACCGACGAAAAGGTTCAAGCCGTCTTGCAGGCCGTCCAGCACCATCGGCTGGCGGAACTTGCGGAATTCTTCAAGCGCAATCCGGGAGAGTTTCATTTGGCAGCCCCCTGCGCGGCGCTTTCGCGCTGGAACCGCAACAGCAGCCGCAGGGCTTCGCCCGCGACCGCGGCTTGCGCGCCATCCGCCTGCAAGGCCTGCAATTGCGCGGCCACCTCGCCGACGTAACCACTGGCCCCCAGTTCGGCCAGATCGGCCTGATCAGGTTCCAGCAGCAGGCCGGACAAGTCCGGAAGCAAGGCCCGCACCTGGGCGGTGGCCTGGTCTACGGCGCGTTGCAGCGCGTCCCAGGTCTCCATGTTGACGTGGCCCTGCACGTCCAGCCGCAGCACGTCTTCCGCGCGCAGCGCCGCCAACCGTTCGGCAAGCGCGTGCGCGTCGGTGGGCAGGCTGACGGTCTCCGTCCAGGCGGACCAGCGGTACTTGCCGGTGGCCACGCGTTCCACCACGGGCTCGACGCCCGGAGCATCGATGCGCACGTCCAGCACGTAGCCGGGTTCATTGCCGCGGAAGCGGTCTTGCTCCGGCGTGCCGGCATACCAAGTGCGCGCGTCGATGGACAGGCAGCCATGCCAATCGCCCAGCGCCAGATAGTCCAGCCGCGCGCGGGCGCTGCGGTCGGGTGCGATGGGATTGGTGGCGTCGATCGTGTCGGGCAGGCGGCCCGCGACGCTGCCGTGGGCCAGGCCCACCCGCACGCGCCCGGGTTCTGTTTCCAGCGTGTCGAAGGCCTGCGTCACGTCATCGTAGGTATGGCGTTGCGTCAGCGGCGCGGCCAGCACGGCCAGGTTGATGGCGGGCAGGTCCACGACGCCGGTGCGCAACGGCACGTGCACGTTGCCGGGGATGCAGCCCAGCTGCATCGCGCGGCTCCAGACGCTGTCGGCCAATGCCGCGTCGTGGTTGCCGGCGATCATCACCCACGGGCCGGCGTAAGCGGCCATGGCGGCGAACAGCCGGCGGATCGTGCGGTCCGACACGCCTTGCGTATCGAACACGTCACCGGCCACCAGCACGGCGTCTACGCCACGTTCCGCCGCAAGCGCGGCAATGCGTGCCACGACGTCAAAACGCGCTTCGGCCAGCATGGCGGCGTCGTCGGTGTCGAACTGGCCGTACTGACGGCCGATCTGCCAGTCGGCAGTGTGCAGGAAATGGGTCATGGGCCGATTTTGGCACAAGCGGCGCCATTCAAAACAGACAACGGCCCTCCCCGCATTTTGCGCGAGGAGGGCCGTCGAGAGCATGGCTTTTGGCCGATGCCCGATAAGCGAAGCGGGGCGAGTCGAAGCGCCGGCTCAGGCGCGCTTGCCGTCCAGTACCAGCGGCGGGGTCGACGAGGCGCGGCGGTCATAGCGCGACAGGCTCAGCCCGTCGGTACGGATGGCCGGGCGCTGGCCCATGACCTGGTCGGCGACCAGCTTGCCGGAGCCGCAAGCCATCGTCCAACCCAGGGTGCCGTGACCGGTGTTCAGGAAAAGGTTGCCGTAGCGAGTCGGGCCGACGACGGGGGTGCTGTCGGGCGTCATGGGGCGCAGGCCCGTCCAGAACTCGGCCTGGGCGACGTGTCCGCTATCCGGGAACAAATCGTTGACGACCAGTTCAAGCGTCTTCCTGCGGGCGTCTTTCAGGCGCAGATCGAAGCCGGACAATTCCGCCATGCCGCCCACGCGGATGCGCTCGTCGAAGCGCGTGACGGCGATCTTGTACGTTTCGTCCAGGATGGTCGACACCGGCGCGGCGGCCTCGTCTTTAAGCGGTATGGTCAGCGAATAACCCTTGACCGGGTAGACCGGCAGGTCCAGGCCCAGCGGCTCCAGGAAGCCGCGCGTATAGCTGCCGAAGGCGGCCACGTAGCGGTCGGCCGTCAAGACGTCGCTGCCCACGCGCACGCCCGTGATCTGGCCGCCGGCGGTGTTCAGGCCAGAGACGGTCTGGTTGTAGCGGAAGTCCACGCCCAGCGCCGCCGCCATCTCGGCCAGCCGCGTGGTGAACAGGCGGCAGTCGCCGGTTTCGTCATTGGGCAGGCGCAGGCCTCCGGCCAGCTTGTGGATCGAACGCGCCAAGGCGGGCTCGGCCGTTACCAGGCGGTTGCGATCCAGGAGTTCGTAGGGCACGCCCACTTCTTCCAGCACGGCGATGTCGCGGCGGGCGGCTTCCAGCTGGGCCTCGGTGCGGAACAGCTGCAAGGTGCCGCGGGTGCGCTCTTCATAATGGATGCCCGTGGCCGCGCGCAGTTCGCGCAGGCAGTCGCGGCTGTACTCGGACAGCCGCAGCATGCGTTCCTTATTGACGGAATAGCGGTCGGCCGAGCAGTTGGCCAGCATCGCCGCCATCCACTTCAGCTGATACAGGCTGCCGTCCAGGCGGATCGCCAGGGGCGCATGCTTCTGGAACAGCCACTTGATCGCCTTCAACGGAATCCCGGGCGCGGCCCAAGGCGTGGAATAGCCCGGCGAGACCTGGCCGGCGTTCGCATAGCTGGTTTCCTGGGCGGCGGCGGGCTGGCGGTCCAGGACCGTCACCTTGGCACCCTGACGGGCCAGGTAATAGGCGGTGGTGGTGCCAATAACGCCGCTGCCGAGGACGATCACATGCATGATTCTTTCCGTATTTGGATTTGGTCAGTATTTTCGGTAGTCTATGAGCCTATTCGCAGTGAAAAGCACTGATTATTTTCCTTTGCCAGTGCTTTTCCCGGGCACGCCCCTGTTTTTCGATCGCCAAAAGTGAAATGCGCGACCTAGACCGAATCGACCTGAAAATCCTGGATATCCTGCAGCGCGAAGGCCGCATTTCGGTGACCGAATTGGCCGATCGGGTGAGCCTGTCCGCCACCCCGTGTTCGGACCGCGTCAAGCGCATGGAGCGCGAAGGCGTCATCACGGGTTACCATGCGCGCGTCAACCCGGCCGCATTGGGCAAGAATCTGCTCGTCTTCCTGGAAATCAAGCTGTCGGCCAAGTCCGGCGACGTCTTCGACAAGGTCAAGAAAGAGCTGCTGTATGTTCCCGAAGTCATGGAATGCCATCTGGTGTCCGGTGATTTCGACTATCTGGTGAAGGCCCGCCTGACGGAAATGAACGAATACCGTCGCCTGCTGGGCGAAATCCTCAAACGACTGCCGGCTTCCGCGGAATCGCGCAGCTATGTGGTCATGGAGGAAATCAAGGAAACCCTGTACCTGCCCGTCGACCGCTAGGCCGCGCGCGCAGGGTTCCCTGGCCCCGATATCCCCGGGGCGATGCGGTTTATTACGAAACACGCGGACGCCGGCTGCTATGCTGGCGGCCCTCTGACCCGCGCCGGCAAGCCGTGGTCCGACCCTAATTCTCTAGTTCCTGCCTATGACTCGTCTCTACAAATACTTCTTCCGCGGCCTGATCACCGTCCTGCCGCTGGCTTTGACCATCTACCTGCTCTATATCTTCCTGGCCTGGACGGAAGCGGTGGCGCTGACTTTTCTGCGCCCCTTCATCGGCGGCTTCTACGTGCCGGGCATGGGCCTGGCGCTGGGCATCCTGGGCATTCTGGCCATCGGGTACCTGGTGTCCAAGGAACGCGTGCAGCGCTTCCTGACCGTGGTGGAAATGCCCTTCACCAACCTGCCGGTGGTCAAGAGCATCTATTCGTCCTTGAAGAGCTTCGCGGACTATTTTTCGCCCAGTTCCAAGAATACGGCGCAACAGGTCGTGATCCTGCGCGTGCCCGGCCAGCAACTGGAGTTGGTGGGCCTGGTCACCCGCCGCAGCATGGACGGCCTGCCTGAAGGCTTCACGCAGGGCGACCGCGTGGCCGTCTACCTGCCGATGGGCTACATGATCGGCGGCTACACCGTCTTCGTACCGCAGGACTGGGTGACGCCCATCCAGATGTCGGTCGAAGAGGCGATGCGTTCGTCGCTTATCGCCTGGATGGCGCGCGCGGAAAGCGCACCCCGCCCCGCCGCGCCCAGCGTGCCCGAGGCGCCTGCCGCCGCCCCCGAGAACACCAACCGCAGCGGCCCGGCCTGAGGCCGCCTGACGTACGTGGCCGATCCGGCCGCTTTCACACCTGAATTTGCGCAATTCCTCCATGCCCATCATTGAATTCACGCTTGCCGACGGCAGCCCCTATATCGAAGTGAACCAGCTGCTTAAGGCCACCGGCGTCTGCGACAGCGGCGGCGCGGGCAAGATGATGGTGGCCGACGGCCTGGTCAGCGTGGGCGGCGTCGTCGAGACCCGCAAGACCGCCAAGATCCGCGGGGGGCAGATCGTCACCTGCGGCGACGTCCGCATCGTGGTGCGCGCCGCAGACGCGCCCGCCGACAACGCCTGACCCCGTTCCCCCCGTCACCGCAACGCCGCGAGCCGCCATGAAACTCAAGATGTCCCAGAACTCCATCTTCGCCGTCCTGCTGCGCTCGCCGTGGTGGATGAGCGCTGGCGTGGCGGTGCTGCTGTGCGTGGGCGGATTCGCCGCGCTGCCGCTGGACTACGCGGCGATGGGCGTGTTTGCGGCGGTGCCGTTCGCGGTCATTTCCATCATGGCCGCCTACAAGCAATTGCGGGCGCCCTCGGGCACCCGCGTGCAGGCCGTGGCCGAAACCGCCGCCGCCATGTCGTGGGCCGACTTCGCCGACACGGTCGAGGCCGGCTTCAAGCGCGACGGCTGTGAGGTCCAGCGCCTGCAGACGCCGGGCGCGGACTTCGCCTTGAGCAAGGACGGCCACGTGGCCATCGTCAGCGCCAAGCGCTGGAAGGCCGCCCGCGTGGGGGTGGAGCCGCTGCGCGAACTGCAGGCGGCACGCGAGAAACGCGGCGCCCGCGAAGCTATCTACATCGCCCTGGGCGACGTGTCCGACAACGCCTGGGCCTACGCGAAGGCGCAAGGCGTGTCGCTGATGACGGCGCCCGAACTGGCCAAGCTGCTGCGCGACCTGAAGGTCTAAGGGCGCCTGGCGGGCGTCACACCACCATGACGGAACTGGCCGCGATCACGCGCCATTGACCGGAGACCGCGTCCAGCGCCCAGGTCCGCATGAACCGGAATGTGCCGTTGGCCGGCACCCCGTTGTAGCTGCCCGATATTCGCGCCTGCACCGACACGACCGCGCATTCCGCACGCGGCAGGATGTTCAGTTCGGACAGGTCCAGCCCATGGATCTTCAGCATGCCCGAACGGTGCGCGTCCAGGTCGTCTTCGCGGGTGAAGCTCCAACCCATGTGGTTCGTGAACAGCAGCTGCGGATCCAGCAGGCGCTCAAGCGCCGCGAGGTCGGATGCCAGCATCGCCTGGCGCAGTTGCTCTTCGGCGGCTTGAATCCGCCCTTCTATCGTCTGGCCCATTGTCCTTGCCTCACGCAGTGTAATGACGCCGGCATTCTATTCCGACACCAAGCGTCTTGCTTTGTTGCCAATATGCCGCCCGGCCCGCGCAGCCTTAAGATTAAATGCGGGTCCGGCGAAGCACGCCGGCCATTTCCTGAACCTGCAGAGAACTTCCGATGACTTACCGCATCCTTGCCGACCTGGTCCTGGTCGCGCATGGCCTCTTCGTCGCCTTCGTCATGTTCGGCGGTTTGCTTGCGCTGTGGAAGCCCCGCATCGCCTACTGGCATCTGCCCGCGCTGGCGTGGGGCGCGATGGTGATCGGCATGGGCTGGATCTGCCCGCTGACGCCGCTGGAGGTGTCGCTGCGGCAGCAGGCGGGCCAGCAGGGATACGCCGGCGGCTTCATCGAACATTATGTGCTGGGCCTGATCTACCCCGAGGGCATCACGCGGACCACGCAGATCGTGCTGGCCACGTTGCTGATCGTAGGCAATATCATTGTCTACACGCTGTGGGCGCGGCGGCGCCGGCGCAACTTTTCCGAAGGATCCAACGCATGAGTTCCCATCCCGACAGTGACCAGATGATCCGCGCCTACGACGCCCAGGGCCGCGAAGTGCTCGTCACCCGCGAGCAATGGCGCGAGAACGTGCTGCCCGGCGCCATCGAACAGGACTGGAACGATGCCGACCGGCTGGCGGGCCTGATCATCCAGTCGCTGAACGACGGCTTCATCGACGAGATGGTCGGCCCCGCCGAACGGCTGGTGGAACTGGACCCGAACCCCGAACGCGCCGTGGTGCTGCAGGCCATCGTCTACATGAAGCAGGACCGGCTGGACGACAGCGAACGCGTGCTGCAAGCGTTCTGCGCGCAACATGGCGAGACGGGCATCGTGCTGACCAACCTGGCCAAGATCCACGCCGAACGCGATGACGAAGCCCGGGCGCTCGACACCTTGTGGCGCGCCTTGCAACGAGACCCCAACCAGGACAACGGGCTGGGCTGGTTCGAGGCCATCCACCGCGATTTCGGCGGCGACGCGGCGGGTATCACGGCGATGCGAAAAGTCGCCGCCCTGCCCGGCAGCTGGCGTGCGCAGCTATGGTTGGCGCGTGGTGAGCTCGGGTCGCACAACTACGCCGGCGCGATCGCGCTGTACAACGAGGCGCTGTCGCGCGCGGGCGACCCCGCCCCCGCCGACTTGCTGATGCAGATGAGCGGCGACCTGGGCAATGCCGGCCGTATCGCCGACATCCTGGAATTGGCCGGCCCCCGCTTCCAGGTTCACGCGCATGGCCTGCAGGTGGGCAGCAACCTGATCAAGGCCAACCTGCTCCTGGGCCGGCCGGACGATGCCCAACACATCCTGGATCAGTTGCGCGCGCTCGACCGCCCCGACTGGCAGGAACACCTGGCGTATTGGGACGCGCAACTGGCGCAAGGCCGCCCGGGCTGAAGCCGGACCGGCCGCGACGGCGCAGTCTGGGAGACAACGCCGTCGCGCGGGCTACAGGCCGCGTGCGATCACCAGCCGCTGGATGTCACTGGTGCCTTCGTAGATCTGGCACACGCGCACATCGCGGTAGATGCGCTCCACCGGGAAATCCTTCAGGTAGCCGTAGCCGCCCAGCGTCTGGATCGCGGCCGAGCACACCTTTTCGGCCATTTCGGAGGCGAAAAGCTTGGCCATCGAGGCTTCCATCAGCGCCGGCCTGCCCGCTTCACGCAACGCCGCGGCGTGCAGCACCATTTGGCGCGCCGCATGGATCTGCGTAGCCATGTCGGCCAGCCGGAACGACACCGCCTGGTGCTCCATGATGGGCTTGCCGAACGCCTGCCGGTCGCGGGCGTAGTCGCGCGCGCATTCGAACGCCGCGCGCGCCATGCCGACGGATTGCGAGGCGATGCCGATGCGCCCGCCTTCCAGGTTGGCCAGCGCGATCTTGTAGCCTTCGCCTTCTGCGCCCAAACGGTAAGCCGCCGGAATGCGCATGTCTTCAAACGCAATCTGGCAGGTGTCCGAGGCGTGCTGGCCCAGCTTGTCTTCGACGCGCAGCACTTGATACCCCGGCGTGTCGGTCGGCACGATGAAGGCGGAAATGCCGCGCTTGCCGGCGTCCGGATCGGTCACGGCGAAGACGATCACCGTCTGGCCGCTTTTGCCCGAGGTGATGAATTGCTTGGCGCCGTTCAGGATGTAGTCGTCACCGTCCCGGCGGGCCCGGGTGCGCAGGCTGCTGGCATCGGACCCCGCTTGCGGCTCGGTCAACGCAAAGCCCCCGATGTGTTCGCCCGTGGCCAGAGGCCGCAGGAACTGGTCTTTCTGCGCATCGGTACCGAACTTCAGGATCGGCATGCAGGCAACCGAGTTGTGCACGCTCATGATCGTGGAACACGCGCCGTTGCCCGCGGCAATTTCCTCCAGCGCCACCGCATACGAGATATAGCCGCTTGCGTTGCCGTCCCATTCTTCCGGCACCAGCATGCCGAAAAACCCCAGTTGCGCCATCTCCTGAATGGCGTCAGCGGGGTATTCGTGGTCGCGGTCCCAGCGTTCGGCGTTGGGCGCCAGGCGTTCGGCCGCAAAGCGGCGCGCCATTTCCTGAATGCTCTGCTGTTCTTCCGTCAACAACATGGTCCTGTCTCCTGGATATTCGGGTGCGGACGGGCGCCGGATGGGCGCTGCCCGCTTTGTTCTGCTTCGCGCGTACCTGGTTGGCAGGCGCGCCACGCAATCGAGAATACACCGTCAGACGCGCGGGTTCTATGCGCCGGGTTTGCGCGGACGCGTCAGCTCGGCACGCGTCAGAAAGAAGTCCTGGTTCTCCGCCAGGCGCTCCACCATGAAATCGATGAATGCCTTCACGCGCAGGGGCTGTTCCGTCCGCCGCCGATAGTAGATATAGAACGATTCCCGCTGCGTCAGATGCTGCGTCAACAGCGGCACCAGCAAGCCGGCGCGGATGGGTCCGGCGGCTGAAAAACTGCCGAGTTGCCCGATGCCCAGTCCCGCCACCACGGCATCGGTTTCAGCTTCGGCATCGTTCGTGCACAACACGGCCGGTACGTCGCGATACTGGATTTCGTCGCCGACCATGAACTCCCAGGGTGCAAGCTTGCCGGTGTTGACGCGCCGGTAGCCCGTGCAGCGGTGTGCGTCCAGCGCCTCGATGGTCCGGGGCGTGCCGTGGCGGGCCAGATACGCGGGCGAGGCGCACACGATCAGCTGGATCGGCACGAGCCGGCGCGCGATGGCCCCTTCGGCCGGCGGCGAACCGCCCCGGAACCCGACATCGGCGCGGTCTGCGACCAGATCGGTGAACTGGTCATCGAACTGCACGTCCAGCTGCACGCTGGGATGTTCCGCGGCGAACGCCATCAGGGCGGGCCAGATCACGTGGCGCGCCATCGTCCTGGGCGCGCTGACGCGCAAGGGGCCGGCGATGTCCTGCCGCGACCGGCGCGCATCATCCAGCGCGGTCGCGAACATTGCCAGGGCCGGCGCCACGCTTTCGAGCAGTTGCTGGCCTTCTTCGGTCAGGCTGAGCTTGCGTGTGGTGCGGTGGAACAAGCGCACGCCCAGTTCCTTTTCCAGCTGCATCACCGCGTGGCTGGCGGCCTGGGGCGAAATGCCCTGGTCCACCGCCGCGCGGCGCAGGCTGCCCAGCACAGCGGCGCGCGCAAAGATGGTGACGGCACGGATTTCGTTCATGGCAGGCCCATTCGCAAATTTTTGTTGATTATATTTCCGCCATTTCCTATCTATTCCGGGATTATCGATCCCCCTACGATCTAGGCTCATTCCCCCCCTTTCGGAGCCTCTCCATGCAAACCCCCGTCACCTCTTTCAAACGCGTCTGGCTCATCACCGGCGCCTCGCGCGGCATCGGTGCGCTGATCGCCGAGGCGGCACTTGCCGATGGCAATGCCGTCATCGCCGCCGGCCGCAATGTCGACGCCATCGCAAAACGCCTGGGCGAGTCGCCCGCCCTGCTTCCCGTTGCGCTGGACGTCACCGACGAAGCCCAGGCCAAGGCGGCCGTCGCCGCCGGCCTGGCGCGATTCGGCCGTATCGACGTGCTGGTGAACAATGCGGGCTTCGGCTTGCTGGGCGCCGTTGAAGAGTCCAGCGACGCCGACGTGCGGCGCATGTACGACACCAACGTGTTCGGCCTGCTGAACGTGACGCGCGCCGTGCTGCCCACGCTGCGGGCGCAACGTGCCGGCCACGTGATCAACCTGTCTTCGCTGGGCGGCTACCGGTCCGGCGCGGGGTTCGGCGCGTACTGCTCGACCAAGTTCGCGGTCGAAGGACTGACCGAAGCGCTGCATGCGGAACTCAAGCCGCTGGGCATCCACGCGACCGTCGTCGAACCCGGCTACTTCCGCACCGATTTCCTGGACGCGACGTCGCTGACCGTGGCAGGCGCCATCATCGACGACTACGACGCAACGTCGGGCAATGTGCGACGGATTGCGGCCGGCCTGAATCACCAGCAACCGGGCGACCCGGCAAAGCTGGCTGCGGCCATGATCACCCTGGCCGATGCCGCAACGCCCCCGCTGCGCCTGCCCTTGGGCACGGACGCCCTGCGCGTGATCGCGGAAAAGAACGCGTATGTGGCCGAGGAAACCGAAGCCTGGAAGGCGCTGGCGCAGTCGACGGATTTCCCGGTGTAGGCGGCACGCCGCCTTCCACGGCAAGATATGACACATCGAAAGTTGCATGAAACCTGGATTCCGCCCTATCATGCAACTTACGAAGTATCTTGATAGTCACTGAATAGGAATCCAGCCGATGACTTACGACGCCATCATCGTGGGCGGCAGCTTTGCCGGCCTGTCCGCCGCCCTGCAATTGGCCCGCGCCCGCCGGCGCGTCCTGCTGATCGACGGCGGCCAGCCGCGCAACCGCTTTGCCGCGCATGCGCACGGCTTCCTGGGCCAGGATGGCAAGCCGCCCCGGGAAATCTTGCGGCAGGCGCGCGAGCAGTTGGCCCAGTACCCTTGCGTCAAGTTCCTGGATGGCGAGGCGGTCAGTGCGAGCGCGCACGCCGGACTGCTGCGCGTGACGATGGCGGCGGGAGAGGAAGTCCAGGGCAAGCACCTGATCCTGGCAACGGGGCTGCGTGACCAATTGCCTGCGCTGGCGGGCCTGCAGGAACGCTGGGGGCAGACCGTGCTGCATTGCCCCTATTGCCATGGCTATGAAGTGGCCGGCCGCCCGCTGGGCGTGCTGGCCGCGCATCCGCTATCCGCGCACCAAGCCGTGCTGCTGCCGGACTGGGGCTCCACCACCTATTTCACGCAGGGCGAATTCGAACCGGATTCGGAACAGGCAGCGCTGCTGGACAAGCGCGGCGTGCGTATCGAACGCACGCCCATCGTGGAACTCATGGGCACGGCGCCGGCGCTGGATGCCGTCAAGCTCGCCGATGGGCGACGCATGGCGGTGCACGCGCTGTTCGTGGCCAGCAAGACCCATATGGCCAGTCCGCTCGCGATGCAGCTGGGTTGCGCGTTCGACGACGGTCCGCTCGGCCCCGTGATCCGCACCGACGAGTTCAGGCAGACCACGGTGCCTGGCGTCTTTGCCGCGGGGGATGCGGCCATTCCGATGAGCAACGCGACGCTTGCCAGCGCCTCAGGCGTGATGGCGGGCGTGTGCGCGCATCGCGCGCTGGTCATGGCGTAGGCGGGGCCAGGCCGCTCCGGGCCTGGTCTGATCTGAAGGGGCCGGGAGCGGCCTACAGGTGGTCCTTGAAGAACTCCACGACCTTCGCATTCAGGTCCTGGTGGAACTGCTGGCGGTCGAAGCCCGCCGCCTCCATGCAATATACGGACAGGGTCTCGGCCTGCTCCGCCGGGCAACGCGCCAGGAAATCGAAGTGCCCTGCCCCCCTCGCCACCTGAAAGTCCGGCGCGGCGGGCAGCCCCTGGCGCACCGCCTCCACGCTGGCAGGGCTGACGCCATCGCCGCCCCGTTCCGATGCCCACAATTGCACCGGAATCTTCACCGCCTTCAAGGCATCGCCGGGAAACGCGTTCAACGGGTCCGCGATGACCGCCGCCTTGATGTGATCGTCGTGCACATAAGACTGCTGTGGGATCTTCCCGGCGGCAATGTCGCGGCACATCGGCAGCGACGGGGTGGTCTGGCAAATGGCCAGGCCGGCCCGGAAATCCGGCACGCCCCCCGCCAGCACCAGCGCGGTATAGCCGCCGCGTGAAAAGCCGTAGATGCCGATCTTGTCAGCATCCACCTTCGCCTTCTGCGGCCAGGCGGTCGTCATGTAGTCGATCAGCCGCCGTACTTCCCGAGGGCGCGTCGAGAAAATCGACAGATACCCCTGCCGCGACCGGTCCTCCCAGTTGTCGCCCACATGGTTGACCGCCGCGACCACGAAACCCGCATTGGCCAACGCGGCAGCGGTGTCGTGATGACCCAGGAACGAGCCGCTGGATCCATGCGACATGACGATAAGCGGATGCCGGCCTTCAGGCACCGGGCAGTTCAGGACGCCGGAGATCGGGGTCCGGCCGACTTTGATCTCGGCGGCAGGCGCCGCGCACGGATACCAGATGGCGCCGGACAGCCCGGGGCCGTTCTGGTCCATGGGGAGGGTCAGGCGCTGGAAACCGGCGGCTTGGGTGTGAGCGGCAGCGAGGCCGAGGAACGCGGACAGGCAAAAACGGCCAAGAAGATGCGCGGACATGCGGAATGGAAGACCTGAAAAGAAACCAAGAGGAATCGTGCAGGCGGTGATTATCCCATCGGCGCGTCGTAGAGGAACGTAGGATGGGTAGAGCGCGAGCGCATCGCGCCATACGAGCCGGTCATCAAGGCGCGAAACCCATCAGGCGACGGTGGTGTTCCGGCTGACGCTGCCGAACAGCCACCGCTGCTTGATGGGTTTCGCGCGCGGGATAATCGGGTTCTTGCTCAAGCACTCTCGCGCTACACCCATCCTACGGACCCGTGCTGCCCTACCGGACCTTGCCCTCCTTCCAGGCCGCCAGCAGTTTTTCATACGGGATGGTCTCGCCCTTGGGCTTCTCGTTCGCCAGCTTCTTCCAGGGCGCGTGCTGATCCGACAGCCACTTGCTGGGATCGCTCTTGGCGTTCAGCTTCGGCGCGCATTGCGCCATGCCTGCCCGTTCCAGGCGCGCCATCACCTGGTCCATTTCATTGGCCAGATTGTCCATGGCGGCCTGCGGGGTCTTTTCGCCCGTGACGGCCGTGGCGACGTTCTTCCACCACAGTTGCGCCAGCTTCGGATAGTCCGGCACGTTGTTGCCCGTGGGCGTCCATGCCACGCGGGCGGGGCTGCGGTAGAACTCGATCAGTCCGCCGTAGTTCGCGGCGTTCTTCGTGAAGAAGTCGCTGTGGATGTCGCTGTCGCGGATGAAGGTCAGGCCGGTGATGGATTTCTTCAACGACACCGACTTTGACGTGACGAATTGCGCGTACAGCCAGGCGGCGGCCATCTTGTCGGGGTTGGTGGACTTGAAGAACGTCCATGAACCTACGTCCTGGTAGCCGTTCTGCATGCCGTCCTTCCAGTACGGGCCATAGGGCGACGGGGCCATGCGCCATTTCGGGGTGCCGTCGTCGTTGACGACCGGCAGGCCCTTCTTGGTCATGTCGGCCGTGAACGCCGTGTACCAGAAGATCTGCTGGGCGATCTGGCCTTGCGCCGGGACGGGGCCGGATTCCGAGAAGGTCATGCCCATGGCTTGCTGCGGGGCGTACTTCTTCATCCAGTCGATGTATTTGGTCAGCGCATAGACGGCGGCCGGGCTGTTGGTGGCGCCGCCGCGCGATACCGAGGCGCCCACCGGGGTGCATTTGTCGTCGGCGACGCGGATGCCCCATTCGTCCACCGGCATGCCGTTGGGCAAACCCTTATCGGCGGCGCCGGCCATGGACAGCCACGCGTCGGTGAAGCGCCAGCCCAGCGACGGGTCCTTCTTGCCGTAGTCCATGTGGCCGTAGACCTTTTTGCCATCGATCTCCTTGACGTCGTTGGAGAAGAAGTCGGCGATGTCTTCGTAGGCGGACCAGTTGGTGGGCACGCCCAGGTCGTACCCGTACTTGGCCTTGAACTTGTCCTTCAGGTCCTGCCGGGCGAACCAGTCGGCGCGGAACCAGTAGACGTTGGCGAACTGCTGGTCGGGCAACTGGTACAGCTTGCCGTCGGGCGCGGTGGTGAACTTGGTGCCGATGAAATCCTTGATGTCCAGGTTGGGGTTGGTCCATTCGCGGCCCGCGCCGGCCATGTAGTCGGACAGTGGCAGGATGGCGCCGTAGCGATAGTGCGTGCCGATCAGGTCGGAGTCCGAGATCCAGCCGTCGTAGATGGACTTGCCGGACTGCATGGACGTCTGCAGCTTTTCGACGACGTCGCCTTCCTGGATCAGGTCGTGGTTGACCTTGATGCCGGTGATTTCACTGAATGCCTTCGCCAGCGTCTTGGATTCGTACTCGTGCGTGGTGATGGTTTCGGATACGACGCTGATTTCGTTGACGCCCTTGGCACGGAGTTTGGCGGCGGCGTCCATGAACCACTTCATTTCCGCCATCTGCTGGTCTTTGGACAACGTCGATGGCTGGAACTCGGAATCCACCCACTTCTTCGCTTCCGGCTCGCCGGCCCATGCCCCTGACGTTCCGATCAGGGCGATAGCCGCTGCCATGGCATGCATGCGCAATTTCATGACCTGTCTCCTCGAATGGCCTTCCCCATCTTTTGCTGCGGACCTCTGGCCGGGGAAGATGCGGGCCCGTAGTCCTTGAACCAAGTGAGGGATCGAAACGCCCCTTCAGCCTTTTCTCATGATGAAGGCCAACAGCAGCATGGACAGCACGAAGCTGATCCACACCGATGGCGGCTCATCCAGCGAAAACCATTCCACCGCCTTCTGCCCGAACCCCAGGAACGCCAGGTTGAGCCAGGCGGCGGCCATCAAACCGATGAACAGCCTGTCGCCACGCGTGGTGCGCAGCGGCAGGAAGCCCTTGCGCTCGACCGTGGGTGCCTTCAATTCCCAGACCGTCATGCCGATCAGCATCAGGACGATGCAGGTGAAGAACACGGCGACGGGAGTGGTCCATACCATCCAGCTGAACATGTCGCGCCCCTCCCCCTAGACCCGGCCCATCGCGAAGCCCTTCGCGATGTAGTGGCGCACGAACCAGATGACGATGCCGCCGGGCACGATGGTCAGCACGCCCGCGGCCGCCAGCACGCCCCAGTCCATGCCGGAGGCCGACACGGTGCGGGTCATGGTGGCCACGATGGGCTTGGCGTTGACGGACGTGAGCGTGCGCGCCAGCAGCAGTTCCACCCAGCTGAACATGAAGCAGAAGAACGCCGCCACGCCCACGCCCGACTTGATCAGCGGCAGGAAGATCGTCAGGAAGAACCGCGGGAACGAATAGCCATCGACATAGGCGGTTTCATCGATTTCTCGCGGTACGCCGGACATGAAGCCTTCCAGGATCCACACGGCCAGCGGCACGTTGAAGACCAGGTGCGCCAGCGCCACGGCCAGATGCGTGTCCATCAGCCCGAACGAGCTGTACAGCTGGAAGAACGGCAGCAGGAACACAGCCGGCGGCGTCATGCGATTAGTCAGCAGCCAGAAGAACACGTGCTTGTCGCCGATGAAGCGGTAGCGCGAAAATGCATAGGCCGCCGGCAGCGCCACCGCCAGCGAGATCACGGTGTTGATGACCACATAGATCAGCGAATTGATGTAGCCCGAATACCAGGCCGGGTCCGTGAAGATGGTGCGGTAATGCTCGAAGGTGAAGTCGCGCGGCCACAGCGTCAGGGTGCTGACGATCTCGGTGTTCGTCTTGAACGACATGTTCAGCATCCAGTACAGCGGCAGGATGGCAAACACCAGGTACAGGATCAGGAAGGCGGAGCGCCACCAGGTGGAGTTGTCACGCATTGGCACGCTCCTCGTCGACGCCGCCCGTGGTGCCCGCGCGCTGCATCCAGTTGTAGAGGATGAAGCACAGCAGCAGGATGATCAGGAAATAGATGATCGAAAACGCCGCGGCCGGGCCCAGGTCGAACTGGCCCACGGCCTTCTGCGTGAGGTATTGCGACAGGAACGTGGTGGCGTTGCCCGGCCCGCCGCCCGTCAGCACGAAGGGCTCGGTATAGATCATGAAGCTGTCCATGAAGCGCAGCAGCACCGCGATCATCAATACGCCGCGCATCTTGGGCAGCTGGATGTAGCGGAACACCGCCAGGCGCGACGCGCCGTCGATGCGGGCGGCCTGATAGTAGGCGTCGGGGATGGCGCGCAGGCCCGCATAGCACAGCAGCGCGACCAGCGGCGTCCAGTGCCAGACGTCCATCACCAGCACGGTCACCCACGCATCGACGTCGTTGCCGGTGTAGTTATAGTCCACGCCCAACCATGACAAGGTGGCGCCAAGCAAGCCGATGTCGGTACGGCCGAACACCTGCCAGATGGTGCCCACGACGTTCCACGGGATCAGCAGCGACAGCGCGATGATGACCAGCACGGCGGACGCGCGCCAGCCGCTGGCGGGCATCGACAGCGCCAGCAGGATGCCCAGCGGGATCTCGATGGCCAGCACCGCCAGCGAAAAGCCGATCTGCCGGAACAAGGCCCCGTGCAGTTCTTCGTCCTGCAGCAC
Organism: Achromobacter sp. 18P8.1.1; assembly: GCF_057799415.1. Classification (NCBI taxonomy): domain Bacteria; kingdom Pseudomonadati; phylum Pseudomonadota; class Betaproteobacteria; order Burkholderiales; family Alcaligenaceae; genus Achromobacter; species Achromobacter sp. 18P8.1.1. The sequence continues at coordinate 15,399 of NZ_JBYOKH010000069.1, read as the reverse complement.
GGCGGCGAACCATTCCGTGCCGACGAAGACGCGGCGTTCGGGCGAGATGATGTCCTGCACCGAATAGTTGACGATGGTCATCAGCGGCAGGATGGCCGAAAACGCCACGCACAGCACCACGGGCAGGACCAGGAACCAGGCCCGGTGATCGATGGGTTTCATGGGATCAGCACCTCGTCGCGGTAGAAGCAGGTGTGCGGGTTCAACACCGACAGCCAGACCGTGCCGCCGGCGGCGGCGGGCACGACGTTGCTGCCCAGCCGCGCGCGCACGGGCGTGCCTTCAAAGTCGGCCACCAGCAAGGTATAGGTGCCGACGTCCTGCACGCGGTCCACACGTACGGGCACGGCGCCTGCCGCGCCGGCTTCGGTCACGCGCAGGTATTCGGGGCGCACGCCCAGCTTGACGGGGCCGGCGCCGGCCAGTCTGGCCCCCAGGGCCTCGGGCGCGCCGCCAACCTGGCTTTGCCCGACCCACAGCGCGCCGTCGCGCCATTGCGCGGGCAGGAAGTTCATACCCGGCGAACCGATGAAGTGGCCCACGAAGGTGTGGGCGGGCCGTTCGAAGAGGTCGTCCGCGGTGCCCACCTGCACCGCGCGGCCCCGCGCCATCACCATGACCTGGTCCGCGAAGGTCAGCGCCTCGGTCTGGTCGTGGGTCACGTAGATCAGCGTCAGTTTGAATTCGTGGTGGATTTCCTTGAGTTTGCGCCGCAGCTCCCACTTCAGTTGCGGGTCGATGACGGTCAGCGGTTCGTCGAACAGGATGGCCGACACGTCGCTGCGCACCAGGCCGCGCCCCAGCGAGATCTTCTGCTTGGCGTCGGCGGTCAGGCCGCTGGCGCGGCGGTCCAGCACTGCGGACATCTCCAGCATTTCGGCGATGCGGCCCACCCGCTCGCGAATGCGGTCCGGCGCAATGCCGCGGTTGCGCAAGGGGAACGCCAGGTTTTCGGCCACCGTCATGGTGTCGTACACGACCGGGAACTGGAACACCTGGGCGATATTGCGCGCCTGCGGCGTCTTGGCGGTGACGTCCTGCCCATCGAACAGGATGCGGCCATGCGACGGGCGCAGCAGGCCCGACACGCAATTGAGCAGCGTGGTCTTGCCGCAACCTGACGGGCCCAGCAAGGCATAGGCGCCGCCGTCGCGGAAGGTGAACTTCAGCGGCAGCAGCGCGTAGTCCTCGTCGGTCTTGGGATCGGCCACGTAGGAATGCGAGAGGTCCAGCTCGATCTGGGCCATCAGGCAACCTCCCCTGCGCTGGCAGGCTGGCGCGGCGCGGCAAGCAGCGCCCCATCAGCGCCGAAGGCATAGGTCTGGGCCGGATCGAAATAGAGCTCGACGCGCTGGTCCAGCGTGTACCGGTGCACGCCCGGCAACTGCGCGACGACGTTGCCCGCGGCCGTTTCGGCATGGACGAAGGTGTCCGAACCGGATATCTCGGCAAGCTTCACCACGCCCGGCAGGCCGATGTGGCCCGGACGCGGCTCGACATCCAGGGCGCCGGCACGCAGGCCCGCGGTCAGGTCGGCGCCCGCCTCGGGCGGCAGGCGGCGCTCGACCGCCATCTGGCCTTGCAAGACGAAACCCGTGTCCGTGCGGCGCGCGGCGAAAAGGTTCATGGGCGGGTCGCTGAAAGCGCGCGCCACGCGGATGGAATTGGGCCGGTGAAACACCTCTGCGGTGGGCCCGTATTGCAGCAATTCGCCCGCATCCAGCACCGCGGTGTGGCCGCCAAGCAACAGGGCTTCCCCGGGTTCGGTCGTGGCGTAGACCACCGTGGACCGCCCTTGGGCGAACAATTCCGACAGTTCGTCGCGCAATTCCTCGCGCAGCTTGTAGTCCAGGTTGACCAGCGGTTCGTCCAGCAGGATGAGCGGCGCGTCCTTGACCAGGGCGCGGGCCAGCGCCACGCGCTGTTGCTGCCCGCCGGACAGTTCCGAAGGGTAGCGATCAAGCAGATGATCGATATGCAGGCGCGCCGCCATGGCGCGGACCTTTTCGCGAATGTCCCGTTCGCCGCGCAGCTTCAGCGGCGACGCGATGTTGTCGTAAACCGACATCGACGGGTAATTGATGAACTGCTGATAGACCATTGCCACATTGCGCTGGCGCACGGGCACGCCGGTCACGTCCGCGCCGTCAACCAGCACGCGGCCTTCGGTGGGCCGGTCCAGCCCGGCCATGATGCGCATCAGGGAGGTCTTGCCGGCCAGGGTCACCCCCAGCAGCACCGTCATGGCGCCCGGAACCGGGGCCAGGCTCATGGGAGTCAGGTGCGTCTGCGAGCCGGCTCGCAAACCAATCCTGTCCAGGGTCAGCTGCATCTAGTCTCCTCAACCTACTTATACGTCCCTATTTTTCACACGGACTTCGGTATTCGGTACAGCGAGCCAGCCTGCGCGCGAACGCACGCAACAGGATGAGCATACTCTTTCAGATGGCTTTCGTTTTTTGTGCGTTTTACTCAAGAAGCGAACAAAAAACAATCTTGCAGTGCGGCATTATTTTTCGCTTTTGTTGTTTTATCATTCGTCTATGACACTGAATCCACGACAGAGCGCTTTGATCGAAATGGTGCGGGCCCAGGGCTCGGCATCCATCGAAGAGCTTGCCAAACGCTTTGACGTCACGCTGCAGACCGTGCGGCGCGACGTGAACATCCTTTCCGAAGCCGGCCTGCTGTCACGCTTTCACGGCGGCGTGCGCATCGAAGCCTCGACCATCGAGAACATCGCCTACCGCAAGCGCCAGGGCCTGCACGCGGCCGGCAAGCAGCGCATCGCCGAGGCCGTGGCCCGCGCCGTGCCCGACGGCTGTTCGCTGATCCTGAACATCGGTACCACCACCGAGGCCATCGCGCGCGCGCTGCTGCGCCACCGCGGCCTGCGCGTCATCACGAACAACCTGCATGTGGCCGACATCCTGTCCGACAACCCGGACTGCGAAGTCATCGTGGCCGGCGGCGTCGTGCGTTCGCGCGACCGCGGCATCGTCGGTGAAGCCACGATGGACTTCATCCGCCAGTTCAAGGTGGATATCGGACTGATCGGCATTTCGGGCATCGAAGCCGACGGCACGCTGCGCGACTACGACTTCCGCGAAGTGCGCGTGGCCCGGACCATCATCGAACAATCGCGCGAGGTCTGGCTGGCCGCCGACAGCAGCAAGTTCAAACGCCAGGCCATGGTGGAACTGGCGCACATTTCGCAGATCGACCGCTTCTTCACTGACGCGCATCCGCAAGAACCGCTGGCGCAAGTGCTGCTGGATTCCGGCGTGCGCTGCGATGTGGCGGCGGTCCCAAGCGCGGCCGGCGCGTCCTCCACGAATACCTCAGCACCCAACGCTTGAACCGGCGCGCCGGATCCGGGCCCCTGCCCGCCCCCGGCTGCCCGCACACGATAACCACGCTTTTACCTGGCGGCCCCGCCGCAACGACTTATGAACCAACCGCTCGCCAACGTCACCCCGCCCGACCGCAACCGCCTGTTGTCCACCTTGGACAACACGCCTTCCTGGGACGTCATCGTCATCGGCGGCGGCGCGACGGGCCTGGGCACCGCGGTCGATGCCGCCTCACGCGGCTACCGCACGCTGCTGATCGAAGGCGCCGACTTTGCCAAGGGCACGTCCAGCAAGGCCACCAAGCTGGTGCACGGCGGCGTGCGCTACCTGGCCCAGGGCAACGTCAGCCTGGTGCGCGAAGCGCTGCATGAACGCGGCCTGCTCAATCGCAACGCGCCGCATCTGGTGTGGCCGCTGGGCTTCGTAGTGCCCGCCTACAACTGGATGGACCAGCCCTTCTACGGCATCGGCCTGAAGATGTACGACATGCTGGCCGGCAAGCTGAACCTGGCGCCCAGCCGCTGGCTGTCGCGCCGCGACACGCTGGCCAACGCCCCCACGCTGGCCGAAAACGTCAACGGCCGCGGCCTGAAAGGCGGCGTGCTGTATTACGACGGCCAGTTCGACGACGCGCGCCTGGCCATGAGCCTGATGCGCACGCTGTTCGACCTGGGCGGCACGGCCGTGAACTACGTGCGCGCCACGGGTTTGACCACCACCAACGGCAAGGTGGATGGCGTGACGGCGCAAGACGTCATTGGCGGCGCCAGCTTCTCGCTGCGCGCCCGCTGCGTGATCAACGCCACCGGCGTCTGGGTGGATGCCGTGCGCCGCATGGAAGACAAGAACGCGCCGACGATGGTCGCGCCCAGCCAGGGCGTGCATCTGACCTTGCCGCGCGACTTCCTACCGGGCAACCGCGCCATCCTGATTCCCAAGACCGACGACGGCCGCGTGCTGTTCGTGGTGCCGTGGAACGGCCACACCATCGTTGGCACGACCGACACGCCGCGTGACGACCTGCCGCTGGACCCCGAAGCCGGTGCCCAAGACGTGGACTTCATCCTGGGCACGGCCGCGCGCTACCTGAGCCGCAAGCCCACGCGCGACGACGTTACCAGCGTCTGGGCCGGCCTGCGTCCGCTTGTCAAGGCCACGGGCGAGGCGTCGACCAAGCAGCTGTCGCGCGAGCACACCATCCTGGTGTCCAACGCCGGGCTGGTGACGGTGACGGGCGGCAAGTGGACGACATACCGCCGCATGGCGCAGGACGTGGTGGACACCGCGATCCAGCACCAGTTGCTGACGCAAGCCAGCTGCCGCACCGAATCGCTGCCGCTGCATGGCGCTTCGGGCCTGGCGCCGGCGCAGGAACACGCCGGCACGCCGGACAGCTACTACGGCAGCGATCTGGCCACCTTGAAGGCCCTGCCGGGCGCGGACCGCATGCTGGTCAACGCCAGCGGCCTGTCCGAAGCGCATGTGCGTTTTGCCGCGCGTTTCGAATTGGCGCGCAGCGCCGAAGACGTGCTGGCCCGCCGCAACCGCGCACTGTTCCTGGATAGCGAAGCGGCGATGCTGGCCGCCCCCGAAGTGGCGCGCATCCTGGCCGAAGAACTGGGCCACGACGCCGCCTGGCAGCAACGCACGCTGCAGAACCTGGCCGTGGTCGCGGCCAACTACCGCCTGAAATAAGACCGGCGCGTGCCGTTTCGGCACCCGCAACGGGCTTTTCAATATCATCGCTTCGAAGAGCCGCAGCAGGTCCGGATCGCACTTGGATCCGGACTCGCGGTTCAGGATGCGCATGATCTCGGCGTGCGAACGCGCCGGATGGTAGGGCCGCGTGTCGCCCAGCGCATCGTAGGAATCCGCCAGCGAAATGATGCGCGAATGCAGCGGGATATCGTGCCCTGACAGCCCTGCCGGGTAGCCGGAACCGTCAAAGTGTTCGTGGTGGTGGCGCACCGCGTGCGCGATCAGGTCGCGCTGCGGCATCGCGCTTTTCATGATGATGTCGGCGCCGGTGGCCGCATGCGACTTCATGATTTCCCAATCTTCCGCTTCCAGGCGCTTGGGTGAAAACAGCACGCGGTCGGGCGTGCCAATCTTGCCCACATCATGCAGCCTTGCAGCGACGGCCACCGCGGCTTGCTCGGGCTCTGGCAGGCCGCAGGCCTGGGCCAGCGCCACGCTCAGCGCGACCACCCGGTCGCAATGGCGGCCAGTGGCCGGGTCACGCGCCTGCATGGCGGCAAACAGCGCGGCCTCACAGGAACCATCGGGGTATTCGGGTACGTCTGGGGGCATCAGGAAGATGCGCGGCGTTGCAACGGAACGCGCGCAGTGTGTCAGAAAGTAGCAATTCTGACACACTGCGCAGCAATCCTGACCAAACAGATTTCAGTTCTTCAACCGTTCCAGCAAGGCTTGCGCCACGCCGACTGACGATGCCGGGTTCTGCCCGGTGACCAGCAAGCCGTCGCTGACCACATGCGGCTGCCAGTCCGGCCCGCTGCTGTACAGGCCGCCCAGCCGGTTCAATTCGTCTTCAACCAGGAACGGCACGACATCGGTCAGTTGCACGGCCGCCTCTTCCGCGTTGGAAAAACCGGTGACCTGGCGCCCCTGCACCAACGGCTTGCCGTCGGCGGTCTTGGCATGGCGCAGCACGCCGGGCGCATGGCACACGGCCGAGACCGGCTTGCCGGCGGCCAGCATGGTTTCGATCAATCCGACGGACTTGGTGTCTTCCGCCAGGTCCCATAGCGGGCCGTGGCCGCCGGGATAGAACACCGCGTCATAGTCGGCCGCCTGCACGTCGGCCAGCCGGCGGGTGGACGCCAGCACCCGCTGCGCCTCGGTATCCTGGCGGAAGCGTCGGGTGGCGTCGGTCTGCGCGTCGGGGTCATCGCTTTTGGGGTCCAGCGGAGGCTGGCCGCCCTTGGGCGACGCCAGCGTCACCGTGGCGCCCGCATCCACGAACGCGTAATACGGCGCGGCAAACTCTTCCAGCCAGAAGCCTGTCTTGCGGCCGGTATTGCCCAATGTGTCATGGGATGTCAGCACGATCAGGATTTTCATGTTGCGCTCCGTTGTGTGGCGCTATTCGTCCGGGCCGACGCGCACAATGCGCTTGCCGGCGTTTTCGCCCTTCAGCAGCCCCATCAGGCCGCGCGGCGCATTTTCAAGCCCTTCGACCACGTCCTCGCGGTACTTGATGCGGCCTTGCGCGATCAAACCTTCCATCGCCTCGCGGAATTCGCCGTAGCGGTGCGCGTATTCGTTGAAGATAATGAAACCCTGGAACTTCAGCCGCTTGGTCAGGATGGTGCGCATCAACAGCGCCAGGCGGTCCGGGCCGTCAGGCTGGCTGGTGGCGTTGTAGGCCGAGATCAGCCCGCAGACCGGCACGCGGGCGCGCGGGTTCAACAGCGGCAGGACGGCGTCAAACACCGCGCCGCCGACGTTTTCGAAATAGACGTCGATGCCCTGGGGCACGGCGCGCGCCAGCCGGCCGGGCAGATCCGGCAATTTGTGGTCCACGCAGTCGTCAAAGCCCAATTCGTCAATCACATAGCGGCACTTGTCGGCGCCGCCCGCGATGCCCACGACCTTGCAGCCGTGGATCTTGGCGATCTGCCCCACCACCGCGCCCACCGCGCCGCTGGCCGCGGCCACCACCACGGTTTCGCCGGCCTTGGGTTGGCCGATGTCCAGCAGGCCCATGTAGCCCGTGAAACCCGGCATGCCCAGCACGCCCAGCGAATACGAGGGATGCTGCGGGTTGGCACCCAGGCGCAGCAGGCCCGTGCCGTCGGACACCGCAAAATCCTGCCAGCCGGATTGGGCCAACACCCATTCGCCAGGCTTGAAATCAGGATGGTTGGACGCCTGCACGCGTGTCACGGTGCCACCCACCATGGGCTGGCCGACCTGGACAGGTTCGGCATAGGACGGCGCATCGCTCATGCGGCCGCGCATATAGGGATCCAGCGAGAGATACACGGTGCGCAGCAGCACCTGGCCGGGCCCGGGTTGCGGGACGTCCCCGGTTTCCAGACGGAAATCGCTGTCTGTGGGTTCGCCGTGCGGGCGCGCGGCAAGCACGATACGGCGGTTGATCGACGATGATTGCGGCATGAAGTCCAGCCTCCTACAGGAAGCCGCCCGGGCCTTGCGGGCAACACCCGGGTGGCAAGTTGGGGAACCGGTCCATTACACCATCGTTGTCCATCGACTCGCGCGGTAACCCTGCCATCGTTCCCCCTTTTAATTAATTAAATACTTAATTAAACTCTGCGCCATGTGCCCCGTACCGCCTCCTGCCTCCCGCCGCCCCGGACGTCCCGCGCGCCCCGACAACGCTGCGATGCGCGCCAAGCTGCTGGATATCGCCACCGGCCTGTTCGCCCTGCAAGGGGTCGCTGCGACCACCATCGCCCATATCGCCCAACGCGCCGCCGTGACGCCGGCGATGGTGCATTACTACTTCAAAAGCCGCGACCAATTGATCGACGCGGTCGTGCAAGAGCGCGTGTTGCCCGTCATCGGATATGTCTGGGCGCCGGTGCCGGTGGCCCTGGATGCCAGCCAGGATCCGGCCGCTGCGGCGCGCGGCTTCCTGGCGGAATTCGTGAAGCGCATCGTGCAGAGCGCCACGCAACAGCCGTGGTTGCCATCGCTCTGGATGCATGAAGTCGTCAACGAAGGCGGCCGACTGCGCGAACGCGTGCTGCCGCATCTGCCCTCCGACCGCTTGCAGGCGTTCGCCGGCATGATCGGGCAAGCCCAGCGCCAGGGCGCCATCACGCCGGGGGTGGAACCCCGTTTGGTGTTCCTGTCCATCCTGGGCCTGACCCTGCTGCCACTGGCCACGTCCAACCTGTGGCGCCGCATCTGGCAGGGCGACGCGCAAGCGCAGGCCATCGATACCGACGCGATCGCGGCGCACGCCATCGCCATGCTGACGGGTGGGCTGTTCTCGCCGCCCGCCCCGCCCCCTGCTCCCTGAGGATGCCGACCATGCGCACCCGTCCCGCCCTGCTTCGTTCCTTGCCGGCCTTGCCGGTGCTGGCCTTGCTGTTGGCCGGTTGCGGCAATGATCACGCCCCCTTCTACCAAGGCTATGTCGAGGGCGACTATGTCTATGTGGCCTCGTCCGAAGCGGGCCGGCTCGATGCGTTGCCGGTCAAGCGCGGGCAGCAGGTGACGGCCGATGCGCCGTTGTTCACCCTTGAGGCCACGCGTGAGCGCGCCGCCCGCGACCAGGCCAGCGCGCAATTGGCCGCGGCGACGGCGCAGATGGAAGACATCGCCACCGGCAAACGCCCGCCTGAAGTCGACGTCAGCCGCGCCCAACTGGCCCAAGCCGAGGCCGCCAGCCGCCGGTCTGCCGCGCAACTGCAGCGCGATACCGCGCAGTTCCGCATCGGCGGCATTGCGCGGGCGCAGTTGGACGATAGCCGCGAACAGGCGCAGTCGGACGCCGCCCGCGTGCGCGAGCTGCGCGCGCAGTTGGAAGTCGCCGCCCTGCCCGGGCGCGACGACCAGCGGCGTGCGCAAGCCGCCCAGGTGGACGCGGCCCGCGCGACGCTCGCGCAAGCCGAATGGACGCTGGCGCAAAAACAGCTGGGCGCCCCGGCCGCAGGTCAGGTGTTCGACACGATGTACCGCGTGGGCGAATGGGTGCCCGCGGGCAGCCCCGTCGTCAGCCTGCTGCCGCCCGGCAATATCAAGGTGCGCTTCTTCGTGCCGGAGACGGTGGTGGGGTCGCTGAAGGTCGGCCAGCAGGCCACCCTGCGCTGCGACGGCTGCGGCGATCCGATACCGGTGCATATCGACTACGTGTCGAACCAGGCCGAATACACGCCCCCGGTCATCTACAGCCGCGAAAGCCGCAGCAAGCTGGTCTACATGGTCGAAGCCCGGCCCACGCCGGACGCGGCCACGCGCCTGCATCCCGGCCAACCCGTCGAGGCCACCCTGCAATGAGCGCGCCGGACGACACCGCGCGGGACGCGGGCACCGCCGTTATCGACGTGCACGGGCTGAACAAGCACTTCGGCGACAAGCACGTGGTCAACGACGTGTCGCTGCGCGTGCGCGAAGGCGAGATCTTCGGCTTCCTGGGCCCCAACGGCAGCGGCAAGACCACCTGCATCCGGCTGATGTGCGGCCTGTTGACCCCGGACTCGGGCAGCGGCACCTGCCTGGGCTACGACATCCTGCGTGAAAGCGCCGAGATCAAGCGGCACGTGGGCTACATGACGCAGAAGTTCTCGTATTGGGACGACCTGACGATCCGCGAGAACCTGGATTTCGTGGCGCGGATGTACGGCATGTCGAACCGCAAGGAGACCGTGGACCGCGCGCTGGAGGACCTGGGACTGCACAGCCGCGCCAGCCAACTGACGGGCTCGCTGTCGGGCGGATGGAAGCAGCGCCTGGCGCTGGCGGCCTGCCTGCTGCACGAGCCCCGCCTGCTGCTGCTGGACGAACCGACCGCCGGCGTGGACCCGACGGCACGCCGCGATTTCTGGGAACAGCTGCACGAACTGGCCGCGCGCGGCATCTCGGTGCTGGTCAGCACGCATTACATGGACGAAGCCGAACGCTGCCACAAGCTGGCCTACATCTCTTACGGCAGGTTGCTGACCCAAGGCACGGCCGAAGAAGTAATCGCCGAACAACACCTGACCACCTGGGCCATCCACGGCCATAACCTGGTGCCGCTGGGGCAAAGGCTGCGCGGCGCGCCGGGCGTGGACCAGACGGTGGCCTTCGGGTCGGCACTGCATGTCAGCGGCCAGGACGCGGCGCTGCTGGAACGCACGCTGCGCGGCGCCATCGACGGCCAGGACCTGCGGCTCGAGCGCATCGACACCAGCCTGGAAGACGTCTTCATCTATCTGATGAACCGGTCCACCGACAACTTCGCGAGCCCGCCATGATGCGCCATCTGCAAGGCTTTTCGTGGGCCCGCTGGTGGAGCATGGTGCTGAAGGAATTCCTGCAGCTGCGCCGTGACCGCATCACCTTCGGCATGATCGTGGGCCTGCCCATCATGCAGCTGGCGCTGTTCGGCTACGCCATCAACACCGACCCCAAGCAGATGCCCACGGCCGTCATCACGGCCGACCACAGCCCGTTCACGCGCAGCTTCATCGCGGCAATGAAGTCGTCTGACTACTTCCACATCACCGAAGAACTGGACAACGAGGAAGCCGGGCGCGCCGCGCTGGCCCAGGGGCGGGTGCTGTTCGTGGTGACGATACCGCCGGACTTCTCGCGCCGGCTGCTGCGCGGCGAACGCCCCGCCCTGCTGATCGAGGCCGACGCCACGGATCCCATGGCCACCGGCATGGCGATTGGCGCCGCCACCCAACTGACCCAGGCCGTGGCGCAGAAGGACCTGACCGGGCCGCTGGCCGGCCTGGCAGGCGGACAACCGGCGTTCGACGTGCGCGTGCACCAGCTCTACAACGAAGAGCAGATCTCGCAATACAACACGGTGCCGGGGCTGATGGGCGTGATCCTGACGATGACGCTGGTGATGATGACCGGGCTTGCCATGACGCGCGAGCGCGAACGCGGCACGATGGAGAACCTGCTGTCGATGCCCGTGCGGCCGATCGAGGTGATGACGGGCAAGATCGTGCCCTACATCGCCATCGGGCTGATCCAGGCCACCATCATCCTGCTGGCGGCGCACTTCGTCTTCCATGTGCCGATTCTGGGCAGCCTGCTGTCGGTGTACCTGGCGGCGTTGCTGTTCGTCGCCGCCAACCTGACAGTGGGCATCACGCTGTCGTCGCTGGCGCAGAACCAGTTGCAGGCCATGCAGCTGACCATGTTCTATTTCCTGCCCAACATGCTGCTATCGGGCTTCATGTTCCCGTTCCAGGGCATGCCCATGTGGGCGCAGTACCTGGGCAACCTGCTGCCGCTGACGCACTTCAACCGGCTGATTCGCGGCATCCTGCTCAAAGGCAACGGCTGGTGGGACCTGTGGCCCAGCATCTGGCCGCTGATGCTGTTCACCGCGGTCGTCATGACCGCCGCCGTGAAGTTCTATCGCCGAACCCTGGATTGACGCGCCATGCCTCGCTTAGCCCGCCCGCCCTTCGCTTCCCGTCCGCTGCCGCGCCGCCGCGCGGCGCTGGCCGTCCTGAGCCTGCTTGCGCTGGTCTCGGGCTGCGCGGTCGGGCCCGACTTCGCCACGCCTGCGGCCCCCGATGTCGCCACCTATACGGCGCCGCAAGACGCCGCCCCCGCTGCCGGCGGACAGCAGTTGCAGGCGGGCGTCGACATTCCCGCGCAATGGTGGCAACTGTTCCATTCCGACGCGCTGGACCAGTTGGTGCGTCAGGCGTTGGACGCCAACCCGACGTTGGAACAGGCGCGCGCCAGCCTGCGCCAGGCCACTGAAGACCTGAACGCCGAAACCGGCGGCCGCCTGCTACCCGCCGTCGACGGCAACCTGTCGGCCGCGCGCAAGAAGGTGGACCCGTCCGCCTATGGCGTGCCCGTCGCCGAACTACCGCCGCCGTTCACGCTGTACAACGCCTCGATCGACGTGTCCTACACGCTGGACGTGTTCGGCGCCAACCGCCGGGCGCTGGAAGGCATGGCCGCCCAGGTGGATTATCAGGCGCACGAACTGCAGGCGGCGCGCATGTCGCTGGCCGCGAACGTGGTGACGGCCGCCATCCGGCAAGCCGACTTGTCCGAACGGGTGGCAGCGACCCGCGAACTGCTGGCCGCGCAAGTGCGGCAGCAGGACATCATGCGGCAGCGCCTGGCCGCGGGCGGCATCGCGCAGGCCGACCTGAGCAACCAGGAACTGCTGGTGGCCCAGACCCGTTCCACCCTGCCGCCGCTGGACAAGCAACTGGCACAGGTCACGCACCAGCTGGCGGTTTACCTGGGCCAGCCGCCAGCCGCACTGCGTGTGGCACCGCTACGCCTGGCCGACCTGACCTTGCCCGCAAGCATCCCCACCGGCGTGCCGTCCGCGCTGACGCGACAGCGGCCCGACATCCTGGCCGCCGAAGCGCTGTGGCACAAGGCGTCGGCCGATGTGGGCGTGGCCACCGCCAACCAGTATCCGCAGTTCACGCTGACCGCCAGCTTCGGGTCGCAACGCACCCGCGTGGGCGATCTGTCCGACGGCGTGAACGTGTGGAACCTGGGGCTGGGCCTGGTGCAACCGCTGTTCCATGGCGGTGAACTGCGCGCGCGCAAACGGTCGGCGGAAGCCGCCTACGATGCCGCGGCCGCTGCGTACCGGCAAACGGTGCTGGACGGTTTCCGGCAAGTGGCCGACGCCTTGCGCGCCGTGCAGACGGACGGTGAGGCCTACCAGGCCTACGACGACGCCTGGCGCCGCGCGGCCGAGGCCGAGCGCATCGCGCAAGGCCGCTACCAAGCCGGCGGCATCAGCCATCTGAGCCTGCTGGACAGCCAGCGCCAGCTGTTGCAGACGCGCATTGCGCGCACCGAAGCCGATGCCGCACGCTACGCGGATACCGCCGCGCTGCTGCAGGCGCTGGGCGGCGGCTGGTGGCACGAACCCGCCGCGGAGGTAAGCTCCGAGACAAGACCCGCCACAAGCCCGCACCCACTTGGGCGCCAAGAACGTTAAGGCGTTGGTCAGCCGCCGGCCTTTACGCACCAAGGTGGCGCACGCATCAGCCCCTCCACACGTCGCGCGTAACAGACGCCCCGCAATCATGTCTGAGAATTCGGGTACGAAACGGGCGTTGTGCGAGGTTTAGGAATTCGATGTATCCGTAGCATCATGCATGCGCTCAAGCTGCACAGATCACTACGATTCATGAATGACCTACTAGACCTGATCGTCTTCTCTCCCGATCCCGACCAACGCGTGCGCCGCAGCGACGCACTGGCGGGCATGGGTTTTTCGCCCCGCCGTTGCGAGGACTCCAACGGCCTGTTCCGCCTCTTCCAGGCGCGTCGTACGCCGTTGCTGGTGATGGAAGCCGAATTATCCGATCTCTGCATGGCCGTCGCAGGTCTGCGCGCCATGGACACCACCGCCGGCATCGTTGCCGTCTCTACCTTCGATTCCCCGGAAAACCGCATCCTGGGCCTGCATTGCGGCGCCGACGCCTGCTTCCAGCCCGACGTGGCCACCGCCGAAATCGCCGCCGCATTGCAGGCCCTGGTTCGCCGCGTGCCCGCCATGGCCGGCCGCCGGACGGCCCCCGAGGCGGAACCGCGCGCCCCCAGTGCGGCCGCGTCCGTCGACGCCAGCGGGAAATGGCAATTCCATGACGCGGCCTGGACCCTGGTCAGCCCGCAAGGCATGCGTCTGGCGCTGACGCTGGCCGAGCGCGAGTTCCTGCTGAAACTGACCGCATCGGCGGACAAGCGGCTGCCCCGCAGCGATCCGCCCGGGATCGATCCGCAAGCGGGCCGCGAGTCCATCCGCCGCACCGACGTGGTCGTCAGCCGCTTGCGGCGCAAGGCGCAAGACATGAACATGGAACTGCCGATCCGCACCGTCTGGGGCTGGGGCTACGCCTTCACCGGCGAGATCTGACGGCTTGCCCGCGGGCGTATCATGCGATGTGTGCGGCGCCGACTCCCGGCGCCTGCCCATCCCATTCTGATCCGCCGCCCGACATGGAAGTCTTTGAACGCCTGCAAGCGATGCTTGCCCAGAACCAGGCCCGCCATCGCCTGATCGAACACCCCGCGGCCGGCCGCTCGGTGGAAGTCGCCGCCATCCGCGGCACCGCCGTCAGCCAGGGCGCCAAGGCGCTGGTCTGCCGCGTGAAGATCTCGTCGAACCAGCGCAAGAACGTGCTGGCCGTCTTCCCGGCCGACAAGCAGGCCGACCTGGACGCCATTGCGCGCGCGGCCGGCGGCAAGAAGGCCTCGCTGGCCTCGCAGGACCTGGCGCGCGAATTGACGGGCTGCGAGATCGGCGCGATTCCGCCCTTTTCCTTCAACCCCGAACTGCATCTGCTGGTGGACCCCAGCCTGCGCGACCGCCACGATGAAATCGTGTTCAACGCCGGGCGCCTGGACGCGTCCATCCTGCTGAACACGGAAGACTACTTCCGGCTGGCCGCGCCGGAAGTCGCCCCGTTGATCAAAGCCTGATCCCGCCCGCCATGAGGCCGCCGTGTCCCGCCCCCTGAACCGCCGCGGCGCGCGCACGTCCAACATGCGGTGGCTGATGAGCCTGGCGCATATGGAACCGTCGCCCGTCAGCCGCTGGGTGGCATTGCGGGCCGCGCTGGCCATCGGCCTGCCGTCGGCGGTAGGTCTGGCGCTGGACCAGAGCGCGGCCGCCGCGCTGGTGGCCCTGGGCGCGCTGCCCGCCATCACCGGCGACAACGGCGGCCCCTACCGGAACCGGGCGCTGTCCATCGGAGCCACCGTCTTCGGCGGCGCGCTGGGCTACCTGCTGGGCAACCTGGTGGCCGGACATGGCCTGTGGACCTCGGCTGCGATGACCGTGCTGGTGCTGATCGCCAGCTTGGTCGGTACCTTCAACAATATCGCCGCGGTGGCGACGCTGCAATTCGCGGTGTATGTCATCGTGGGCGCCAGCCTGACGTCCAGCCTGCCGCCCTGGCTGCCGTCGGTGCTGGTGGGCGCGGGCGGGCTGTTCGGCCTGGCTCTTACCTTGTCGGGCTGGGTCGTGAACCCGATCGCGCCGGAACGCGCCGCGGTTGCGCTGGCCTACCGCAAGCTGGCCGCGATGTTCGCCGCCATCGGCACGTCACGCACCATGATCGCGCGCCGCGACATGGAAGCGGCCATGACCACCGCCTACGACACCGTGCTGGCCGCCCGCGGCCGCGCCGCCGGTCCATCGCCGCGCCTGGCCCGGCTGGCGGCGCAGTTGCAAGCCTGCACGCCGCTGACCAATGCCGCGCTGGCGCTGGCGCGCGCCGGCCGCGTGCTGCCGCCGGAATGCGCGCGCGTCATGAACCGGCTGGCGGACCGCGTGGAAAACGACGCGGAGCCCCACCCCGGCGACGACATCGCCGCGCTGAGGCTGGCAGAC
>NZ_JBYOKH010000068.1:0-33438 GCF_057799415.1 Achromobacter sp. 18P8.1.1 | reverse complement strand
TGCGGCGCCGGCGCGCCAGCGCCGCTGCGCGGGGGCAAGCCGCCGCCTTGTTGCGCAGGCGAGCCCTGCCGGGGCGCCAAGTCGGTATTGATCGAAAAGTCCGCAATGCCGAACGTGCCCACGTCGTAAGCCATGATGCCGATGTCACCGCCCACGGCGGAAGAATCGGTCACGTCGCCGATGATCTTGCCGTTCACGATGAACCGGGCTGCGCCCGGCAACTCGACCACCTTGATGCGGTCCGAGCCATCCAGCTTGGCCAGGTTGGGAACCGTGGCGATGTCGCGACGGTTCTGACCTTCAAGACAGAACAGGATGGTTTTCTTGTCGGCCGTGATCTCGATCAGGCACAAGCCTTTCTTCGCGGGATTGCTCAGCGCCACGCCAATGGACGCCTTCGGATTCTGCGAATTGACGACCACATTCACATCGGTCACGCGCCCCTGTTCGGGGGCCGGTCCGACCGGAAGGTAAAGCGTTTGTTCACTGCCGGGCGTCGCCACGTTGCGCAACGTGAACCAGCCATCCTGCACGGCGGCGGTCCAGCCCTGGATCATCTGCTGACCGACGACGCCTGCCAGGGGCCCCAACTGTTGTTCAAACGCAGCGTGTGCGGGCGAACCCAATGCAACGAGGACCGAAAACAGCGCGACGCCACGTAAACGCATCTGAAATTCTCTATGTAGGCAGATTGAGGTAGCGCAGAATATTCCAGATCAATTTGACCTGCTTATTCATTTGTTAAAGATGTATAGCAAAGTAAATGCAATGGAATTTCATTGCATTTACGATGGAACATCGTCAGGTTTCCGCGCGGGCCAGCAAGGCAACGACAGTGGCCGCAATGCCTTCCTTGCGGCCCAGATAACCCAAGCCTTCGTTCGTCTTGGCCTTGATGTTGATCTCGGTCTCTGCCAGGCCGAGGTCAGCGGCGATGTTCGTCACCATGGCCGGCGCATGCGGGCCGATCTTGGGGGCTTGTGCATGCAGGGTGGCGTCGATGTTGACCGGTATCCATCCCGCGCGGCGCACCCGCGCCATCGCCTCGCGCAGCAGCACGCGGCTGTCTGCGCCCTTGAACGCGGGATCGGTGTCGGGGAAGTGCCGGCCGATGTCGCCCAGGCCAGCGGCGCCCAGGAGCGCGTCGGTGATCGCGTGCAGCAGCACGTCCGCATCGGAATGCCCCAGCAGGCCATGCGTGTGCGGGATCGTGACCCCGCCGATGATCAGCGGACGGCCTTCGACCAATGCGTGGACGTCAAAGCCCTGCCCGACGCGAAAAGGAATGCTCATAGCCATTTTTCCATCAGTTCGAAATCATCCGGCCACGTCACCTTGAAGTTGCGCAAGGCGCCCGGGACCAGCAACGGCGCGTACCCGGCGGCCTCGAGGGCCGACGCCTCGTCGGTGACGGTCACGCCATTCACGGAGGCCGCCGTCAGCGCATCGCGCAGCACGCCGGCCCGAAACATCTGCGGCGTCTGCGCCAACCACAATCCATTGCGGTCCAGGGTGCGCTCCACCCGCTCGTGCCCGCCCTTGACCGTGTCGGCCACGGGCAACGCCAGCAGGCCGCCCACCGGATCGGCCAGGCAGGCGTCGATCAGGCGGCGCAGCGCGGCCTCTGGCAGGCCGGGACGGGCCGCATCATGGACCAGCACCCAGGCATCGTCGGCCACGCCGCTGTCTGCCAGGGCGCCGGCGACGGTATCGGCCCGTGTCGTGCCGCCACAGGCCCGCCACACCGTCCGGGGCAGGCCGGCCAGGGCCGCGTCCACCCACCCGTCGCCCGGCGTCACGGCCACGCGCACCTGGGACACCCGGTCGTCGGCCAGCAGCGCGCGCACGGCGTGGCGCAGCATGGGCTGTCCGGCCAATGGACGATACTGTTTGGGCACGGCCTGCGCGCCAGGCTGGCTGGCGCGGGCGCCGACACCCGCGGCGGGAACGATTGCAATGATTGAGTCAGACATGGTGCGGTGATTTTATAATCTTCCGCTTGATGCCTGCTTCCACCCTGATGCCCACCCCCACTTCCCCCGCCACCGCCGCGCCGCCCGTCCCGGCGACCGCCCCTACCCTGTCCGCGCTGAAACCCGGCGCGCGCTACGCGCAGCCCCGCCCGCCGGGCTCGGGAGACGCCTGGCTGCTGGCGGATCTGGCACGGCAGGCGGCCGCACCGCTGGTCATCCTGACGGCCGAGCCGCTGGAGGCCCAGCGCCTGGCGGAAGAGATCCAGCTGTTCGCCCCGGACCTGCGCGTGCGCCAGCTGCCCGACTGGGAAACGTTGCCTTATGACGCGTTTTCGCCACACCAGGACCTGATTTCCCAGCGCCTGCACACGCTGCACTCGCTGATGATGAAGACGGTGGACGTGCTGACGGTGCCGATCACGACAGCTCTGTACCGGCTGGCACCCCCCTCGTTCCTGGCGGCCTACACGTTCTCGTTCAAGCAGAAAGACAAGCTGAACGAGGCCGCCCTGCGCGCGCAACTGACGCTGGCCAACTACAACCACGTCACCCAGGTGACGGCGCCGGGCGAATTCTGCCTGCGCGGCGGGCTGATCGACCTGTTCCCCATGGGGTCGGCGGTGCCTTACCGGCTGGACCTGTTCGACGACGAGATCGAAACCATCCGCAGTTTCGACGTGGATACGCAACGCAGCCTGTACCCGGTACGCGAGGTCCAGCTGCTGCCCGGCCGCGAATTCCCGATGGACGAGGATTCGCGCACCCGGTTCCGCGCGCGCTTTCGCGAAATATTCGAAGGTGATCCGTCCCGCGCCCTGCCCTACAAGGACATCGGCAACGGCATCCCGTTTGCCGGCGTCGAGTACTACCTGCCGCTCTTCTTCGAGGAAACGGCGACGCTCTTCGATTACCTGACGGCCGGGACGGTCACCGTCACGGTCGGCGATATCGACGACGCGATCCAGCGTTTCAATCACGACACGTCCAGCCGCTACGGCTTCCTGAAAAGCGACCGCGAACGCCCGGTGCTGCCGCCGTCCGCGCTGTTCCTGGACAGCGAAACGCTCTACACCCGCCTGAAGGAGTTCCGCCGCCTGTCGCTGACCGCCGGCGAGCCGCATCCCGACTTCCGCGCGGTGCCCGACGTCAGCGTGGCGCGCCGTTCCGACGATCCGATCGCCAAGCTGCGCGCGCTGGTCCAAACACGCCAGACCCGCGTGCTCCTGTGCGCGGACTCCGCCGGCCGGCGCGAGACCCTGGTGCAGATGTTGAACGAGTTCGGCGTCACGCCTGACGCGCAACCGGACACCATCGAAGCCTTCCTGGCGTCCGACGCGAATTTCGGCATCGTCGCCGCGCCGCTTGCCACCGGCTTCGGGCTGCCGCAGGCCAATCTGGCCTTCCTGACCGAAAACGACCTGTACCCCGGCCTGGCCAACACCGGCCGCCGCGGCAAGCGCGACCAGGAACGCGCCAGCAACGTCGAAGCCATGGTTCGGGACCTGTCCGAATTGCGCGCCGGCGACCCCGTCGTCCATGCGCAGCACGGCATCGGCCGCTACCACGGCCTGGTCAACATGGACATGGGCGAAGGCGAGATGGAATTCCTCCATCTTGAATACGCCAACGGCAGCACGCTGTACGTGCCCGTCTCGCAGCTGCATGTGATCGCCCGTTACAGCGGCGCCGATCCGGAAGCCGCACCGCTGCACCAACTGGGCTCCGGCCAATGGGACAAGGCGCGCCGCAAGGCGGCCAAGCAGGTGCGCGACACCGCGGCCGAGCTCCTGGCGCTGTATGCGCAGCGCGCCGCGCGTGAAGGCTTCGCCTTCAACCTGCCGCTGAACGACTACCAGGCGTTTGCCGAAGGCTTCGGCTTCGAAGAGACGGCCGACCAGGCCGCCGCCATCGAAGCCGTCCTGGCAGACATGACCTCTGGCCGCCCCATGGACCGGCTGGTCTGCGGCGACGTGGGCTTCGGCAAGACCGAAGTGGCGCTGCGCGCGGCCTTCCTGGCGGTGGCCAACGGCAAGCAAGTTGCCCTGTTGTGCCCCACCACCCTGCTGGCCGAACAGCATGCCCAGACC
This sequence comes from Achromobacter sp. 18P8.1.1, assembly GCF_057799415.1. Classification (NCBI taxonomy): domain Bacteria; kingdom Pseudomonadati; phylum Pseudomonadota; class Betaproteobacteria; order Burkholderiales; family Alcaligenaceae; genus Achromobacter; species Achromobacter sp. 18P8.1.1. The sequence goes on along the minus strand of NZ_JBYOKH010000068.1, from coordinate 29,378 downwards.
TTCTCGGACCGCTTCGCGGACTGGCCGGTGCGCGTGGTGGAGTTGTCGCGCTTCCGGTCGGCCAAGGAAGTGGCGGCCGCCGTCGAAGGCATCAACGACGGCCGGGTCGACATCGTTATCGGCACGCACAAGATCCTGTCCAAAGATGTGAAATTCAAACGTCTGGGACTGGTCATCATCGACGAAGAGCACCGCTTCGGCGTGCGCCAGAAGGAAGCACTGAAGGCGCTGCGCGCCGAAGTCGACGTGCTGACGCTGACCGCCACGCCGATCCCGCGCACGCTCGGCATGTCGCTCGAAGGCATCCGCGACTTCTCCGTCATCGCCACCGCGCCGCAGAAGCGCCTGGCGATCAAGACCTTTGTGCGGCGCGAAGACGGCAGCACGCTGCGCGAGGCCCTGTTGCGCGAACTCAAGCGCGGCGGCCAGTGCTACTTCCTGCACAACGAAGTCGAGACCATCCACAACCGCCGCGCGCGCCTGGAAGAACTGGTACCCGAGGCCCGCATCGCGGTCGCCCACGGCCAGATGCCCGAGCGCGAGCTGGAACAGGTGATGAAGGGCTTCTACCAGCAGCGCTACAACGTGCTGCTGTGCACGACCATCATCGAAACGGGCATCGACGTGCCCAGCGCCAACACCATCGTCATCCACCGCGCCGACCGCTTCGGGCTGGCCCAGCTGCACCAGTTGCGCGGCCGCGTGGGGCGTTCGCACCATCAGGCCTACGCCTACCTGCTGACGCCAGGCGAAGACGCCATCACGACCAACGCCAAGAAGCGCCTCGAGGCGATTCAGGCCATGGAGGAACTGGGTTCCGGCTTCTACCTGGCCATGCACGACCTGGAAATCCGGGGCACGGGCGAAGTGCTGGGCGATTCGCAATCGGGCAACATCCAGGAAGTGGGTTTCTCGATGTACAACGAGATGCTCAACGAAGCCGTCCGCGCCCTGCGCGCGGGCGAGGAACCCGACCTGGACGCGCCTTTCAACCTGGCCTGCGAAGTCAACCTGCATGCGCCCGCGCTGCTGCCTTCGGACTACTGCGCCGACGTGCATGCGCGCCTGGGCATCTACAAGCGCCTGGCTCACGCCGCCGACGAAGACGATCTCATCCACATCCAGGAAGAACTGATCGACCGCTTCGGCAAACTGCCCGAAGCCGCGCAGACGCTGCTGACCACGCACCGCCTGCGCCTGGCCGCGCAACCGCTGGGCATCGTCAAGATCGACGCCAGCGAAACGCAGGCCTTGCTGCAATTCGGCCCCAAGACCACCGTCGATCCGGGCCGGATCATTGAACTTGTGCAACGCCAACGCAACATCAAACTGGCAGGACAGGATAAATTGCGGATTGAGATCAAGGCCGCGCAGATCGCCGCCCGCGCCGACGCCGTGCGCGTCGTGCTGCGCGCCTTGAAGTGAACCCCGCCAACCTTCGCAACTTTATGACTACCCATCACCTTGTCGTCCAATCTCCCGGCCTGACCATCGAACACGCGGAACAGCTGGCCGCCCTGGCGCAAGCCCAGGGCGTGGCGCGCATCAGCAACACCGCCGCCCGCCTGCTCGACGTGCAGCACGACGCCCTGACCCGCGCGGAAGTCGTCGCCTGGGCCGAGCGCAACGGCGTGGACGTGGCCTTTCTGCCCGCGGGCCTCAAGTTGTCGCAATGCAAGGTGCTGGCGATGGACATGGACTCCACGCTGATCAACATCGAGTGCATCGACGAGATCGCGGGCGTGGTGGGCGTGAAAGACAAGGTGTCCGAGATCACCGAAGCCGCCATGCGCGGCGAGATCAAGGACTTCGCGGAAAGCCTGCGCCGCCGGGTCGCGCTGCTCAAAGGCGTGCCGGCCGAAGCGCTGGAACAGGTCTACGTGGAAAAGCTGCGGCTGAACCCGGGCGCGGAGCGGCTGATCAGTACCGCCCAGGCCGCAGGCATCAAGGTCCTGCTGGTCTCCGGCGGCTTCACCTTCTTCACCGACCGCCTGCGCGAACGGTTAAAGCTCGACAGCGCGCACGCCAACACGCTGGAGATCGACAACGGCTTGCTGACCGGCCAGGTCGTGGGCGACATCCTCGACGCCTCCGCCAAAGCCGTCTACCTGCGCGAGTTCGCCCGCACGCATGGCGCCACGAAAGAGCAGATCATCGCGATGGGCGACGGCGCCAACGACCTTCTGATGCTGGGCGCCGCGGGCTTTCCGGTTGCCTATCACGCCAAGCCGCTGGTGCGCGAGCAGACCCGCTACGCATTGAACGTGACGGGCCTGGACGGCGTGCTGAACTGGTTTGAAGGCTGATCGGCCACAGACGGTATCGTCACCATGAAAAAAGCCACCTTGCGGTGGCTTTTTTCATGGTGAAAGGCGGATCAGTATCGGACCTTCAGCGACAGCAATGCCGCGCGGCCCGTGCCCAGTGCGGCATAGTGCGCCGCGTAGGCCTTGGTGTAGTAGGTTTCGTCAAACAGGTTCAGCACGTTCAACTGCGCCGAGAAGTGCTCGTTGAATTCGTAGCCGGCCATGGCGTCGAAGCGCCAGTACGACGGGACCCAGCGCGCCTTGGGCGTGCCGTCGGCGTTGCTCGAGGCATCCGCATTGCCGAACTGCTTGTCCACGTAGTAAGCGCCGCCGCCAACCGTCAGCTTGGGCAGCACCTTGTAGGTCGTCCACAGGCTGAAGGCGTTGCGCGGCGTGTTGGGCAGGTCCTGGCCGACGGCGCCGCTGTTGTAGGCGCCCTTGGTCACTTCGCTGTCCATGAAGGTGTAGCCGCCGAACACGTTCCACTTGGGCGTGATGTTGCCCGAGAAACCCAGTTCGATGCCGCGCACCTTGGCCTCGCCGACTTGCGACACTTCCGTGGCGGACACGGCCACGCTGGTGTTCTTGCGAATGTCGTGGAACGCCGCTGCCGACAGGGTCAGGCGGTCGTCGAACACCTGCCACTTGGTGCCCAATTCAACCGTACGGCTCTTTTCGGGCTCGAGCGACGAGCTCGTGATCGACGCGGCATCGCTGATGGCGCCGGCTGCGATCGCGGAAGGCGTGGACGACGTGCCGTACGTGGCATAGATCGTGCCATTGGGCACGGGTTTGTAGGCCAGGCCCACCTGGTAGTTGAACAGGTTGTCTTCGCGGCTGGTGCTGTAGAACGCGGGCGTGGACGCCGGATCGTTGCGGCCCTTTGCGATGTTGCTGCCGCTGGTGCGGTAGTTGTCCCAGCGCGCACCCAGGCTGGCTTGCCATTGCTCGTTGAACTTGATGGTGTCGAAGCCGTAGAACGCCACCGTGTCCGTGTTGTAGCGGGCCGGATTGTCGGCGCGGGTCAGGTGGCCGGTATAGTCGGTGCCCGGATCCGGATTCCACAGGGACGCGCACAAGGCCGGGTTGGACAGGTCGGTGGCACTCACCTTGCACGCCATTGGACCGTTGGCGATGCTTTGGGTATAGCTGTCCTTGTCCTGCTTGATGTTGCTGTATTCAAAGCCCAGGTCGAACGTGTGCTTCAGGCTGCCGGTATCGAATTCACCCGTCAGGTCCGTCTGGTTGGCAAAGCTCTTGGTGACGTAGTAGCCCGACTTCAACGCGCGGTAGACCAGGCCGTTGGGCACGTTGCCCTTGCTGTCGTCCGGGTTGGTGGCGGCGAAATCGGTCGTGCCGCGGCCATAGCGGGTCACGTTGCGCAGCTGCAGCTTGTCCGAGAAATCGTGCTGGAAATCGACGGTCGCGACATCGTCGCGCGTGCTCATGAAGTCCCGGCCTTTCAGGCCATAGAACGTCTTGCGGCTCACGCCCATCGTCTCCGTCACCGGCTGGCCCGTCTTCGGGTCATACGGAATGGAGTAATCCGGCATGCTGTCGTCTTGGTAGTGGTAGTAGCTCAACGTGATGCGGGTCGGCGTGCCAACGCCCAGCATCAGCGACGGCGCCACGCCCCAGCGCTCGAAATTGACGGCATCGTCGCGGCCCGGCACATCGCCCTTGTTGCCCATCACGTTCAGGCGGAACGCTGCCTTGTCGGCCAGGCGCCAGTTGCTGTCGATCGTGGCGCGGTAGTTGTTGTCCGTGCCGATCTGGGCCGTGGCTTCAGTGAAGTCCGTCGCCTTGGGCGCCTTGCTAACCATGTTGATGCTGCCGCCCGCGCCGCCGCGGCCGGAATACACCGAGTCCGGGCCCTTGATCACTTCCACCTGTTCCAGGTTGAAGGTGTCGCGCACCTGGGTGCTGGAATCACGGATGCCGTCCAGGAACAGGCTGCCGGCGGCATTCTGGCCACGGATGATCGGCAGGTCGCCCCCCGGGCGGCCACCCTCGCCGGCACCGAACGTGATGCCAGGCGAATTGCGCAGCACGTCTTGCAACGTGGACGCCGCCTGATCCTGGATCACCTGCTTGGGCACGACCTGCACCGTGCGCGGGGTGTCCAGCAAGGGTGCGGTCATCTTAGGCGACGGCACCGTGCTGGTCTGGTAGGAAGACCCTTCGCCTTCCACCCGTACCGGGGCAAGCTGCGTCACGCCCGAATCCGCAGACTGCGCGGCGGCGTAGGGACTGATGAACAGGGCGGGCGCGGCGATGGCGGCGGCCAGCGAGGTAGTGAGCGTATTCAGCGAATACGAATCTTGGGGCTTCAAACCAGCTTCTCCAGAATATGAATAGCAACGATTCTTGTTTTTTTACCGGTTGCGATTTTGATCCTGCCCACTGAATGAAACCTGAATGAAAGCATTTCCCTCATGCTAAAGATGAAAAAACAACACTTATGGATGCACGTTCGTTATTAATCGCGCTTTATAACGGAACTTAACAGTGACGGATCTCACAATACGAAGGGCCAAATCCGGTACCGCTAGAGGCATGCCTGGAAACGCCACCAAGCGTTTTTGGCCGCGATCAAGCGCATTTCACGGACCCAAAAGAAAAACGCCCCTGACGGGGCGTTTGGTGGCTTGGCGGGCCTTCAGGTGCGCAGACGAGGATGCCGTTTGAACAAGTAGCGGTACACGAAGCCCGGATAGGCCAGCACCAGGAACAAGCTCAGGGTAATTGCGTAGAACTCCCAGGTTTGGGCAAAGCGGTTGCCCAATGTGGATTCGAACGCAAACCCCAGTGCGCCGACAATGGCGTAGAACACCAGCACTTCAAGCAGACGCAGCCAGAACGGCTTGATCGCGGCTTCCCCGCCCTGCTTCCAGGGCAGGACGGCGAACACCCGCTCCGTCAGGAACGGGAGGTTCGCGCTGACCAAAGCCAGCGCAATCAACAGCCATACCGCCAGCGTCTGGTTCATGGCTGGTATCCGCTTACAGGCTCAGCGACGAACGGATGGCCTGGACGCACAGCGCCATCAGGCCGCCCGGCAGCAGGCCCAGCACCAGCATCATGGCGCCGTTGATCGACAGCAGGCCGCGTTGGCTGCAGGTGGCGGCGATCGGTGCAGCGTTGGCCGCCGGCTCGTCGAAGTACACGACCTTGACGACACGCAGGTAGTAGAACGCGCCGATCAGCGAGAACAGCACCGCGATCACGGCCAGCGTCACGTGGCCGGCGCTGATCAGTGCTTGCAGCACGGCCAGCTTGGCGTAGAAGCCCACCAGCGGCGGAATGCCGGCCAGCGAGAACATCAGCAGCAGCACGATGGCGGCGTGCCACGGGCTACGGCGGTTCAGGCCCTTCAGGTCGTCGATCTGCTCGCACTCAAAGCCCTGGCGCGACAGCAGCAGCACGATGCCGAAGCTGGCCAGCGTGGTCAGGACATAGGTCAGCATGTAGAACAGCGACGCGCCGTAGGCGGCGGACGACAGTTCCGGCTTGCCGGCGACGGAACCCGACATCAGGCCCAGCAGCACGAAGCCCATGTGCGAGATGGTCGAGTACGCCAACATGCGCTTGAAGTTGGTCTGCGCAATGGCGGTCAGGTTGCCGATGGCCAGCGACAGCACAGCCAGGATCATCAGCATCGGCTGCCAGTCGGCGGCCAGGCCATGGAGGCCGTCCACCAGCAGGCGCAGCGTGATGGCGAAGGCCGCCAGCTTGGGCGCGCCGCCCAGGATCAGCGTGACCGCGGTCGGCGAACCCTGGTAGACGTCCGGCACCCACATGTGGAACGGAACCGCACCCAGCTTGAATGCCAGGCCCGACACCAGGAACACGATGCCGAACACCAGCGCCATCTTTTCGGCCTTGCCGGCGGCGATGACCTTGGAGATTTCAGCCAGGTCCAGGTGACCCGTGGAGCCGTAGACCATCGACATGCCATACAGCAGGAAGCCCGAGGCCAGCGCGCCCAGCACGAAGTACTTCATGGCGGCTTCGGTGGCCACGACGTCGTCGCGACGCAGGGCGATCAGCGCGTACAGCGCCAGCGACATCAGTTCCAGGCCGAGGTAGATCGAGATCAGGTTCCCGGAGGAGATCATGACCATCTGGCCCAGCAGCGCGAAGAGCGTCAGAACATAGAGCTCGCCGCCCTTGAGCATGTCGCGGACTTGCGCATACACGCGGCCGTAGACCAGGGTGGCACCCACGGCGATGTAGGACGCGATCTTCAGCAGGTGCGACAGTTCGTCGGTGACGTACAGCCCGTGGAACGTCGCGCCCGCAACGCCATTCTTCCATTGCACGGCCGACACGACGGTCAGCACGCCCAAGGCCAGCAGGGTCAGCAGGAACGTCGGCTTGCGCTCAGGGTGATTGCTGACCGCGTCGACGAGCAGGATAGCCAGGCCGAAAACCAGCAGAAGGATTTCCGGTGTCGCCAGGGCGAAATCGATTTGGGATTGCATCATTGTCTTGTCTTACAGTTTCGAGACGGCAACGTGTTGCAGCAGGGCCTCGACCGACACGTGCATCACGTCGGTGAAGGGCTTGGGATAGATCCCCATGTACAACACGGCGATCGCCATCACGCCAAGAATCACAAATTCGCGGCGGTTGATATCGGTCAGTTCGCGCACATGGTCATTGGCGATGTCGCCCAGGACCACGCGCTTGACCATCCACAGCGAATACGAAGCACCCAGGATCAGGGCGGTAGCCGCCAACAGACCGATCCAGAAGTTGTGCTCGACCGCGCCCATGATCACCATGAACTCGCCGACGAAACCGCTGGTGGCCGGCAGGCCGCTGTTGGCCATCGAGAACAGGATGAAGAACGTGGCGAAGCGCGGCATCACGTTGACCACACCGCCGTAATCGGCGATGCGGCGCGAGTGCATGCGGTCGTACAGGACGCCGATACACATGAACATGGCGCCGGACACGAAGCCGTGGGAGATCATCTGCACGATGGCGCCTTCAACGCCGGCCGTGTTGAAGATGAAGAAGCCCAGCGTCACGAAACCCATGTGGGCCACGGACGAATAGGCCACCAGCTTCTTCATGTCTTCCTGGATGATCGCCACCAGGCCGATGTAGATCACCGCGACGAGCGACAGCGTGATCATCAGGCCAGCCAGGCTGTGCGAAGCGTCCGGCGTTATCGGCAGCGAGAAGCGCAGGAAACCGTAGGCGCCCAGCTTCAGCATGATCGCAGCCAGCACGATGGAGCCGCCCGTGGGCGCTTCAACGTGAACGTCCGGCAACCACGTGTGGACAGGCCACATCGGCACCTTCACCGCGAAAGCCGCCAGCAGCGCCACGAAGATCAGGATCTGCTCGGTCTGGCCCAGCTTGACCTTGTGCCAGGTCAGGATGTCGAACGAACCACCCGAGGCGTGCCACAGGTAGATGAACGCGATCAGGGTCAACAGAGAGCCCATCAGCGTGTACAGGAAGAACTTGAACGCTGCGTAGATACGGTTATCGCCGCCCCACGCACCGATGATGATGTACATCGGGATCAGCGTGGCTTCGAAGAACACGTAGAACAGCATGCCGTCCAGCGCGGCGAACACACCCACCATCAGACCCGACAGGATCAGGAAGGCGGCCATGTACTGCGCCACGCGGCTGGTGATGACTTCCCAGCCGGCCAGCACCACGATGATGGTGATGAACGCGGTCAGGAGGACGAACCACAGCGAAATGCCGTCGATGCCCAGGTGGTAGTTGACGTTGAAGGCTTCAATCCAGGAAGCCTTCTCCACGAACTGCATGGCGGCCGTGGTGTTGTCAAAACCGGTGTAGAGCGGAATCGTGACGAGGAAACCGGCAACGGCGCCGGCGAGCGACAGGCCGCGCGTCAGACCGGGACGGTCGTCACGGCCCACCGCCAGCACCAGCAGGCCGAATACGATCGGGACAAAGATCGCAAGCGTGAGCCAGGGGAAAGTGTTGGATGCCATCTCGCTTGCCATCATTGGGGAATCAGCACAAAGAAAGTCACCAGCGCCATGATGCCGATGATCATCGCGAACGCGTAGTGATAGATGAAGCCGGACTGCAGGTGGCGGCTGACCGCAGCCACCCAGCCCACCACGCGGGCGCTACCGTTGACCAGCAAACCGTCGATGATGCCGCGGTCGCCGGTATTCCACAGGCCACGGCCCAGGGCACGCATGCCGCGAGCGATGATCTGCTCGTTGACCCAGTCCACGTAGTACTTGTTCTCAAGCACCTTGTTCACGCCAGACAGGCTGGACTTGATCGCGGCCGGAACCTTGGGGTTGATCAGGTAGCAATACCAGGCGATGACGAAACCTGCCACGACCAGCCAGAACGGCAGGGTCTGGAAGGCATGCAGGCCATAGGCGACCCAGCCGTGCCACTCTTCGTTCAGTTCGTGCATGGCCGGATGCTGCGGCAGCACCGTGATCACACCGTTGAAGAACTTGCCGAACAGCATCGGGTCGACCGCCCAGGCGCCAACCAGCACCGACGGAATCGCCAGCAGGATCAGCGGCAGCGTGACCACCCAGGGCGACTCATGGGGCTTGCCGCCATGATGGCCGTGGCCGTGATCGTGGTCATCATGAGCATGGTCGTCGTGGCCATGGCCGTGGCCGTGGTCGCTGGTGTCGAAGCGTTCCTTGCCGTGGAAGACCAGGAAGTACACGCGGAACGAGTACAGCGAGGTCACGAACACACCGATCAGCACGGCGTAGTACGCGAAGCTTGCGCCCCAGACGTTAGCGTGGCCGGCGGCTTCGATGATGTTTTCCTTCGAGTAGAAACCCGAGAAGAACGGCGTGCCGACCAGGGCCAGCGTGCCCAGCAGGAAGGTGATCCAGGTGATGGGCATGTACTTGCGCAGGCCGCCCATGTTGCGGATGTCCTGGTCGTGGTGCATGCCGATGATGACCGAACCCGCGCCCAGGAACAGCAGCGCCTTGAAGAACGCGTGGGTCATCAGGTGGAAGATCGCCACCGAGTAGGCCGATGCGCCGAGCGCAACCGTCATGTAGCCCAGCTGCGACAGCGTGGAGTACGCGACGACGCGCTTGATGTCGGTCTGGATGATGCCCAGGATGCCCAGGAACAGTGCGCCGATGGCGCCGATCACGATGATGAACGACAGCGCCACGTCCGACAGTTCGAACAGCGGCGAGAAGCGCGCGACCATGAAGATGCCGGCCGTCACCATGGTGGCGGCGTGGATCAGCGCGGAGATCGGGGTCGGGCCTTCCATCGAGTCGGGCAGCCAGGCGTGCAGGGGGACCTGCGCCGATTTGCCCATGGCGCCGATGAACAGGCAGATACACGCCACCGTCAGCAGCATCCAGTCCGAGCCCGGCAGGGTCATCGCGGCCAGCTTGTCGGCTTGGGCGAACACTTCGCCGTAGTGCATCGTGCCGGCGTACGCGAACAACAGGCCGATGCCCAGCACGAAGCCGAAGTCGCCGACGCGGTTGATCAGGAACGCCTTCATGTTGGCGAAGATGGCCGTCGGGCGGGTGTACCAGAAACCGATCAGCAGGTACGACACCAGGCCCACCGCTTCCCAGCCGAAGAACAGCTGCACCATGTTGTTCGACATCACCAGCATCAGCATGGAGAACGTGAACAGCGAGATGTACGAGAAGAAGCGCTGGTAGCCGGGATCATCCGCCATGTAGCCGATGGTGTAGATGTGCACCATCAGCGACACGGAGGTCACCACGACCATCATCATGGCCGACAGCGGATCGATCAGGAAGCCGATTTCCAGCTTGGTCTGGCCGATGAGGCTCCAGGTGTAGACCGCGCCGTCAAAGCGCAGGCCGTTCAGCACGTCGGCCAGCACCACCACCGAACCGATGGCGGAGATGAGCACGCCCAGGATGGTGATGACGTGCGAGGCACGACGGCCGATCGGACGGCCCAGGAAGCCGGTGCCAAAAAGGCCCGCGAGAATTGCTCCGGCCAGCGGTGCCAGCGCGATGAGCAAGTAGAGATTGGGTGAGCTAGACATTTTCTTCCAATACCCCGTCAGCCCTTCAGGCGATCGAGTTCGTCAACGTTGATCGTGTTCAGGTTGCGGAACAGCAGCACCAGGATGGCCAGGCCGATCGCCGCTTCAGCGGCGGCCACGGTCAGGATGAAGAACACGAACACCTGGCCGGCGGTGTCGCCGAACCAGCTGGAGAACGCCACGAAGTTCATGTTGACGGCCAGGAGCACGAGCTCGATGGACATCAAGAGAATGATCAGGTTGCGGCGGTTCAGGAAGATGCCGAAGATCCCGATGGCGAACAGGATCGCCCCGAGGATCAGATAGTGGGCCAGCGTCAGCGTCATTCTTTTTCTCCTTGGGGCGCAGCGGCAACGCCGTTCGCGGCGTCGCGCTTGGCCTGGGCACGGTCGCTCTGGGCGGGCATGTCCACCATGCGGAAACGATCCTTCGCACGGACGCGCACCGCGGCCACCGGGTCGTTGTACTTCACGTCGCGGCGGCGGCGCAGGGTCAGCGCAATCGCGGCGACCATACCCACCAGCAGCAGCGCGGCGCCGACTTCAATGGCGTAGACGTATTGCGTGTACATCACTTCGCCCAGCGCGCGGGCGTTGTTGTAGTCGCCGGCGACCGGGGCTTGCGGGCCCGAGCCGTACCAGGTGGAACCCAGCACGAACGACATTTCCAGCACCAGCACCAGACCAATCACCAGGCCCAAAGGCAGGTAGGTCTTCATGCCCTGGCGCATGGTGTCCATGCGGATATCCAGCATCATCACGACGAAGAGGAAGAGCACCATCACGGCGCCCACGTACACCAGCACCAGCAGCAGCGCCAGGAATTCGGCGCCCAACAACATCCACAGCATGGCGGCGTTGGAGAACGCCAGGATCAAGTGCAGAACAGCGGTGACCGGACTGCGCGCGGTGATCACGCGGAACGCCGCGATCACCAGCACGGCGGCCAGTATGTAGAAAAGGACAGTGGTAAAAGTCATGGATCAGACCCTGGGCTTCAACGGTAAGGAGCGTCGTCGGCCCGGCGGCGGGCGATGTCAGCTTCGTAGCGGTCGCCCACGGCGAGCAGCATGTCTTTGGTGAAATACAGGTCGCCGCGCTTTTCACCGTGGTATTCGTGGATATGGGTTTCCACGATCGAGTCCACGGGGCAGCTTTCCTCACAGAAGCCGCAGAAAATGCACTTGGTCAGATCGATGTCGTAACGCGTGGTGCGGCGGGAGCCGTCATCGCGCTGTTCCGATTCAATGGTGATCGCCAAGGCCGGGCACACGGCTTCGCACAGCTTGCACGCGATGCAGCGCTCTTCCCCGTTGGGGTAGCGGCGCAATGCGTGCAGGCCGCGGAAACGCGCCGACGTAGGCGTCTTTTCCTGCGGATAACGCAAGGTGACCTTGCGCTTGAAAAAGTACTTGCCCGTCAGGCGCATGCCCTTGAGCAACTCGGTCAGCATCAGACTGCCGAAGAAATCTTTGATCGCTTCCATATCCTGCCTCTGCCTGGCGGCTTAGCGCCAAATGTTCCAGGGCGTCTGCATCCAGATCGCCACCACGACCAGCCAAACGCCGGTCAGCGGGATGAAGATTTTCCAACCCAAACGCATGATCTGGTCATAGCGGTAACGCGGGAACGACGCCCGGAACCACACGAACAACGAGACCACGACGAACGTTTTCAGACCCAGCCAGATCCAGCCCGGGATCCAGGTCAGCGGCGCAATGTCGATCGGGGAAGCCCAGCCGCCCAGGAACATGATCGACGCCATGCAGGACAGCAGGATCATGTTGGCGTATTCACCCAGGAAGAACAGGGCGAAGGCCATACCCGAGTACTCGACCATGTGGCCGGCCACGATTTCCGATTCGCCTTCCACCACGTCGAACGGGTGGCGGTTGGTTTCGGCGACGATGGCGACGACGTAGATCACGAACAGCGGCAACAGCGGCAGCCAGTTCCACGACATGAACGTCAGGCCCTTGTCGGCAAACCAGCCGCGGTTCTGGACGTTGACGATCTCGGACATGTTCAAGCTGCCCGACACCAGCAGCACCGTTACCAGCACGAAGCCGATGGCCAGTTCGTACGACAGCATCTGCGCCGAGGCGCGCAAGGCGCCCAGGAACGCGTACTTGGAGTTCGACGCCCAGCCCGCCACGATCACGCCATACACGCCGATGGACGTGATGGCCATGATGTACAGCAGGCCGGCGTTGACGTTGGCCAGCACGATTTCGGGACCGAAGGGCACGACGGCCCAGGCGGCCAGCGCGGGCATCAGCGTGACCACTGGGGCCACGACGAACAGCACCTTGTTGGCCTGGCTGGGGACGACGACTTCCTTCGTCAACAGCTTGAACACGTCGGCAAACGGTTGCAGCAACCCCTTGAAACCCACGCGGTTCGGGCCCACGCGCACGTGCATGGCGCCGATCATCTTGCGTTCCCAGTACGTCAGGTACGCGACGCACAGAATGATCGGCACGGCGATGATCACAATCTTGATGAGGGTCCAGAGGACCATCCAGACCGTCGGGCCCAGCAATGCCTGCCCGTGGCTCTCAAGAACATTAAGCCATTCCATCAGGCACGCTCCACGCTGAGTTGACCGAATGCGCCACCCAGGGCTGCGGTGTTTTCAAAGGCTGCGGAAATGCGCACGGCGCGATCGGCCACGGCATCATCCTGCACGGTTTCGAGTTCAACGGCGCCTTGCGCACCCGCGACGCGCACCTTCACGCCGGCCGTCAGGCCGAGGCTGGCGAGCGTGCGGCCGTTCATGGCGGCAGCCGGCTTCTTCGAGGCCGGGGACGCTTGCAGCGGCTCCGAACGGCGGACCATGGCGTCGGTGCGGTAGATCGGCACGTCAGCCACGCGTTCCAGGCCGCTTGCGGCTTGGCCCAGGCCCAACGGCGCCTTGAAGTCGTTGGACAAGCGGCCTTCGATGCCGCCGGCCAGCGCGGCGTCGCGCACGGATTCGGAGGTCTCGTCGTCAAAGCCAGCCAGGTGCAGGACGTTGCCCAGCACGCGCAGGACCTTCCAGCCCGGGCGCGTCTGGCCCAACGGCGTGACCGTGCCCTTGAAGCTCTGGGCCAGGCCTTGCGCGTTGACGAACGTACCCGAGGTTTCGGTGAACGGCGACACCGGCAGCATGACGTCGGCCCATTCGGCAGCGGCCGAACGGTACGGCGTCAGGGCGACGGCAAACTGCGCGCCACGCAGCGCGGCGATGGCTTGCTGGCCGTTGTCGGCATCCAGCAGCGGCTCGGCGTGCAGCACGACGTAGGCCTTCAGCGGCTCGGCCAGCATGGCGGCGGCGGTCTTGCCGCCCTTGCCCGGAACGGCGCCGGCCAGGTAACCGCCGACGGTGTTGCCGCCGGAGGTCAGGAAGCCGAACTTGCCGCCGGCCAGGTCAGCCACGGCGCGGCCGTTGGCGGCCAGCGTCGAAGCCTGGGCGCTGGCGACAGCCAGGTTGCCCATCAGCACGGCGGTGTTGGCGCCGGAAGCCAGGCTCGCGGCAATGATCTTGGCGTTCTCGCCCGGGGTGACCGAGGCGAATTCGGCCGGCACGGCTTGTTCGCGGGTTTGCGCCAGGGCAACGGCCACTTCGGCCAGCGCGCGCGGCAGTTCGGACGGTGCAACGGTGATGCGGGCGGCGACGGGCATCAGAGGATCGTCAGCGGCGCTGTCGACCATCAGGATCTGCGTACCGCGCTTGGCAGCCTGGCGCAGGCGTTGCGCCATCAGCGGGTGGTCCTTGCGCAGGAACGAGCCGACGACCAGGACGCGGTCCAGGTTGTCGAGTTCGGCGATGGGCATGCCCAGCCACGGTGCGCCGGTCAGAGCGGCGTCGAACGCCGGATCGGTCTGGCGCAGGCGGAAGTCGATGTTCTCGGAGCCCAGCGCGCGGACCAGGCGGCCCAGCAGCGCATATTCTTCGGTGGTGGCGTATTCCGACGCCAGCGCGCCGATCTGGCCGGCGCCGAAGCTGTCACGCACACGCGACAGGCCTTGGGCCACGGCTTGCAGGGCGTCGGCCCACGAGGCTTCCTGCCACTTGCCGTCCGTGCCCTTGATCATCGGGGCGGACAGGCGGTCGTCGCTGTTTAAGCCTTCGTACGAGAAGCGGTCGCGGTCGCTGATCCAGCATTCGTTGACGGCTTCGTCTTCGAACGGAACCACGCGCATCACGCGGTCGCCCTTGACCTGGACCACCAGGTTGGCGCCCAGGCTGTCGTGCGGGCTGACCGAACGGCGGCGAGCCAGTTCCCAGGTGCGGGCGCTGTAGCGGAAGGGCTTGGAGGTCAGCGCGCCCACCGGACAGATGTCGATCATGTTGCCCGACAGTTCGGACTCGATCGAGCGGCCCACGAAGGTCGTGATCTCGGAGTGTTCGCCACGGCCCAGCATGCCGAGCTCCATGACGCCGGCGATTTCCTGTCCGAAGCGCACGCAGCGGGTGCAGTGGATGCAGCGGCTCATTTCCTCGGCGGAAACCAGCGGACCCAGGTCCTTGTGGAAAACGACGCGCTTTTCCTCTTGATAACGCGAGGACGAGCCACCGTAGCCCACGGCCAGATCCTGCAGCTGGCATTCGCCGCCCTGATCGCAGATCGGGCAGTCGAGCGGGTGATTGATGAGCAAGAATTCCATCACCGACTTCTGAGCGGCGCGAGCCTTCTCAGAGCAGGTGTGGACGACCATGCCGTTGGTCACGGGCGTGGCGCAGGCGGGCAACGCCTTGGGCGCTTTTTCCACTTCAACCAGGCACATCCGGCAGTTGGCCGCGATGGACAGTTTCTTGTGGTAGCAGAAATGCGGCACGTAAAGCCCGACTTTCTGAGCGGCATGCATGACCATGCTGCCTTCGGGCACTTCGACCTGATTGCCGTCGACGGTTAGTTCAACCATTGCTGTTCCTGAGACCTACAGATATTGCGGGACCACACAAGACTTATGCTCGATGTGGTGCGCGAATTCGTCGCGAAAATGCTTGAGGAAGCCACGGACGGGCATGGCGGCGGCGTCACCCAGGGCGCAGATGGTGCGGCCCATGATGTTGCCTGCCACGTTGTCCAGCAAGTCCAGATCTTCCGGACGGCCGTGACCGTTTTCGATGCGATGCACCATGCGGTAGAGCCAGCCGGTGCCTTCGCGGCACGGCGTGCACTGGCCGCAGCTTTCCTCGAAATAGAAGTACGACAGGCGCAAGAGCGACTTCACCATGCAGCGCGTTTCGTCCATGACGATCACAGCGCCAGAACCGAGCATCGAGCCGGCCTTGGCGATGGAGTCATAGTCCATCGTGCATTCCATGATGATGTCGGCCGGCAGCACCGGGGCGCTGGATCCGCCAGGGATCACGGCCTTCAGCTTCTTGCCGCCGCGCATGCCGCCTGCCAGTTCGAGCAGCGTCGAGAACGGGGTGCCCAGCGGGATCTCGTAGTTGCCGGGACGTTCGACGTCGCCGGTGATCGAGAACAGCTTGGTGCCGCCGTTGTTCGGCTTGCCGACTTCCAGGTAGGCCTGGCCGCTGTTGCGGATGATCCACGGCACCGCCGCGAACGTTTCGGTGTTGTTGATCGTGGTGGGCTTGCCGTACAGGCCGAAGCTGGCCGGGAACGGCGGCTTGAAGCGCGGTTGGCCCTTCTTGCCTTCCAGCGATTCCAGCAGCGCGGTTTCTTCGCCGCAGATGTAGGCGCCGTAGCCGTGGAACGCGTGCAACTGGAAGCTGAAATCCGAACCCAGCAGCTTGTCGCCCAGGAAGCCGGCGGCGCGCGCCTCTTCAAGCGCTTCTTCGAAGCGCTCATAGACTTCGAAGATTTCGCCGTGGATGTAGTTGTAGCCGACGCTGATGCCCATGGCGTAGGCCGCGATCGCCATGCCTTCAATCACGATATGCGGATTGAAGCGCAGGATGTCGCGGTCCTTGAACGTGCCCGGCTCGCCTTCGTCCGAGTTGCAGACGAGGTACTTCTGGCCGGGGAACGCGCGCGGCATGAAGCTCCACTTCAGGCCGGTCGGGAAGCCCGCGCCGCCACGGCCGCGCAGACCCGACGCCTTGACTTCGGCGATCACGTCTTCCGGCTTCAGGCCGGTAGTGAGGATCTTCTTCAGGGCTTCGTAGCCGCCGCGCTTGACGTAGTCGGCCAGGCGCCAGTTCTCGCCGTCGACGTCCGCCATGATCTGCGGCTGGATGTGCCGGCCGTGCAGGCACATCGAGTTGGACACGTCGTTCAGCGGGTTGGGATCCAACCCTTGCGCGAACTGCTTGTACAGGTCGGGCGCGTTCATGCCGACTCTCCTTGCACCTTGAGGGCCGCGACCAGCGCGTCCAGCTTCTCGTCGGTCATGCGCACGCACATATGCTTGTTGTTCACGATCAGCACGGGGGAATCGCCGCAAGCGCCCATGCATTCGCCTTCAACCAGCGTGAACTGGCCGTCGGCGGTGGTTTGACGGTAGTCGACACCCAGCTTGCGCTTGAGGTATTCGCCGGCACGGTCGCCATCGCGCAAGGCACAGGGCAAGTTGGTGCAGACGGCGATCTTGTTCTTGCCGACGGGCTTGACGTCGAACATGTTGTAGAACGTGGCGACTTCCTGCACCGCAATGGGCGGGACGCCAATGTAATTGGCCACATCTTCAATAGTTTCGGTAGCCAACCAGCCCTTCTCTTCTTGCGCGATGGCAAGCGAGGCCATGATGGCGGACTGCCGCTGGTCGGCCGGGAACTTCGCGAGTTCTCGGTCGATTTTCTGGTAGGCCTGTTCGGAAAGCAGCATAGTTTGAATCCGGGTTATGCGGGCGTGCTCGTGACTGTCTGGGCGGATCAGCGATCGATCTCGCCGAAAACGATGTCCTGCGTACCAATGATGGTGACGGCGTCGGCGATCATGTGACCGCGCGACATTTCGTCCAGCGCTTGCAGGTGGACAAAGCCGGGGGCCCGAATCTTCAGGCGGTAAGGCTTGTTGGCGCCATCCGACACCAGATAGATGCCGAATTCGCCCTTGGGGTGCTCCACCGAGGCAAACGCCTCGCCCGGGGGCACGTGGAAACCTTCGGTGAAGAGCTTGAAATGGTGAATCAGCTCTTCCATGTTGGTCTTCATGGCGGTGCGCTTGGGCGGGGCGATCTTGTGATTCTCGATCATGACCGGACCCGGGTTGTTGCGCAGCCATTCCACGCACTGGCGGATGATGCGATTGCTTTCACGCATTTCAGCGATGCGGACCAGGTAGCGGTCGTAGCAGTCGCCGTTGACACCCACGGGGATGTCGAAATCGAGCAGATCGTAGACTTCGTAGGGCTGCGTCTTGCGCAAGTCCCAGGCTACGCCCGAGCCACGCAGCATCGGGCCGGTGAAGCCCAGCGCCTTGGCGCGGTCGGGATCGACCACGCCGATGCCCACCAGACGCTGCTTCCAGATGCGGTTGTCGGTGAGCAGCGTTTCGTACTCGTCGACGCAGGCCGGGAAGCGGTTGGTGAAGTCTTCGATGAAGTCCAGGAGCGAGCCCGAACGCGCGTCATTCATGATGCGCATTTCTTTGTCGCCACGGTACTTGCTGGTGTCGCCGTACTGCGGCATCGTGTCCGGCAGATCGCGGTAGACGCCGCCTGGGCGGTAGTAGGCCGCGTGCATGCGCGCGCCCGAGACCGCTTCGTAGCAGTCCATCAGGTCTTCGCGTTCACGGAAGGCGTACAGGAACACCGCCATGGCGCCCACGTCCAGCGCGTGCGAACCCAGCGACATCAGGTGGTTCAAGAGACGCGTGATCTCGTCGAACATGACGCGGATGTACTGGGCGCGCAGCGGGGCTTCGACGCCCAGCAGCTTTTCGATGGCCATGACATAGGCGTGCTCGTTGCACATCATGGACACGTAGTCCAGGCGGTCCATGTAGGGCAGCGCCTGGATGTAGGTCTTGTGCTCGGCCAGCTTTTCGGTGGCGCGGTGCAACAGGCCGATGTGCGGGTCGGCACGCTGGATGACTTCGCCGTCCAGTTCCAGCACCAGGCGCAACACACCGTGCGCGGCCGGATGCTGAGGACCGAAGTTGAGCGTGTAGTTCTTGATTTCTGCCATGATTTAACGCCCCAAGCCGTAGGAGTCTTCGCGCACCACGCGCGGGGTGATCTCGCGCGGATCGATCGTGACCGGCTGGTAAATGACGCGCCGTTGTTCGGGGTCGTAACGCATTTCTACGGTGCCCGACAGCGGGAAGTCCTTGCGGAACGGATGGCCGATGAAGCCGTAGTCGGTCAGGATGCGGCGCAGGTCCGGGTGGCCTTCGAAGACGATGCCGTACAGGTCGAAGGCTTCGCGTTCGAACCAGCCCACGGCCGGCCAGCATTCCATCAGCGATGCGACCACGGGGAATTCGTCGTCCGTGACCCAGGTACGGACACGCAGGCGCCAGTTGTTCTCGATAGAGAGCAGGTGGATCACCACGGCAAAGCGCGAGCGGTGGATCTTGGCGGTGGATTCCTCGGGCAGCTGGCGCGTGCCGTTGCCCCAGGTCAGGTAGTCGACGCCACAGAGGTCGATACAGGTTTCAAAGCGCAGGCCGGCTTCGGTGCGCAGCTTGTTGCAGACGGAGAACCACTGCTGCGCGGGCACTTCGAGCGTCAGCTCGCCCAACGCCTCGGTCAGCGCGATTTCCGCGCCGAGGGTGGTCTGCAAATTGTTTTTCAGGGTTTCGAGCCTGGTCATCATCTTGTACGCTTAGGTGAACCGATACGCTGGTTTCGCAGGGCCCGCGGCAACGACTGCCGCCGGGCGGGGCGAAGGCTCAGCGCGCAATCGTGTTGGTCAGACGGATCTTGTTCTGCATTTGCAGCAAGCCGTAGACCAGCGCCTCGGCCGTGGGCGGGCAGCCCGGCACGTAGACGTCTACCGGTACGATGCGGTCGCAGCCACGAACCACCGAATACGAGTAGTGGTAGTAGCCGCCGCCATTGGCACAGGAGCCCATGGAAACCACCCAACGCGGCTCGGGCATCTGGTCATAGACCTTGCGCAGCGCCGGCGCCATCTTGTTGCACAGCGTGCCAGCGACGATCATCAGATCGGACTGACGCGGGCTGGGCCGGAAGATGATGCCGAACTGGTCCAGGTCGTAGCGGGCCGCGCCCGCGTGCATCATCTCGACCGCGCAACAGGCCAGACCGAAGGTCATGGGCCACATGGAGCCGGTCTTCGCCCAATTAAGGAACTTGTCGGCGCTGGTTGTGATGAACCCTTGCTTGAGAATGCCGTCTATAGCCATATTCGTCTCTGATAGCGTGCTGAGAAAAAACCCGGAGGGGTCATTCCCAATCCAGCGCGCCCTTTTTCCATTCGTAGATGAAGCCGACGGTCAACACGGCTAGGAAAACCATGACCGTCCAGAAACCGACGAGCCCGACTGTGCCTTGGGCAATGGCCCACGGGAACAGGAACGCGATTTCCAGGTCGAAAAGAATGAACAGAATCGCCACCAGGTAGTAGCGCACGTCAAACTTCATACGGGCGTCTTCAAACGCTTCGAAGCCGCACTCGTAGGGCGACAGCTTCTCAGCGTAGGGACGCCGGGGGCCAAGGAGGGAGCCGGCCGTTAGAAGCGCGAACCCGATAAGGGTGGCCACTACGATAAACAGCAGGACGGGAAAATACTGTTGCAGGTTCATTCAGGCGTCCGTCAAATGCGCAAACCTTAGGATTGTAGCATTCGCGTGGTTACTTCTGGCTGAACTCTGTAGCTTGAATAGCAGGTGAAAGACTGCATTCCTCAAATGGAACAATGGCAGTTTTCGAGACAGAGTTGCAAGGATACAGGACTCTACTGACAAGCACCCGCGTAATGCGAAAAATCAGACTTTAGAACAAAAAAAAGCC
The DNA here is from genome assembly GCF_057799415.1 of Achromobacter sp. 18P8.1.1. Classification (NCBI taxonomy): domain Bacteria; kingdom Pseudomonadati; phylum Pseudomonadota; class Betaproteobacteria; order Burkholderiales; family Alcaligenaceae; genus Achromobacter; species Achromobacter sp. 18P8.1.1. The sequence goes on along the minus strand of NZ_JBYOKH010000068.1, from coordinate 9,167 downwards.
ACCCCTGAAGGTGGCTTTATACGAACGGGCCGAAGCCCGTTCGTTCGCTTGCGCTTTGAATCCAGACAGGGCTTGCGCCCTGCGTTGGATTAGAAGCGGTGGCGGATACCGACGCCGACAGCGGTCGACTTGGCGTCGTCGATGAAGGCGTAGTTCTTGGCGTACGAACCGTAGGCGTACAGGTTGGTGCGCTTGGACAGGTCGTAGGTGTAGCCCAGCGAGAAGACGTTCATCGTCTCGTCAGCACCAGCGATGTTGGTCAGCTTGTTGTTGCTGGGGTCAACCATTTGCCACGAACCGAACAGGCTGCTTGCGCCGCCGATCGGGGCGGACAGGCCGACCAAGTACGAATTGGCCTTGAAGCCGTCAGCAAAAACGCTGCCGCCGAAGCCGGTGATGCCAGCGCCGTTCGGGGCGCTTTGGCCGCCGAACCAGCCGTCGGTCGTGCGACCGTAGGCCAGAGCCAGCTTGACCACTTCGAAGTCATACGAACCGCCGATGACGTAGGAGCGCGGGGTTGCGTCCACGGCAGCTTGCGGCAGGTTGTTCGAAGCATTCAGTTGGTCGTACGACAGAGCAACGTTCAACGGGCCGTTGACGTAGCGCAGACCAGCCGTGATGGCACGGGTGTTGTCGGCAGTACGGAAGCCAGTTTGGGCAGCCGGGCGAACGCCGGTGATCGGGTTTTCACGACCATCCTTCGTGTCATCGGCGCTAAACGAGTAGCCGACGCCGAATTGGAAGCCGCTGAACGACGGGGTTTGGTACAGGACCATGTTGTCGTAGCGAACGGTGTTGGTCGAGCTCAGGCCAACGCCGATGTTAGCTTGACCGAAGCCAGCGCCGAACGGATCGATCGAGCCGAAGTACTTCGACGCGATGTTGGTTTGGCGACCGAAGTCCAGTTGACCCCAGCTGTCGCTGGCCAGACCGACGGTAGCTTGACGACCGAACAGACGGCCACCTTGAGCGGACGAGCCGTTGCCCGAATCAAAGCCGGATTCCAGTTGGAAAACAGCGCGCAGGCCGTCACCCAGATCTTCCGAACCACGCAGGCCCCAACGCGAACCGTTCTGCACGCCGTTGATCATGCCGATGCGGCTGGCGCTGTAGCCATCCGCCTTGACCTTGTTGTAGCCGATACCCGTGTCGATAATACCGTACAGGGTGACAGACGTTTCTGCCTGGGCGACACCGGCGAAACCGGCGAGCAGGGCGGCAGCGAGCAGAGTCTTTTTCATTTAAGAAATCTCCGTTGATTTGAGTGACAAGAGCAGCAATCCAGCAAACCAGCCTGCCGCCCCCCTAACTCCGCGAAGGGAAGTTGACGCTATTGCATCAAAAATCGGGGGGACTGGCTATGGTCGGAGTCAGAAAAGTGCAGGTTTGCGGCACCCCTGTTGGGATCTTGCAACATCGCGCGGACATGGCGCCAAAGCTGCTAGGGCTTTCCCTTAGCTAAACAGGCAAGCCCGTATCCATGCGACTTTCAGCCCTGCCCCTAATTATTCAGGCCATTTTAGCCTGCCGCTTTCAACCGGCTTTCTGACCGGCTTCGGCGCGCTTTTCGCTGTAAGCCTGGCTCGCCCACCCTGTGGGCCACCGGCCTGGCGTAGCCCGTAGAGGAACACCCAATAACATTGTTATTAATAAAAATCGTCGATATTATCGAGCCTGTTCCCGTGCTGCTGCCGTGCCCCACATGCCCTCCCCGACCGCCCGTACCGACCGCAATGAACGCCTGAGCGCCCTGCGCCGCCAGTTGATCCTGGACGCCGCGCAACGCGTGTTCGAGCGCGACGGGCTGGAGAAGACCACGATCCGGGCGATCGCCAAGGAGGCCGGCTGCACCACCGGCGCCATCTACCCCTGGTTCGCCGGCAAGGAGACCATCTACGGCGCGCTGCTCGATGAATCGCTGCAACGGCTGCACGCGCACTTGGCCGAGGCGGCGGGCACCGGCGATGCGCCGGCTGCCGCGCGGCGCACGATCCGCGCCTTCTTCGGCTACTACGCCGAGCGGCAGACCGATTTTTCCCTGGGCATGTATCTGTTCCAGGGGCTGGGGCCGCGCGGCCTCGGCCGAGAAATGGACGAAAAGCTCAACGCCCGGCTGCGCCAGTGCGTGGACCTGCTGGGCGGCGCGCTTGCGCGCACCAAAGGCTGGGACAGCCCGACCGTGGAGATCGAGCAGATGAATCTTTTCACGTACCTGATGGGGCTGTTGCTGCTGCTGCACACCCATCGCCTGAAATCCCTGGGCCAGCACGCGGACGCGTTGCTGGACAACTACTGCCTCGCCCTGGAGCAACGATGACCGCAACCGTCCTGGCCGCCGATAGCGACGCCCCGCTGATCAGCCTGGCCGACTTCCACATCCTGCTGGCCGACCAGCATCCCTTTTCGCTGCTGCTGGGGATCGACATCCTGCGTATCGGCCGCGGCACGGCGCGTGCCGTGCTGCCGGCCCGGGACGCGCACCAGCGACTGGGCGGCATCGTGGCGGGCCCCATGCTGATGGGCCTGGCCGACCTGGCCATGTATGCCGCCGTGGTGGGCGCGACCGGCCAGGCGCACGCGGTGACGGCCAGCCTGACCATCAATTTCCTGCGCAAGAGCCCCGCCGGCGCAATTTATGCCGACGCCCGCTTGCTGAAGGTGGGACGCCTGTCCGCCGGCGAAGTCATCCTGACCGGTGAAGGCTCGGACGAGCCCCTGGCCCATATCGTGAGCACGTGGTCCGTGCCGAAGCCATGAGCCCGCGCATCAGCATCGTGGGGATGGGCGTCACCGGCACCCTGGCCGCCCGGCGCCTGCTGGAGGCCGAGCCGGACATCGCGTTGACCGTCTACGACATCGATCCCGAACGCTGCGAGGACTTCCGCGGTTCGGCCACGCTGGCCACCTCGGCCCGCGAGGCCCTAGCGGAATCAGACACTATCGTGCTGGCGCTGCCGCGGGAACGCGAGATCGACCGTACGCTGGAACGCTTCAGCGACGGCGAAGTCACGGCGCTTGTCGCTGGCAAGCAGATCATCGACCTGGCACCTCCCCCCGCCGAGCAGGCGCGACGCCTGGGCCTGGCGATTGCCGGGGCGGGCGGACGCTACACCCCCGTCCTGAGCGGAGCGTCGGACGACGCAGGCGCGCGGCTACTGAAGGTCTTGCTCTGCCCGGCGTGACGTGCAGTGGCGTTCGGCCACCGCCACGCACACCGACAGCCAGGCCAGGCTGACCGCCAGGCCCGCCACGACGTCGCTGGCGAAATGGACTTGCAGCAGGATGCGGCTGAGCCCGATCGCCATGATCAGCGCGGCAGAGACCGCCACGCAAGGCCATCGCCAGGCGGGCGGTGCCAGCCGCCACACCAGGTAGCAGGCCGTGCCGTAGACGGCCATCGCGGCCGACGCATGGCCGCTGGGGAAACTCCACCCAGCCACCGTGGCGTAACCGTGATCGTGTTCCGGCCGCACCCGTTCAAAGGTGTGCTTGAGCAACCAGTTGATCGCGCCGCCCACGCCGGTGGCAATCGCGCAGAACGCCGCCAGCCGCCACCAGCCTGTCCAGAGCAGATAGAGCGTCATCAGCACGCTCAGCACCGTCAGGAAATTGCGGTCGCCCAGATAGGTGAACCAGGACAGCAGCCACAGCAGCGAGGTATCCATGGTCATGCTCAGGGCATCGGCCAAAGCGCCATCGAACGCGACGATGCCGCCCTGGCGCTGCACTGCCATCGCCAGCCCCAGGAACAGCAACAACCACACGGCCAGGGACGATGCGTAGATCGCCTGGCGGGCCCGCCGGGGCCGGCCGACGTAAGCGCGCATGATCCAGAAAGCGGCCCCGCCGGCAAGCAGCGGCAGCACGATGAACAATTCCAAGGCGTGGGACGCTGCCCACGCCGCCCACGCATCGGTCATAAAAGCGTCACCAGCGTCTTGTCGACCGGCGCGAACGCATGCGTACCCGCCGCGTAGTCCCAGCGCTCGACGTGGCAGGCTTCCTGGCCGCCCTCGCCTTCGCGCGTGATTACATTGACCGAGTTCGGCACGCTGCCCCGGACACGTTGGGAGCAGGCAGTCCCCGCCTGGACGATCCAGCCGGCGGATTGGCCGGCTGCCGTCAACGGCAGCACATAGGGCAGATGGATGTGCCCGCCCAGGATCAGGTCGACGCCCGCCTGGGCCCAGGCCGCCAGCGCGCGCTCGCGCCCGATCAGCAGATTGGAGAGATCGGATTCGACCTTGGCGCGCACCGGGTGGTGCGCCACCACGATCCGCAACTGGCCCGGGCGGGCCTGGCGCAGGCGCTGGGCCACGCGGGCGATCTGCGTATCGGAGATTTCACCGTCCTTGCGGCGCCGGGGCCGCGTGGTGTTCACGCCGATGGCCAGCAGGCCGGGGTTCTCGAACACGGGCTCCAGCACCGCGCCCAACGCGCGCTTGTAGTTGCCATACGGGTTGAGGGCCCGCGCGAACACGTTGAACAGCGGAATGTCGTGATTACCCGGCACGGCTAGCACCGGCAGCGACAGGCGTTCGATGAATTTGCGGGCCGCGGCGAATTGCCCGCGCCGCGCGCGCTGCGTGATATCGCCGCTGAGCACGACCAGATCCGGGTTCAGCGAGCGGGCCAGGTCCAGCGCGGCCTCGACCACGGGCTTGCGCTCGGTGCCGAAATGCGTGTCGGATAACTGCAGGATGCGCGTCATGAGCGATCCAGGTACTGCGAGTCGGCCGGCACCACGAGCGGCAGCTTTTCGCTGGCCACCTTGAATTCCAGCGGCGTGTTCATCCAGGAAATTTCGCCGTCCATCGCCACCTTGACGCGGCTGCGCCCCCGGATGTGGACCGTCAGCCGGTCGAAGGCGAAGCTGATCACGTGTTCCGCGTCGCCCAGCCGGCTGAACAGGCCGCGCACCAGCAAGCCATACAGCGCCAGCGTGCCGACCGGACGCGCCGCCATCGCCACCAGGCGGCCGCGGTCCAATTCCTGGGATTCGATACCGATGTGCTCGAGTTGCAGCTTGTTGTTGCCGACCACCAGCGTGGGCGAGCGCAGGTCGCGCGCCCGGCCTTCGTATTCCAGTTGCAGCCTGAGCTGGCGCGGGGCGCGCAGCAAGGTGACGATGCCCGACCACAGCGCCACAAGCCGGCTGCGGCCGAAACGCTGCTTGTAGGCTTCGCGGTCTTCCAGCAAGGTGGGGTACAGGCCCAGGCTGGCGTTCACCAGGAACAGCCGGCCATTGAGGTGCCCCACCTGCACCGGCTGCAAATGGCCCTGCAGGAAGCCGCGCAAGGCGACTTCGGTGTCTTGGGAGATGCCGTAGCTGCGTCCGAAGTAATTGAACGTGCCCTGGGGCAGGATGCCGAAGGGCACGCCCTGGCCCAGCACGGTGCCGGCCACAGCGTTAAGCGTGCCGTCGCCTCCAGCGGCGATGACCACGCCCTGCTCGGCTTGCGCGCGCTTGACGGCGGACTGCGCCGTTTCGGTCAGCCGGGACGGGTCGTCGACGGGCATCAGCGTGTAGCGCCGGCCCGCCTCGTCGAGGATGCGGCGGATGGTGTCCTGCAGGACCTGCGCGTCGCCGCGCCCCGATCCGGTGTTGAGGACGATGAAAAGCGGTTCTTGTCCCGTCAGGGATTGCGCCCCGGTTGCCGGGCGCTGCTGGGATGACGTCATGGGAGAAAGATAGCCCATGCCGGCAAATCGCCGCAAGGCGGCCCGATGCGCCTGGCCCGCAAGGCCGCGCATCGGGCGCCCCCGCCCCCGGTCAGCGACCGATGGCGTAGGCCTGCATCAAGCGCGGCGTGGCCGCGGCATGCAGCAGCCCGTCCTCGTCGCGCGAAGCGGCGGTCAGGCGGCCCACGGACCACTCGGGCACTTCCTCAATCTGGTGTCCGCGCTGGCGCAGGCCGTCGATGACCTCGGGACCGAAGCTGGCTTCCACTGCCAGATGCCCCGGTTTGCGGTCGCGCGGATAGAAGGACGTGGGGAAGTGCATGGTGTGGGACATGGGCAGGTCGATCGCTTCCTGCAGGTTCAGCCCATGATGCACGTGGCGCAGGAAGAACAGCAGCTGCCATTGTTCCTGCTGGTCGCCGCCCGGCGTGCCGAACGCCAGATAAGGCTTGCCGTCGCGCAGCGCCAGCGAAGGCGTCAGCGTGGTGCGCGGACGCTTGCCCGGGGCGAGCGTGCCGGGCAGCCCCTCTTCCAGCCAGAACATCTGCGCGCGGGTGTTCAGGCCGAAGCCCAGCTCCGGGATCACCGGCGAAGACTGGAACCAGCCGCCCGAGGGCGTGGCCGAGATCATGTTGCCCCAGCGGTCGATGACGTCCACATGCGTGGTGTCACCCCGTTTGGCGGAGGCGCGCATGTCGGCCAGCGTCGGTTCGTTGGTGGCGCTGCCGGGCGCGGATACCTTGGACAGGCGTTCCAGCGTGTCCATGACGCGCGCCACCTGCGCCTCGAAGCCGGGAACCAGGCCTGGCAGCAAGTCGTGCGAAGCGGATTCGCCGATTAGCGCGCGGCGTTCTGCGTTGTACTCGTCGGACAGCAGATGGGCCAGCGGCACGTCGATGAAGGCCGGATCGCCGTAGTAGGCCTCGCGGTCGGCGAACGCCAGTTTCATGGCTTCGGTGACGCGGTGGATGAATTCCACGCTGTTCGGGCCGACGCCGGCCAGGTCCATGCCTTTCAGCAAGGCCAGCGTCTGCAGGAAAACCGGGCCCTGGCTCCAGGCGCCAGCCTTGGCGACGGTATAGCCGTGATAGTCGTAGGTCAGCGGCTGGTCGTAGCTGGCCGACCAGCCCGCGAGGTCGGCTGCCGTGATGACGCCGCGGTGAGTCGTGCCGCTTTCGTCCATGACGTCGGTGTTGCGCGCGAACTTGTCGATCTCATCGGCGATGAAGCCGCGATAGAACGCGTCGCGGGCCGCTTCGATCTGACGTTCGCGGTCCGCGCCGGCAGCCTCGGCTTCCTTCAGCACGCGGGTCCAGGTGCGGGCCAGCGCCGGGTTGCGGAACAGCTTGCGGGCTTCGGGCACCTTGCCGCCCGGCACGTAGACCTGGGCAGTGGTCGGCCAATGCGTTTCGAAAAAGTCCTTCAGGCCGGCGATAGTGTTGGAAATGCGCGGCATCAGCGCATGGCCATGCTCGGCGTAATAGATGGCGGGCTCCAGCACGTCGCGCACGCGCATCGTGCCATGGTCGCGCAGCAGCAGCATCCAGGCGTCGAACGCGCCCGGGATCACGGTGGCCAGCAGGCCGTTGCCGGGGATCAGCTTCAGCCCTTCGGCGCGGTAGCGTTCAAGCGTGGCCGCGGCAGGCGTCGTGCCCTGGCCGCAAAGCACCTCGACGCGCCCGGTCCGGGCTGAATAGAACACCGCGGGCACTTCACCGGCCGGGCCGACCAGGTGGGGCTCGACCACCTGCAGCACGAACGCCGATGCCGCGCAGGCGTCGAACGCGTTGCCGCCGCGTTCCAGCAGCGACATGCCCGCCGCGCTGGCCAACCAATGGGTAGAGGTCACGACACCGAAGGTGCCGAGGATTTCCGGGCGAGTGGTGAACATAAGCAGTCCTGTATGGTTGTCAGATCCGAGGCACCAGCGATCCAACCGTCGCAATCAAACGGTGCCTCCCAATCCGGGACACCGCGGAGCCGGCTCCGCCGGTCCGCAGGTGTCGCCCCCTTCGAAGGGGCCCGCGCAAGCGGGTAGAGGGTGGACCTACTTAGCGGAAACCTTGACGCCCTTCAGGCGGATCAGGCCGTCCGGGTAGGCGACGAAGCCGTCCACCTTCTTCTGCACGCCGAAGGTCCACGGCAGGTAGAACAGGTAAACGATGGGGCGCTGGTCCTGCATGGACGTCAGCACCTGGTCGTACATGGCGCGGCGCTTGGCCGTATCGGCTTCGGCGCGGGCGTCGTTCAGCAGCTTGTCCACGCCGGCGTCGCAGAACTTGCCGTCGTTCAGGTTGCCCTTGCAGCTGAGGTACTGGTGAATGTTGCCGCTGGGATCGACGCGGCCCGACCAGCCGCTCTGGCCCACTTCGAAATCACCGCGCGCCAGCGACGATTGCAGCGACGCGAATTCCACCGGACGCAGCGTGATGTCGAAGCCCGCTTCGGCGCCCATCGCCTGCACCAGTTCGAACACCTGCTGCATGGTCGTGTTGTTGCCGAAGGTGATCTCGAACTTCACGCGGTCAAAGCCGGCTTCCTTCAAGAGCGCCTGCGCCTTCTTCGGGTCGCGGCCCTTGTGTTCAAAGGCGGTGTTGTAGGCGAAGCTGGCAGGCGGGAACGGCTGGTAGGCGGGCTGGAACATGCCTTCGCCGATCACCTGGTTCAGCACGTCGCGGTCGATCGCCAGGTCAAGCGCCTGACGCACGCGCTTGTCTTTGGCCAGCGGGTTGTTGGCGCGCGCGCCGTTGCCCAGGTTGACCGAGATCGACTGGAAACCCAGGCCGGTCACCGGCGCCAGGCGCAGGTTGCTGTCGTCTTTCACGGCCTTGGCATCGCTGGGCGCCACGCGCTCGATGATGTCCAGGTCCCCCGCGCGCAGGTTGTTCAGGCGCACGGTGTTGTCGGGGATGGGCGTGAAGACCAGACGGTCGAAGTGATAGTTCGCGGCGTCCCAGTATTTAGGAAATTTCTCGAGCACGATGCGGTCGTTCTGCACGCGCTCCTTGAACTGGTACGGACCCGAGCACACGGGCTTGCCGCCTGGATCCTTGTCGAAGGTGGCAGGCGACATCATCATGCCGGCGCGGTCGGACAGTTGCGACAGCAGCGAGGCGTCCGGCTCCGACAGGTTCAGCACGACGGTATTGGCATCGGGCGCGTCGACGCTGGCGACGGTGGCCAGTTCGCTCTTGCGGTTGCTGTCGGGCAGGGTGCGGGCGCGGTCCAGGTTGGCCTTGACGGCGGCGGCGTTGACCGGCGTGCCGTCATGGAACACGGCGTCCGTGCGCAGCTTGAACGTCAGCGATTTGTTGTCCGGGCCGATGGTCCAGGACTGCGCCAGCTGAGGCACGATCTTCAGGTCGGGCGTGATGTCCACGAGCTTGTCGCACAGCGAGGCGAAGACGATGCGGCCCACGAAGGTGGGCGCGCGCCCCGGGTCCAGCACGTCCGGGTCGTCCTGCAGGCCGATCCGCAAGGTGGAC
>NZ_JBYOKH010000067.1:0-33483 GCF_057799415.1 Achromobacter sp. 18P8.1.1 | reverse complement strand
GGCGTTGCCGCCACGGCCGCCACCGCCGTTGCGGTTGCCACCGCGCGGGCTACGGGCGTCTTCGTCGCGTTCCTGGCGCTCGAAAGCGGCAGCGCTGGTCGGGGACGGGGTCCAGCCTTCGACCGGCTTGCGCTCGATCGTCTTTTTGATCAGGCGCTCGATGTCCTTCAACAGCTTGATTTCGCTGTTGTCGACCAGCGAGACCGCGGCGCCGGTGGCGCCGGCGCGGCCCGTGCGGCCGATGCGGTGCACGTAGTCTTCCGGCACGTTGGGCAGTTCGAAGTTCACGACCTGGGGCAGTTGGTCGATGTCCAGGCCGCGGGCGGCGATGTCGGTAGCGACCAGGACCGTCACGGTGCTGTCCTTGAAGCCGGCCAGCGCGCGGGTGCGGGCCGATTGGCTCTTGTTGCCGTGGATCGCGGCGGCGGTCAGGCCGTCCTTGACCAGTTTTTCAGCCAGGCGGTTGGCGCCGTGCTTGGTGCGCGTGAACACCAGCACCTGATGCCAGCCGCTTTCGCGGATGATGTGGCTGATCAGGTCGCGCTTGTGGTGCTGTTCCACCATGTGCACCGTCTGGGTGACCAGTTCGGTGGCGGTGTTGCGCGGGGTCACCGAGACTTCGCCCGGGTTGTTCAGGACGCCGCGTGCGAGCGTGCGGATCTCGTCGGAGAACGTGGCCGAGAACAACAGGTTCTGGCGTTGCTTGGGCAGCAGCGCAAGGATCTTGCGGATGTCGCGGATGAAGCCCATGTCCAGCATGCGGTCGGCTTCGTCCAGCACCAGGATTTCAACGCCGGACAGGTCCACCGTCTTCTGGCCGCAATGGTCCAGCAGGCGGCCGGGCGTGGCCACCAGGATGTCCAGCGGCTTGCGCAGCGCGGAGATCTGGGGGTTGATGTTGACGCCGCCGAACATCACCATGGACGTCAGCGAGGTGTACTTGCCGTAGGTCTGGACCGATTCCGCGACCTGCGCGGTCAACTCACGCGTCGGGGTCAGGATCAGGCAACGGGGGCGGCCGGGCTTGCGCAGTTCCGGCTTCTGCTGCATCAGCAGGTGCAGGATCGGCAGCGTGAAGCCGGCGGTCTTGCCGGTTCCGGTCTGTGCGGCGGCCAGCAGATCGCCGCCTTTGAGCACTTGCGGAATGGCTTGGGCTTGAATGGGGGTGGGTGCGGTGTAGCCGGTATCGGCAATAGCGCGCAACAGGGAATCAGCCAGCCCGAGGTCGGCAAAAGGGGAAGAGGTAGTCAAAACAACTCCAGCGGCAGCCCGTCGCTCAAGTTGAGAGACTCCAATCCAGGCGGACGAATAAGGAGAAAAGGGAAGCGCCCTGATGGGCGAAGCTTGGCAGCGAAGGGCCTAGCGGACGTGTGCAGATTGGCAAAGCACACGGTGCGATTGTAGCTGATGTGGCATTGCAGCACCGGTGGATTTTTCGTAGGGCGGTATCACCACGTAACATATTGCATCGCCTATGCACGAAATAAGTGTTTTCCCTAGGCGGCACTCCCTATAATCCGTGCGCTTATATCCATTTGAAGAATAAAGGATCGCTATGAAGAAATCGGCGTTAGTGGGTGTCGTTGTCGTACTGGGTGCAGTGTGGACCGGCACGGCCTGGTACACGGGCCAGAAGGCCGAGGACTTCGTCAATCAGTCGATCGCGAACGCCAACGACAGCCTGAAGACGTTTAGCGACAAGTGGGGCATCGCGTCCAAGGTCGAGTTGGTGTCGTTCGAGCGCGGCGTGTTTTCGTCCACCGCGCGCTATCGCGTGAAGTTCACCGCGCCGGCCACCGAAGGCAAGCCGGCCGAAGAGCGCGACGTGCTGTTCGTCGAGCAACTGAGCCACGGTCCCCTGCCCCTGTCCAACCTGAAGACTGGCTCGTTCATGCCGGCCATGGTGGCCAGCGACTTCGCTCTGGAAGAGACCCCGGCGGTCAAGGAATGGTTTGCCGCCGCCAAGGGCGTCACGCCCCTGACCGGCCATTACAGCGTCAGCTACGCGAAGAACATCACGGGCAAGTTCAACCTGGCGCCGGTGGAAGTGGCCAAGGGCGACACGAACCTGAGCTTCTCGGGCATGACCGGCAACGTCGAATACGCCACGGGCACGAAGCACGGCGTCGTCGACCTGAAGACGGACAAGCTGGTGCTGTCCGGCCAGTCGGAGAACAGCGACATCGTCAGCATGGCCCTGCAAGGCATCACGCTGACCAGCGACCTGACGCCGGCCTCCAACGACATGTACGTGGGCAACCAGAAGCTGACGTTCAAGGACTGGACGATCACCTCCAAGGAAAAGCCGCCCGTCCAGTTCAAGGACACCACGATCGCCGTCGATGTGGCGGAAGCCAATTCGCTGCTGGGCGCCAAGATGGCCCTGGATTTCGGCATGATCAACGTGCAGGCCAAGGACATGGCCGGCTTGAAGCTGGCCATCGACGTGCAGAAGCTGGACTCCAAGGCGTTCAAGGCGCTGAACGACGTCTACGAAGCCGCTTCGCGTCGCATGATGCAAAGCAAGGGTGAAGAGCAGACGCCGCAGTTCACGCCCGAAGAGCAGCAAATCCTGAAGACCAACGTCGAGCTGTTGCTGGCCGGCAATCCGACGCTCGCCGTGTCGCCGCTGGAAGTGCGTACGGCCAATGGCACGTCCACGTTCAACCTGAACCTGGATCTGGCCAAGCCGGCCTCCATGGACGGCGAGTTCGCGGATACGCTGACGCAGGCGGTGCGCAAGCTGGACGCCAAGCTGGTACTGTCCAAGGGCAACCTGACCGACCTGATGGCGATCGAACCGCAAATGCGCGGCGTGCCGGCCGAGCAGGCTGCGCAGACCGCCAAGGGTCAGGCTGAAATGGTCGGCACCATGGCGGCAGCGATGGGTATGGCAAAGGTCGAGAACAACAACATCGTCTCGTACCTGAACTATGCCGACGGCCAGGTCGACTTCAACGGCAAGAAGATGCCGGTCGAGCAGTTCCTGATGATGGTGATGAGCGGCGCAATGGGCGGCGCGCGCTAAGGCGCACTCCCCGCACGCAGCATCAAGGAAAAAGCCGCCGCGCTTCACGGCGCGGCGGCTTTTCTTTTTATCGCCGGGCAGTCAGAAAGGCAAGGCGCCCGCGGCCACTTCGCCGTTGCGCAGCACCGCCACATGGAAGCGCTTGTCGGCCGCTTTCAGGATGTCTTCCGTGGGATCGCCCTGTACCAGCAGCAGGTCGGCCACCTTGCCGTCGGCCAGGATGCCGTGCTGGTCCAGGCCCATCAGGTCGTGGCCGCGCGAGGTGCCGGCGATCAGCGCGTCCACCGGCGTCATGCCGAATTCCACCATGTAGGCCAGCTCCATGGCGTTTTCGCCATGCAGGTTGAACGGCGTGCCGGCGTCCGTGCCCATCGCGATCCGGCCGCCCGCCTTGTAGTACATCTGAAACGATTCGCGGTGGCGTTGTTCCACCGCGCGCGCCTTTTCCACGGCATAGGCCGGGATGCCGTTGTCGGCGTTGGCGATGATGTTGCGCACCGCGGCGATGGTGGGCACCAGATAGGTCTGGGCCTCCAGCATTTCGCGCAGGCAGTCGTCGTCCATGAAGATGCCGTGCTCGATGGAATCGATGCCGGCGCGCACCGCGTTCAAGATGCCCTGGGTGCCTTGCGCGTGGCTGGCCGTGCTTTTGCGAAAGCGCTTGGCCTCGTGCACGCCCGCCTTCATTTCGTCGAAGCTGTAGTGCGCGTCCATCGGGCTGACGCCGGGCGTCATGACGCCGCCGGTCGCCATGATCTTCACCAGGTCGCAGCCGGCGTGCACCTGTTCGCGCACCGCCTTGATCACGTCTTCACAGCCGTCGGCGATGCGGCCGATGCGGTTGCCGTGGCCGCCCGTCATGCAGATGATGCGGCCGGACGCCTTGATGGTGGGGCCGGGGAACACGCCGCGCGCGATGGCGTCGCGCACGCCGAATTCCAGATAGTCCTTGCCGCCGCAGTCGCGCAGCGCCGTGACGCCGCCGCGCAGACTGGCCTGCGCATTCTCCAGCGCGGTCAGCGTGATCTGGGCCGGACCTTGCTTGCTTAGCTGCGCATTGGGATCGGCGCCGCCGGTATAGACCAGGTGGACATGGCAGTCCGCCAGGCTGGGCATCAGCGTCATGCCGGTGGTGTTGACCTGCATGCCGGCGTAGCCTTCGAATTCGGCCGCCGGCGCCACGCGCGTCACCCGCTGGCCGTCGACCAGCACGCCGTGGCCCTGCAGCATCTTGCCCTCACCATCGAATACCTGTCCGCCGATGAAGAGGGTCTGTCGTGTCGCCGTCATGTCTCGCTCCGGTTGCGCTCAGGCGTCAGCCTTCCACCACGTCCAGCCCCTCGCGGGACATGGATTGCAGGCGGGGCATCAATCCAAGCAGGTGTTGGCTATAAGGGTGTTGCGGATGGTCGAACAGGCTTTCCGTTTCGGCCACTTCCAGCAATTCGCCGTAACGCATCACGCCGACGCGGTCGCACATCTGGCGGATCACCGGCAGGTCATGGCTGATGAACAGCATGGTCAGGCCCAGCTCTTCCTGCAGGTCTTTCAGCAGGTTCAGGATCTGCGCCTGGATGGACACGTCCAATGCGGAGGTGGGCTCGTCGCAGATCAGGAAGCGCGGGCGCGTGGCCAGCGCGCGGGCGATGCAGATGCGCTGGCGCTGGCCGCCCGAGAATTCGTGCGGGAAGCGCTCGGCCGCGCGGTCGCCCAGGCCCACCACGTCCAGCAGGTCGGCCACGATGCGGCGGGCCTCGGCTTCGCTTGCCGCCAGCTTGTGAAAGCGGATGGGCTCGGCCACGATGTCCAGCACGCGCATGCGGGGGTTCAGCGACGAGAACGGATCCTGGAAGATCATCTGGATCTGGCGCCGGAACGGGTTGAGGTGCTTTTCGCCCTTGAGCGCGGTCAGGTCTGTGCCGCCGAACGTGACGGAACCTTCCGAGGGCGTGTACAGCCCCGAGATCAGCCGCGCCACGGTGGATTTGCCGGAACCCGATTCGCCCACCAGCCCGAAGACCTCGCCTTCGCCGATCGAGAAGTTCACGCGCTTGACTGCGTCCAGCGTGCGCTGGTTGCGTTTGAACAGCGCGCTCTTCAACACGAAGCGCATGGATAGGTCGCGCACCTGCACCAGCGGACCGTCGGTATGCGCGCCGAAGTCACGCCGTTGGCCCAGCCAGTGCGTGGCAAGATCCAGGGGCTGCGACGGCGTCTTCACGTCTTCGATGTAGGTGACCAGCGGAAAGCGCTTGAGCTTGATGTCCGGGCGCGGCACGGCCGAGATCAGGCTGCGGGTGTAGGGGTGGTCGGGGTCGCCCAGGATCTTGGCGGTGGGGCCTTGTTCCACGAGCTTGCCGTGATACAGCACCGCCACGCGGTCGGTCACGTCCGCGATCACGCCCATGTCGTGCGTGATGATGATCATGCCGACCTGCTCTTCGCGGCACAGTTTTTTCAAGAGCTCCAGGATCTGCGCCTGGATGGAGACGTCCAGCGCGGTGGTGGGCTCGTCTGCGATGATCACCTCGGGTTCGCAGCACAGCGCCAGCGCGATCACCACGCGTTGCCGCATGCCGCCCGAGAACTGGTGCGGGTATTGCTGCACGCGCAGTTCGGGCTGGTCGATGCCGACCTGCACCAGCAACTGCACGGCGCGCTTCTTGGCTTCGGCGTGCGACAGGTTCAGGTGCACCTGCATGGTTTCGACCAGCTGGCTTTCCACCGTCTGCAAGGGGTCCAGCGAGGTCAGCGGATCCTGGAAGATCATGCCGATGCGGCGCCCGCGCACTTTGCGCTTCTGTGCCGGCGTCAGCGTGTCGATGCGTTCGCCGTTCAGCAGCACCGAGCCGCCGGCCAGCCGTCCGGGCGCTTCCAGCAAGCCGATCACCGCGTTGCCGATGGTGGACTTGCCTGCGCCGGATTCGCCGACCACGCCCAGGATCTCGCCTTTTTCCAGGGACAGCGATACGCCGTCCACCGCCACCAGCGTGCCGCGGCGGCTAGGGAATTCGATGCGGATGTCTTCGATGTTCAACAGGGCCATGACGTCCTCAGCGCAGCTTGGGGTTGAGCGCGTCGCGCAGCCAGTCGCCCAGCAGGTTGACCGATAGCACCAGCGCCACCAGCGCGATGCCGGGGAAGATCGATATCCACCACATGCCCGAGAACAAGTAGCTGTTGCCGATGCGGATCAGCGTGCCCAGCGACGGCGACGTGACCGGCACGCCGACGCCCAGGAACGACAGCGTGGCCTCGGTGATGATGGCGATCGCCAGGTGGATGGTGGCGATGACCAGCACCGGGCCCATGACGTTGGGCAGGATGTGGCGGCGCAGGATGGTGATGGGGCCGATGCCGATGAGGCGTGCGGCCTGCACGTATTCCTTGTTGCGTTCCACCAGCGTGGAGCCGCGCACGGTGCGCGCGTACTGCACCCAGCCTGAAATGCCGATGGCGAAGATCAGCACGTACAGCGCCAGCTGGTCATGCATGTCGCGCGGCAGGATGCCGCGCGCCACGCCGTCGATCAGCAGCGCGACGAGGATGGCGGGAAACGACAGCTGGACGTCGGCGATGCGCATGATGAAGCTGTCGATGCGGCCGCCGGCGTAGCCGCTGATGAGGCCGAGCGTCACGCCCAGCACCATCGAGAACAGCACCGAGGCAAACCCCACCAGCAGCGATACGCGGGAGCCATACAGCACGGCCGACAGGATGTCGCGGCCCTGGTCGTCGGTGCCCAGCAGGAAGTCGGGGCTGCCACCCTCTTCCCAGGCCGGCGGCGTGTTGGCGTCCATGATGCTGAGCGACGCCAGGTCGAAAGGGTTGTGCGGCGCGATGATCGGCGCGAACAGCGCGCCCAGCAGGATGGCCAGCGTCACGGCGGCGGCAATGATGGCGCCAGGCGAACGCTTGAAGCTGTGCCACAGGTCGCTGTCGGCGGCGCGGGCAAAAAGGGGAGCGATGCGAGCAATCATGTGATTTCCTTTTTTACCGCTGGGCCGTCCCAAGGTAAAAAGCGCCCCCCTGGGGGGCAGCAAGCCGAAGGCGCGGCGTGGGGGCTATTTTTTACCGCTGGGCCGTCCCAAGGTAAAAAGCGCCCCCTCGGGGGGCAGCAAGCCGAAGGCGCGGCGTGGGGGCTATTTTTCATTTGCTCTGCACGCGCAGACGCGGGTCCACGGCGAAGTACAGCAGGTCGACCACCAGATTGATGACGACGAACATGAACGCGATCAGCACCAGGTAGGCGGCCATCACGGGGATGTCCACCATGCTGATGGCCTGGATGAACAAAAGCCCCATGCCGGGCCACTGGAACACCGTTTCCGTGATGATGGCGAACGCGATGATGGACCCCAGCTGCAACCCGGTGATGGTGATGACGGGCACCATCGTGTTCTTCAAGGCGTGGCGGAAATTGATCAGCCGTTCCGGCAGGCCGCGGGCGCGCGCGAACTTGATGAAGTCGGCGCGCAGCACCTCCAGCATCTCGGCGCGCACCAGGCGCATGATCAGCGTCATCTGGAATAGCGCCAGCGTGATGGCCGGCATGATCAGCGCGAGCCAGCCCGACTTGGTCAGAAAGCCGGTGGTCCACCACCCCAGGCTGACGACGTCGCCGCGCCCGAAGCTGGGCAGCCATCGCAGCTGCACGCCGAAGACCAGGATGAGCAGGATGCCGATCAGGAATGTCGGCAGCGAGATGCCGGCCAGCGAGATCGCCATGAAGGCCTTGGACAGCACGCCGTGTCGCTTGAGCGCGGTGTAGATGCCCATCGGAATGCCCAGCGCCAATGCCATGACGGCGGACACAAAAGACAGTTCCAGCGTGGCGGGCATGCGTTCTTCAAGCAGTTCGCTGACGGGCCGGCGCTGGCGGTACGAGATACCGAAATCGCCTTGCACCGCATTACCGACGAAGCGGGCGAACTGCACCACGAAGGGATCGTCCAGGCCGAGCTCGACACGCAGCTGCGCGCGTTGTTCAGGCGTGGTGTCCTGGCCGACCATGCTGGCGATCGGGTCACCCACATAGCGGAACATGGAGAACGCGATCAGCGCCACCGTCAACATCACCAGCACCGACTGGATAAGCCGTTGCGCAATAAAGGAAAGCATTATCGGATGCCCTCGTTTGCAGATAACGCCGGGCCGCGTTTCCGTTGAAAGCGGGAAGCGGGGCTGGGCCGGGCGCGCCCGGACGGCTCACGCCGTCCGGGGCTCACATCGTCAGGAAATCAACGCAGGGATTGCGGCAGGCGGTTACGGCAACACCACGTCGCGCAGGTCGAGCACGTCATCGGCGCGCTGGATGACCTTGATGTTGTCCTTCACGCCCCAAGACATCGGTTGCTGGTGCAGCGGCAGGTAACCGAAGTCGCTGCGCACGATCTCGAACGCTTCCTTGATCATGGCGTTGCGCTTGGTCTGATCGGTTTCGACGCCGATCTTGTTGGTCAGGTCGTCCACCTTCTTGTTGCAGTAGCCGCCCAGGTTGAACTGGCCGGCCGCCGTCTTCGCGTCGCGGCAGGCTGCCAGGTTCAGCAGCGCGTTGTGCGCGTCGGTGGAGCTGGGCGTCCATCCCAGCATGTACATGCTGGTCTGGTTGCCCGCCTGCAGCAGGATCTTGCCGAAGTACTTGGACTTGGTCTGCGCCAGCAGGTTGATCTTGATGCCGACGCGAGCCAGCATGCCGGCCACCGCCTGGCAGACCTTTTCGTCATTGACGTAGCGGTCGTTCGGGCAGTCCATCGTCACCGTGAAGCCCTTGGGGTAGCCCGCTTCGGCCAGCAGCTTCTTGGCGCGTTCGGGATCGGGCTTGTAGGGCGCGCCGTAGGAGTCGGCGTAGCCGTTGATGGCGGTAGCCACCAGCGAGCCCAGCGGCTTGGCCGCGCCGCGCATGATCTTCTCGTTGATGGCCTTGGTGTCGACCGCCAGCACCACGGCTTCACGCACCTTGGCGTCCTTGAAGGGGTTCTTGCCCTTCACGTCCGAGAACAGCAGTTCGTCGCGGTCCTGGTCCATGCCGATGAAGATGGCGCGCGCTTCGGGCGCCGTCAGCGGCTTGACGCCCTTGGCGTCTTCCAGGCGCTTCCAGTCCTGCACGGGCACGGGTTGCACCAGGTCCATTTCGCCGGAGATCAGCGCGGCCACGCGCGTGGCTTCCTGCGTGATCGGCTGGAAGATGACTTCGTCGACGTTGGTCTTGATGTCCTTGTTCCAATAGTCGCCATAGCGCTTGAGCACCGTCTTCACGTCGGGCTGGCGCGAGACCAGCATGAAGGGGCCGGTGCCGTTGGCGTTCAGGTTGGCGTAGTTGCCCTGGTTGTCACCCTTGACGTTGGTGGCTTCGGTGGTCTTGTTCTTCTCGGACCACGTCTTGCTCATGATGTACAGGAACACCCATTCGCGCGGCAGGATGGGGTTGGGCGTGGGGGTGGTGACTTCGATCGTGTAGTCGTCCACCTTCTTGATGTCGGAGGCCTTGGCGCCGTAGCCCTTCATGTCGGAGCCCGGCGTCAGGCTGCGTTTCCACGAGAAGATCACGTCGTCCGCCGTGAAGGGCGAACCGTCGTGGAACTTCACGCCTTTGCGCAGCTTGAACACCCATTTGGTCGGCTCGGGGTTTTCCCAGCTTTCGGCCAGCAAGGGGGTCAGTTTCAGGTTGCCGTCGTAACCTGCCAGCGTCTCGTAGATATTGCCCTGGAAACCGAGCGTGAAGGTTTCGTTCAAGGCCATCGGGTCCATCGACGTGGCGTCGCCTTGATAGGACCAGTGGAACGTCTTGGCGGCCGCGCCGGCGCTGAATGCCAGCGATGCCGCAACGGTAGCCGCCAGCGCAGCCTGCTTCAGGTGGGGAAAAGTACGCATAGCCCTCATGCTCCGTGTGGTGCGCGGATCGCGCGACAGAAGTGACAGGGCCCCGGCCCCATCGGGATCCGGGGCATGGCGTTGCTGCTTACGACGAAAGACGGCGTGGGGTCGGAAGGCGCGCGGCGCGAACTGCGCACGGGCCGTGGAGGGCGATGCCGGGAATCACTGCCGAGGACTTCGACTTCACGATAGACCCAACCCCTTGTGATTGTCATGGCGGGGACGGACCGCGCCGATGCAGAACGAATCTTATAGATCGATTCGTTTAAGCGTCAATCGGTTTGGATTGGGGTTAGTCCGCGCTTGCCGTCGGCCTTGAATGGTGCGTTCCACGCGGGGAACGGCGCGGTGGTCAGGCGTCCGGACGAGGCGTGGCGGCAAGGGTTTTCGCCAACTCGTGGACGATGCGCTTCCTGCGGTCGCTGTCTTCGTAATGCTTGCCCAGCGCCGACCATTCCGGGCGGCTGCGCGCTTCCTTCAGGCCGTCGGGCAAGGGCCCCTTCTGCCAGGCGGCGTCATCCGGAAGGGCTAGTTTCAATGGCTCGCGTGCGGCATGGCCGCGGCGTTCCAGCGCGTCGATCAATTGCCGCTGGCGCAGCGCCAGGAGGCGCAGCACGGCATCGTCCACGCTGATCTCGCGCCAGCCGCGCAGTTTGCCCGCCACGCGCTTGCCGAGTTTCTCCACCCCCTGCCACAGGCCGCCGGCGGCCGCGCCGATCAGCATGCCGGTGCCCAGGCTCAGGCCTGCGCTGAAGAGGTCCACCGCCGCGCCCGCCATTGCGCCGGCGGCCGCACCCATGCCGACCTGCACGCCCATGTCTTTGAGCGCCTGCGGATGAAACAGGTCCATGCCCCAGCGTTCGCCTTGCAGCGGCAGCGCATCATCCGAAAAATCAGACGGACGGAAGTTATAGAGCGCCAGCAAGGCGTTCACGCAGGTCTGTTCGCGTTGCCGGACCTGATCGCGCAACTGGTTCGATGCAGCGGCCAGCGCGGCCTCGTCGCTGGCGCTGGACACGTGCAGCGCCGCTACGTCGACCAGCAGATCGGCCAACAGTTCGTAGGCGGCGGCGTGGCGTTCGCGGCGTTGCGCGGACAGGCTGTCGGACAGCCGCGCTAACGCGCCGGCGTGCCGGTCAAGCAGCACGCCCAGTTTGGCGTACAACTGCTGTTCGCCATCGAGCGGCGGCGCGACCGTGTCGAATTCCACCACCGCATGCAGGCCCAGCCGGGCCATCGCGCCGCGCCACTCGTCGGCACGGTGGGCGGGCGCGTTCACGAAGTTCAGCACCGGCAGCAAGGGCCGGCCGCAGGCGGCCAGGATGGAGAGTTCGTCGCGGTGCTTGCCCAGCACAGGATCGCGCGCGTCAATCACGTAGAGCGCGGCGTCGCAGTCCAGCATCTTGGTCAGGACGCGGGCCTCTTGTTCGTAGCGGCCGTGCGCTTCGGGCGTGTCGAGGAAGCGGCGGATGCGCGCCGGGCCGTCCAGCCGTTCTTCGGGGCCATCCAGCCGCTCCAGGTATTCCAGCAAGGCGATGCTGTCTTCCATCCCGGGCGTGTCGAACCATTCGAGCACGGCGCGGCCTTCCAGGCGCAGCCGCGCGCCTTCGACGTGGCGTGTGGTGCCGGGGCTGTCGGCCACCTCGCCGAACGCGGTGTCGCGCGTGAGGGTGCGCAAGAGCGAGGTCTTGCCGGTGTTGGTGTGGCCCACCACCGCGATCTTGATGACGTCGTCAGCCATGGCCGGACTCCAGCCACGTCAGCGGGGCCGTAGGGGTTTGCAGGATGGCGTCGGCAGGCAGGCCCAGGGCCAGCAGCCGTTCGCGCCACAGCGCGGCGCGCGTGCCGGCGCCGGACTCATCCTCGGGCCCCGTGATGAGCCACACGCCGGTAGCCTGCGCGTGAGCGGACAGTTCGGCGATCAGGGACAGGGTGCCGCGGTCGGGCGTCTGGCGGGCGTCGCAGGCGATCAGCAGGCGCGAGGCCGCCGCCTGCGCAAGCGCGTCCAGCACGCGGTTGCGTTCTTCCCGCGTGTCCAGGTTGCCGGCCATCTGGATGCCCGTGGGCACGTCCGCGGGCGGCCAGGGCAGGTCGGCGGGCAGTTCCAGGCCCAGCAGCACAGCTTGCCCGCCGAGAGCGGCCAGCGATGGCGCGCGGACGCGGGGTTCGTGCAGCGGGTCCACGGGGCGGTCGATGCCGAGGGATTGCGCCGGCGGTTCCAGGCGGTCGCGCAGCGGTGAAAAGCCGGCCAGCATGGGGTCGATGCGTACCCGGCGCAGCGCGCGCAGCGTGGCGACCACGCAAAGCGCGCCCGCCAGCAGGCGCGGCAGGATGCCGTAGACCACCAGCACCCCGATCAGCCACAGCGACCACTGCACCTGCGCGTCGGCGGTCAGGGTCTGCGCGCCGTCGCTGGCGCGGATGACCGCGGCGTCCGGCATCGGGAAACCCAGGTGCGCGGGCAGCCAGCCGATGGCCTGCGTCAGCCCCACGAAGGTGTCGGGGGCCAGCAAGGTGGTGGCCCAGATGAAGCGGTAGCTGGCGGTGGACAGAACCGCCAGCAAGGTCGCCAGCGCGGCGCACAGGGCAGTCAGCCACAGCAGGTGGCTGATGGCGCCGAAGAGCCAGCGCAGCGCGCCTGCGCGCGCCAGCAGGTTCAGGAAGGCCTGCGGCACCAGGGCGCCGTCGGGGCCGCGCGCCAGCTTGCGGGTGGCCCAGAGCCAGAGGCGGCCCAGTCCGGTCATGGCCGACGCCCTGACGAGGAAGCTGGCCAGCCACACCAGGAAGGTCAGCGCGTGCAGGCCAAGCAAGGCGCCCAGCGCCCACAGCACGTTGACCGGCCGCGATCCGTCGCCCAGCGCGCCCAGCGCAACGCCGATGCCGGATATCAGGGCCAGCACGAACAGTACGGCCAGGATGCCGCGCGCGCTGCGGCGCCAGGCATCGACCAATGGGATCAGGTTTTCACGTTGCGCCAACAGGTCGGCGCGGGCCAGGATGCGCGAGGGCAGATCGGTGTCCAGCTGCCGCACGCGCCGCACGGCGTCGGCGTCGTCCAGCGGGCCCCAATGGGTTTCGCGCAGGCGGATGAGTTCGGCCAGCCAATGCGCGCGCAGCGGGCGCGGGGCGGCGGGGCCGGCCAGGAGATCGGAATCGCGAGAGGTCGTGGACGGCATCGCGTCGTGGGCAAGCGCGGTGGGACCGCGGTGTCAGGCCGCTAAGGGCGATGGGCCATTGTAGACCGCGTGGGTCGGGAAACGGGGCCGGACGGCGGCCGCCTTCAGTGCTGGCGGCGCGCGCTGCGGTACTGGCCGGGCGTGACGCCGATGGCGTCGCGGAACACCCGCGACAGGTGGCTGGCGTTGCCGAAGCCGCTGGCCTGCGCGATGCCGGCAAGGTCGCCCTTGCCGGCGGCCAGCAGGCTGCGGGCGAGCGCCAGGCGGCGCCCGCGCACCCACGCATGCGGCGGTTCGCCGAACGAGGTGTGGAACATGCGGGCGAAGTGGTAGGTCGACAGCGCGGCGACGCCCGCCAGCTGGTCCAGCGTCAGGGCTTCGTGCAGATGTGCGTCCACGTAATCCATGACGCGCCGGCGCACGGCGGGCGCCAGGCCGCCCCGGGCAGGCGGGGCGGACTTGCGAGCGACGCCCTGGTTCAGCAGGTGGTGCAGCACGGTTTCCGCTGCGCTGCTGGCCGCCAGCCGGTCCGCCGGCTGCGACCAGTCTGTGCCCAGCAACTGCCGGCACACGTCGATCAGAGAGTCGTCCTGGATGTAGGTGCGGTCGCGCAGTTCCAGGGTGCGGGGTTCGCAGTCCAGCCGCATGACGGCTTCGCGCGCCAGCCGTTCGGGCGCGATGTACAGGTGCAGGAAATGCACGGTGTCGTTCATGCACCAGCGCGAATAGTGTTCGGCGGGCAACACGCAGAATTTGCCGGCGCCGCCGTGCAGGGTGTCGTGGCCGACCCGGAACGACTTGTCGCCGCCATGCAGGTACAGCGACAGCGTGTGGTGACCCGGGGTGTCGTAGCCCAGTGTTTCGTTGGCGCTGCGGCCCCATTGCGAAATCGCCATGCCTTCGCCCAGCGCAGAGGCGCGTTCCAGCGTGGCGGTGGAGCGCGACAAGGTGCGAAAGACGGAGAAATCGGCCGGGGCCGAGGCGGTGGTGCCCATAGGAGTGAAATGCTACTGCGATCTCGCGCGCGCCGCGCGCGCGACCGTGCAAAAACCGCAAGAACCGGCAATCCGGGGCCGGCCGGGCGGCGCACACTCGCGGCAAGGCGGCTTGTGCTCTGGTTCGCCCGCTTCGTGTCCCCTATTTTCTGCCCATCGCATCGTGAATCTCTTCCTGTATTTCCTGACCGTCGTCATCTGGGGCACCACCTGGATCGCCATCAAGCTGCAACTTGGCGTGGTGGCCATTCCCGTGTCCATCTTCTACCGCTTCGCACTTGCTGGCCTGGTGCTGTTCGCCGCCCTGTTGCTGACCCGCAAACTGCAGAAGCTGGACCGGCGCGGCCATTGGCTCTGCGTGGGCCAGGGCCTTTGCCTGTTCTGCCTGAATTTCCTGTGCTTCTACACCGCCACGCAGTGGATTCCCAGCGGACTGGTATCGGTGGTGTTTTCTGCCGCGACGCTGTGGAACGCGCTGAACGCCCGGCTGTGGTTCGGCACCCGCATCGCGCCGCGTGTGATGCTGGCCGGCGTGTTCGGCTTTTCAGGCCTGGTGCTGTTGTTCTGGCCCGAGCTGGCCAGCCAGCAGGCCAGCCACGAAACGTTGCTGGGCCTGGGCTTCGCGCTGCTGGGCACGTTCTGCTTTTCCACCGGCAATATGCTGTCGTCGTTGCAGCAGCGCGCCGGCATCCGGCCGCTGACGGGCAATGCTTTCAGCATGGTCTACGGCGCGTCGATCCTGTTGGCGGGCTGCCTGGTGGCGGGCCTGCCGTTCCAGTTCGATTCGTCGCCGGCGTATGTGGGCGCCCTGCTCTATCTGGCGATTCCCGGATCGGTGATCGGCTTTACCGCTTACCTGACCTTGGTGGGTCGCATGGGGCCGGCCCGCGCCGCATATTGCACGGTGCTGTTCCCCGTCGTCGCGCTTACCGTGTCGACGGTGGCCGAGGGCTATCAATGGACCCCGTCGGCCTTTGCCGGCCTGGCGCTGGTGATGGTCGGCAACCTGCTCGTCTTCACGAAGTGGTCGCCCTTCACGCGCCGCGCGGCGGCCTAAGGCGGCAATGGCCGGGCTAGCGCGCCAGTTGCCGCAGCCCATCCAGCAAGCGGGCGACCTCGGTATCGCTCGTCAGATAGCTGACCGAGGCGCGCGCAATCTGCGTCAGGCCGCGCGCCTGCATGTCCAGCGGCGTGTAGGGCACGCCGTTGCTGCCGATGGTGATGCCCTGCGCCGCCAGGGCGCGCTGCACGGCCGCCGCTTCCTGGCCGGCCAGGTTGAAGGACACCAGGCCGGACAGCTCCCGGCCCTGATCCAGAACGGTGATGCCCGGGATGGCCGCGATCTCCGTTCTGAGCGATTGAGCTTTGGCATCGATGGTGGCGCGGATGGTCTCCAATCCGATGTCCAGCGCTTCCTGCAAGGCGTGGGCCAGGCCGCAGCGCAACGCCAGCGAGTTTTCGGCGGATTCCAGGCGGGCGGCATCGGCACGCAATTGCGGCTGGCCGTCCGCGCCCAGCGGGGCCGAATGGGTATCGACGAACGCAGGCGTGAGCTGGTCAAGGAAATCGCGCCGCACGTACAACAGGCCCGTGCCGCGGGGGCCGCGCAAGGCCTTGCGGCCGGCGCCGCTCAGCACGTCGCAGCCGATCTCCGCCACGTCGATGGGCAACTGGCCCACCGCTTGCGCGCCGTCCACGAAATACGGAATGCCGTGCTGGCGCGCCACGCGGCCGATGGCGGCCGCCGGATTGATCAGGCCGCCGTTGGCGGGCAGCCACGTCAACGCGATCAGGCGCACGCGGTCGTCCAGCATGGCGGCAAGCGCCTCCGGGTCCACGCAGCCGCTGTCATCCGAGGGGATGGCTTCCAGGACGGCGCCAGCGCGTTCTGCTCGTAGCCGCATTGCCGCCAGGTTGCCGCCCCATTCGTGACGGCCGACCAGGATGCGGTCGCCGGGACGCCATGGCGCCATCGCGGCGAAGGCCGCGCCCCAGCCCGGGGAATTGCCGGTGGTCAGCGCGATTTCGTCCGGCTGCGCATTAAGCAGCCGGGCCGCCAGCGTGCGGGCGCTTTCAGTCAGTGCGCGCGCGGCCACGCCGGCCTCCATCGGACCCTGCGCCGCTTCGCGCTGCAGATGCGCGTAGATCGCCTCCAGCGTGCCGGCAGACGGCAACGACGAGCCGGCGTGATTGAAGTGGATGCTGGTTTGCGTGCCCGGCGTGCAGGCGCGCAACGCGTCGATGGCGTCAGGGGTCAGAGGGGCTGGCATGGCGGCGGGCGATCAGGCGGGGGTCAAGGCGATGACGGCTTCGATTTCCACGGCGACGCCCTGGGGCAGAGAGGCCACGCCGACGGCGCTGCGCGCATGGCGGCCGGCGTCCCCGAACACGTCCACCATCAGGTCGGACGCGCCGTTGGCGATGGCGCTCTGGCGGTTGAAGTCAGGCGTGCTGGCCACGAAGACACCCAAGCGCACGACGCGCGCCACGCGGTCCAGGCGGTCGCCCGTCGCGGCGGCGATCTGCGACAGGATGCTCAGGCCCGACAGCTTTGCGGCTTCGACGCCGTCGGCGTCCGAGATCTGGTTGCCCAGCTGGCCCAGGTAGCGCGGCTTGCCGCCCTGGCGCGAGATCTGGCCCGAGATGGTGAGCAGGTTGCCCTCCAGGACGAACGGCACGTAGTTGGCGGCGGGCGCGGCGGCGGCTTCCAGGGTGTAGCCCAGTTCGGCCACGCGGCCTGAGATGGTGCGGGTCATGTCGATTCACCTGCAAAAGGGGTTAGCGAAAAAGCGCGAGCTTCGATGCTATCGGCCACTGCTGCGCGTGACCAATCAATTCTTGCCTTTTACACATGAGTAGAACTAATACGTGTCCACCGCCGCCTGTGCGGCCTGGACCAGCCAGTCATGCAGGGCCTTTGCCGGGGGCGTCAGGGCGGCACGGGGGGCGACGAACCACCAGCCGATGCGCGGATCCTCCAGCACCGTCTCCGGCAGCGCCTGGACCAGCGCGCCGCTGGCCAGGTGCGGGGCGATCAGCCGATGCCGGCCCATGGCCAGGCCTTGGCCGGCCAGCGCGGCTTCGACGACGATGTTGTAGTCGTGCAGGCGCACGGTCTGGGCGCGGCCCAGGTCCATGCCGAACCGTCGTGCCCACGCGTCCCATTCAAAGGGCTGCTTGGCATGCGAGGCAAGCAAAGGGTGTCGCAGCAGATCGTCCGGCGTGCGCGGGCGCTTGCGGCCGGCGATCAGGCTGGGCGCGCATACGACCGACAGCCGTTCGGCCATCAGCAGCCGCGCGGCCACGCCGGGCCAACCGCCGCGACCGTAGCGGATCGCCACGTCCACTTCGCCGCCCGCCACATCGGCCAGGCCAATGTCCGGCTGCAGTTGCAGGTCGATGTCCGGATGCGCAGCGGCGAACGCCGGCAGGCGCGGGGCCAGCCAGCGCGTGGCGAACGACGCCAGCAATCCAACCTTCAGCGTGGTGCGCGCGGCCGTCGGTGCGCGGATGGCATCGGTGCCCTGGCGCAGCAATTCAAAGGCGGCGTGCACGTGTTCGTAGTAGGCCTGGCCGGCAGGCGTGAGCGCCACCGCGCGCGTGCGCCGCTCGAACAGCGCCACGCCCAGCTCGCTTTCCAAGCGCTGGATGTGGTGGCTGATCGCGCTTTGCGTGACGAAGAGCTCTTGGGCGGCCAGCGAAAAGCTCAGGCGCCGCGCTGCGGCCTCGAAGGCGCGCAAAGAGACCAGGGCAGGCAGGGATCGCGTGGAACGCATGGGCAAGAGGCGGAAAGCATCAGGGCGGGATGCGCGTCATCCTACGCGTTGTGGACGGCAATGCAAAAAGCCCGCAAACAGGTTGCGGGCTTTTTTAAGGGTACTGCGGGTACTGCTTGTCCTGCGAGCCGTGCGGATGAAGATTGCGCGGCTGAATTCTTGGCTCCCCGAGCTGGGCTCGAACCAGCGACCTGCGGATTAACAGTCCGTCGCTCTACCGACTGAGCTATCGGGGAACAGGTAGAGGGGCCGAATTATGCACAAAAAATCGAAAGAATGCAAAACGGCCCGAAAAATTTGAATCAGGCGTCCTGGATTGCCTGCGCCGTCCGGAACAGCTGCGGCACGATATCGCTCAGCAAGCGGTCGGTGGGATAGTCGTGGCGCGGCGCTCTCACGCTGATCGCGGCCAGCGGCACGTCCCGTGCGTCGCGCACCAGCACCGCCGCGCCCACCTGGTTTTGCAGCACCTGGTCTTCAGTCAGTGCATAGCCGTCTTCGCGGGCCTGGCGGATCAACGCCAGCAAGGCGTCCGGGTCCACGACCGTGCGCGGCGTGAAAGCGCGTGGCGGCGCCCGCAGCAGCGCCTGCCGGATGGCGTCATCGTCTTGCGGGGTCAGCAGCATGCGTCCGCCGCTGTTGCACCAGGCGGGCATGCGGCGGCCCGGCAGCATTTCGGCCAGGGTCAATTGCCGGCTGGGCAGGCGCAGCAGATAGATCATGTCGGTGCCGGCCAGCACGCTCATGTGCACGGCCAGGCCGCAGCGGTCGCGCAGCGCCACCAGATGCGGCGCAGCCATGGACACCAGCCGGTCGCTGCGCAGGAAGAAGTAGCCCAGTTCCACGACGCGGGGCCCCAGCCGGTAACGGCGCGAGGCCGGATCCTTGATCAGGTAGCCCATGCGCTCCCAGGTGTGGATGAAGCGCTGCGCAGCGCTTTTTCCCAAGCCCGTGATCGAGGCGATATCGGTCAGGCCCAGCGAGTCCGAGGCGTCGCGGAACGCGTCCAGCACCCGCATGCCCTTCTCCAGCGATGCGACAAACAAGGGGTCGTCGCTGTCCACGGCGGCGGTATCGGCAACAGAGGGCGGGCGTGTCGTCATGGCGGGTCCGGGACGGGCGGCGAAAGGGAGCGGAGGTAGCGACAAGGAGGGCAGTGAAAGCGGGCAGCGCTAGTTTCCCCGAATTGTCCGGGGGCGGAATACCCACTATAAAGTTGATTATTCAATACTTTGTATCGCATAGCAATAAACCTAAGCTGCAATGACACAGACTTCCTCTTTATGCGACATGACCGCCGTGGCACTGCGCGCCGAGATCGCCGCCGGCCATCTCAGCGCCCGTGACGTGACGGCCGCGCACCTGGCGCGCATCGACGCCTGCAATGCCCAAGTGAATGCGGTGGTGACCGTGGATGCCGAAGGCGCGCTGGCGCGCGCCGCGCAGGCCGATGAACGCCAGGCGGCCGGCCACCCGCTGGGCCTCTTGCATGGGCTGCCCATCGTGCACAAGGATTCGTTCCTGACGGCCGGCCTGCGCACGACTTACGGTTCGCCGCTGTACCGCGACTTCGTGCCCGAGCGCGACAGCCTGATCGTCAGCCGCGAGCGCGCGGCGGGGGCGATTACCTTGGGCAAGACCAATCTGCCCGAGTTCGGCGCGGGCTCGCAGACGTTCAATCCGGTATTCGGCGCCACCCGCAATCCCTACGACCTGCGCCTGACCGCGGGCGGCAGCAGCGGGGGCGCCGCGGCCGCGCTGGCCGCGCGCATGGCGCCGTTGGCAGACGGCACCGACATGGGCGGGTCGCTACGCAATCCGGCCTCGTTCTGCAACGTGGTGGGCCTGCGGCCGTCGCCCGGTCGCGTCCCGCAATGGCCGACGGCCAACCCTTTCAACGCGTTGACCGTGGCGGGCCCGATGGCGCGCACGGTCGCCGACGTGGCGTTGTTGCTGGCCGCGACCGCCGGCGCAGACCCGCGCGACCCGCTGGCCATCGAACAGGACCCGGCACGCTTTCTCGACACCCTGGCGCGCGATTTCAATGGCGTGCGCATCGCCTATGCGCCGACCTGGGGCGGCCTGCCCGTCGAACGCGCGGTGCTGCAGGCGCTGGAACGCCAACTGCCTGTCTTCGCGGACCTTGGTGCGGTGGTGGAACCCGCCTGCCCGGACTTCACTGGCGCAGACGCCTCGTTCCAGGCCCTGCGCGGCCAGGCCTTCGCGGTGGGCTACGAAGCAGTGCTGCGCGACCACCGGCATGTGCTGAAAGACACGGTCATCTGGAACGTCGAACTGGGCCTGCAACAGCCGCCGTCTGCCGTCCTCCAGGCCGAGCGCGACCGCGCTGCCCTGTTCGCGCGCATGCAGGCCTTCATGCAGACCCATGAATTCCTGATCGGGCCTGTCAGTCAGGTGCTGCCGTTCCCGGTCGAGCAGGAAACCGTGAGCCGCATCGAAGACACGCCGATGCACAACTACATCGACTGGATGCGGTCGGGTTACTACCTGTCGTTGACCGGCCATCCGGCGGTCTCGGTGCCCTGCGGCTTCACCGATGCGGGCTTGCCCGTGGGCATCCAGATCGTCGGGCGCTATCGCCAGGAACACGCGCTGTTGCAGCTGGCGCACGCGTTCGAACAGGCTACGCAGTACTGGCGCCAGGCGCCTGTGCTGCCGCACTGATCACCACACCAACAACACAAGGGGAAACCAATGAACCAAACCGTCGCCCGCGCCCTCGCGCTGTGCGTCCTGGCCGCAACGCCGCTGATGGCCTCGGCACAGTCCTATCCCGACAAGCCGATCACCATGGTGGTGCCGTTCCCGCCGGGCGGATCCACCGATGTCATCGGCCGCCTCTTCGCCGTGAAGCTGGGCGCGCGCCTGGGCCAGACCGTCGTGATTGAAAACAAGCCCGGCGCCAACACCGGCATCGGCGCTGCCGCCGTCGCCCGCGCTGCGCCCGATGGCTATACCTTCATGATCACCGGCGCGCCGACGTTCACGTCGAACCCGCTGCTGTATCCGAACCTGAACTACGACCCGATCAAGAGCTACGAATACGTCGCGGTCGCCGGCAGCACGCCGTTCGTGATCCTGACGAATCCGCAGACCGGCATCGGCACGGTGGCGGACATCACCAGCAAGTCGGCCGCGCAGCCGCTCAGCTTCGGTTCGTTCGGCAACGGCTCCACGCCGCACATGGCGGGCGAGTCGCTGGCCCAGCGCACGGGGGCCAAGCTGCTGCACGTGCCCTACCGCGGCAGCGCACCGGCCATGACGGACCTGATCGGCAACCAGATCCCGCTGTCGATCGACACCCTGGTGGCGGGCCTGCCCCAAATCAAGGCGGGCAAGGTGCGTGCCGTGGCGTTGACGGGCCGCGCGCGCTCTTCCCTGGTGCCCGAGGTGCCCACCGTTGCCGAAGGCGGCGTGGCCGGCTACGACTTCGAAACCTGGTTCGGCGTGGTCATGCCCAAAGGCACGCCCGCGCCCATCGTCGCCCGCATGTCCAAGGAAATCGAAGCGGTGATGGCGGAACCGGATACCCGGGCCAAACTGCAGGAGCTGGGCTTTGACGCGACTTACCAGGACCCGGTCGCGTTCCGCCGCAAGGTCGAGACGGAACTGGAGCGCAACGCGGCGATCATCAAGGCCGCAGGGATCAAGCCCGACTGAGCGCTTGGGGATGGGCTGCGCGGGGCGCCCTGACGCTTCGCCGCCCGCCCGCCGCCCTGTGACCGGCGGGCGTAAAGCCGATCCCTTATGATGGCACCCAGAAGGTTCGCGACCTCTCTCGTCTTTTCTGGGTTCACACATGTCTTCGTTCGACATTCAATTGCTGCTCACCGCCCTGGTGAGCGTTTTGGTGCTGGTCGCACTGATTGTTTCGCGCATCCGCATGCATCCGCTGCTGGCGCTCCTGATCGTTTCCATCGGCGTCGGCTTCGCCACGGGCATGGAGCCGGTGGCCATCGTCAAGAACCTGACCGACGGCGCGGGCAAGACCCTGGGCGCGGTCGGCGTGGTGATCGCGCTGGGTGCCATGCTGGGCAAGATCCTGGCCGACTCCGGCACCACCGAGCGCCTGGCCAGCGCCATCCTGCGCCACACCTCGCCCCGGATGATCCCCTGGGCCATGACGCTGGTGGCGTTCGTCATCGGCATCCCCATGTTCTTTGAGGTCGGCCTGGTGGTGATGCTGCCGCTGATCTTCAGCGTGGCGCGCAAGCTGGAGGGCCAGCAGCGTTTCAAGGGGTCGGCGTATGTGTATGTCGGCGTGCCGGTGATTTCCGCCCTGGCGGCCATGCACGGCATGGTGCCCCCGCACCCGGGGCCGTTGACGGCGATCGCCACCTTGAAGACCACGGTCGGTCCGACCATGATCTACGGTTTCATCGCCGCGCTGCCGGCCATGATCTTCGGCGGTCCGCTGTATGGCGCGTTCATCGCCCCGCGCATGACGACCCGTCCGGACGAGGCGCTGCTGGACCAGTTCACCGCCACCCGCGAAGCGGCCGCCGGCAACGGCGCGCCCAGCGTGGGCCTGGGCATCCTTGCGGCCTTGCTGCCGGCGTTGCTGATGCTGGTGCACGCCGTGGCCGAGATGCTGCTGCCCAAGGGTTCAAGCGGCCTGCACGTGGCCGCCTTCCTGGGTAACCCGGTCGTCGCCATGCTGTTGGGCGTGTTGTTTGCCGCCGTCACGCTGGTCTTCATGCGTCGCGGCGACGCGGAAAAACTGCGCGAGGCGCTGGGTCAGAGCTTGAAGCCCATCGCCGGCATCATGCTGATCATCGCCGGCGGCGGCGCCTTCCAGCAGGTGCTGACCAGCGCCAAGGTTGGCGACGCCATTGTGCACCTGACGCACCAGTTCGCCTTCCCGCCCCTGATCCTGGGCTGGCTGATCGCCATGCTGCTGTCGGTGTCCACGGGTTCGGCCACGGTCGGCATCGTGGGCGCCGCGGGCCTGCTGGCGCCGTTGGCCGGCGCCGACCCCTCGTTGAACCTGCCCTTGCTGGCGCTGTCGATCGGTTGCGGTTCGTTGTTCTTCAACTATGCCAACCACGCCGGTTTCTGGATGGTGAAGGAATCCTTCGGCATGACGATGGGC
This sequence comes from Achromobacter sp. 18P8.1.1, assembly GCF_057799415.1. Taxonomy (NCBI): domain Bacteria; kingdom Pseudomonadati; phylum Pseudomonadota; class Betaproteobacteria; order Burkholderiales; family Alcaligenaceae; genus Achromobacter; species Achromobacter sp. 18P8.1.1. Next base: position 10,519 of record NZ_JBYOKH010000067.1, on the reverse strand, counting down.
GAAGCCACCAAGACGATTTCGGTGGTGCAATCGATCGTGTCGGTCGTGGGCCTGATCATGGTCCTCTTGTTCAACATGCTGCCCCCGCTGGGCTGAAGCCACGGGCCGCACACGGCTGTCGAAAAGCAAAAAGCCCAACCGGAAGGTTGGGCTTTTTGTTGGATGCGTTTGGTGCCGGTGAAAGGAATCGAACCCTCGACCTTCTCATTACAAGTGAGCTGCTCTACCAACTGAGCTACACCGGCTTGGCGTGCCAGGGCACGCGCAGGGACTGCATTGTAATGAAAAAACGCTGCCGCCGTGTGCGGGCCGACGCGTGCCGGAATACAGCCTTCCCCATGGCGGTGGTTCAGCGCCGCCGTGGTGGGGCGACGTGCGTAAACGCCGCGCAGCAAAACGCCCCGCGCGGGCAGGATGGGCATCCTGCCTGGCACGGAGCGCGGGAATCAGTCTGGCTTGCAGGGACATTGCGCCAGGCGCGCCGTCCCCGCATCGCGGCGGCTATTTGACGATAGTCAGGCGCGGACGCTTGGGTTCGTCGTCATCACCGCCGTCGTCGCCCGGCGTGGCCTCGGCATCGGTGCTTTCGGGCGCGGCGGTGTCCGCCACGCCTTGTGCACCGGCTGCCGGCGGTTCGTAGGGCTGCACTTCGAAGCCCATGCCGGCGCCGGTTTCGCGCGCGTAGATGGCGCTGACGGCGCCGACGGGAACGTAGACGTTTTCGGTCACGCCGCTGAAGCGGGCCTGGAATTCGATGAATTCATTGCCCAGCACCAGACGGTTGGTGGCCAGCGTGCCCACGTTCAGTGTGATCTGACCGTCACGTACATGCGCGACGGGCACCATGGTGTGCTCGTCGACCTGCACGGTGATGTACGGCGTGTAGCCGTTGTCAGTGCACCATTCGTGCAGTGCGCGGATCAGATACGGTTTGGTCGAAGTTTCACCCATCACACAACAGCCTTAACGACGCATCACTTTTTCCGAAGGCGTCAGCGCTTCGATGTAAGCCGGACGCGAGAAGATGCGTTCGGCGTACTTTTGCAGCGGAGCCGCGTTCTTGGGCAGTTCGATGCCGTAGTGGTCCAGGCGCCACAACAGCGGAGCCACGGCCACGTCCAGCATGGAGAACTCTTCGCCCAGCATGTACTTGTTCTTCAGCAGCATGGGGGCCAGCTGGGCCAGGCGGTCGCGGATGTTCTGGCGGGCATGGGCCAGCTTCTTCTCGTCCGGCTTGGCGCTGCGGTCTTCCAGCGTCGAGACGTGAACGAACAGTTCCTTCTCGAAGTTGTAGAGGAACAGGCGGGTGCGGGCGCGCATGACCGGGTCAGCGGGCATCAGCTGCGGGTGCGGGAAGCGCTCGTCGATGTACTCGTTGATGATGTTCGACTCGTACAGGACCAGGTCGCGCTCGACCAGAATGGGCACTTGACCGTACGGGTTCATCACCGAGATGTCTTCGGGCTTGTTGTACAGGTCGATGTCGCGGATCTCGAAATCCATACCCTTTTCGAACAACACGAAGCGGCAGCGTTGCGAAAACGGACACGTGGTTCCGGAATAGAGCACCATCATGGTGAAAGTCCTTTATGAAAAACGAAAGGCCAGCGCCTAAATCTAGCAGGCGCTGGCCCCGATTGCCAGGCGGGATAGGCGTACAGCCCTATCCGCCAATACCGTCCCTGTTTTTAAACGGGGACGGTTGTATGCCTGGCGGGGCGTTGCGGTTAGCGCACGTGCTTCCAGTACGAAGCGTTCAAGCGCCACGTAACCAGGAAGAACAACAGCAGGAACAACATGACACCGACGCCGATACGGACGCGTAACGTCTGGACGGGCTCGGCCATCCAGGACATGAACGCGGTCAGGTCTGCGACGTCGTTGTCGTATGTTGCGACTTGGGCCGGGTTGGCGGCCTTAAATTTGGCATCAAAGGTGGCATGGCCGCGGTAATCAGCTACCGGTTCGGCCTTGACCGTGGAAAAACCTTGAGCATCGTACACCGTCGTGACGCGTTCCCAGGTTTTGGGTGCGCCTTCCTTGGCATCCTTGACTTCCACTTCATGCATGGCCACGGTCGTCAGCTCGCGCGGACCTTGGAGCTCCCAGAGCGCGTGGGGCATGCCCACGGCCGGGAAAACCAGGTTGTTCCAGCCGGTGGCGCGTGACGAATCGCGGTAGAAGGTGCGCAGGTAGGTATAGATGTAGTCCGCGCCGGACGGGCCGGCGTTGACCGATTTGGCGCGGGCGATCACGGACAAGTCCGGGGGCGTCGTGCCAAACCACTTCTTGGCGTCCTTGGGCGTCATGGCGACAGTCATCATGTCGCCCACCTTTTCGCCGGTGAACAGCAGGCTTTCCTTGATTTGCTGGTCGGTCAGCCCGATGTCCTTCAACTTGTTGTAGCGCATCGACGATGCGCTATGACAGTTCAGGCAGTAGTTGACGAACAGCTTGGCGCCGTTTTGCAGCGACGCCATGTCGTTGACGCGGTACGGCGCCTTGTCCAGCGGGAACCCGCCTTCGGCGGCGAATGCGGCGGTACACGTGAGCATCAAGGCCACGGCACCAATCAGCTTCTTGATCATGGTTAATCCGTTATCTGGTGGGGCTCAGTGGGCGTGGAACGTAACGCGCTCAGGCACTTGCTTGAAGGTGCCAAGGCGGCTCCAGACCGGCATCAGGAAGAAGAATGCCAGGTACAGCAGCGTGCCGATTTGCGACGTGATGTTCAACGGCGGACTGGGCGGCTGCGTACCGATGTAGCCGAGCACCAGGAAGTTGACCATGAAGATGCCGTAGATCCACTTGTGCCACGTGGGGCGGTAGCGGATCGACTTGACCGGGGAATGGTCCAGCCACGGCAGGAAGAACAGGATGACGACCGTGCCGCCCATGGCGACCACGCCCCAGAACTTGGCGTCGATCACGCGCAGCAGCACGGCCACGACGATCAGGATGCCGGGGATGGCCACGCGCAGGATGCCCTTCAGGTTGCTCTTGACGAGCAACGCGATGGCGCCCAGCACCGATGCGCCTGCCAGCACCCACGTGAATTCGTCGGTGGTGGCGCGCAGCATCGAGTAGAACGGCGTGAAGTACCAGACCGGAGCGATGTGCGGAGGCGTCTTCAGCGAGTCAGCAGGGATGAAGTTGTTGAACTCGAGGAAGTACCCGCCCATTTCCGGCGCGAAGAACACGATGAACGCGAACACGAGCAGGAAGCCCGCCACGCCCATCAGGTCATGCACGGAGTAGAACGGGTGGAACGGGATGCCATCCTTGGGCCGGCCGTACTTGTCTTTCGGGCCCTGCTTGATCTCGATGCCGTCCGGGTTGTTCGAGCCGACTTCGTGCAGCGCCACCAGGTGAGCTGCCACCAGGCCGACCAGCACCAGCGGAATCGCGATGACGTGGAAGGCGAAGAAGCGGTTCAACGTGGCGTCCGACACGACGTAGTCGCCGCGGATCCAGATCGACAGTTCAGGGCCGATGAACGGAATGGCCGCGAACAGGTTCACGATCACCTGGGCGCCCCAATACGACATCTGGCCCCAGGGAAGCAGGTAGCCGAAGAAAGCTTCGGCCATCAGACAGAGGAAAATCGCCACACCGAAGATCCACACGAGTTCGCGCGGCTTGCGGTAGGAACCGTAAAGCAGCCCGCGCAGCATGTGCAGGTACACGACGACGAAGAACATCGACGCGCCGGTGGAGTGCATATAGCGCACCAGCCAGCCCCAAGGGACTTCGCGCATGATGTATTCGACGGACTGGAACGCGCGTTCGGCGTCCGGCTTGTAATGCATGACCAGGAAAATGCCGGTCACGATCTGCAGCACCAGGACCAATAAGGCCAGAGAGCCAAAGAAATACCAGAAGTTGAAATTCTTCGGTGCGTAGTACTCGGACAGATGGGCTTTCCAGGTGGAGGTCACCGGAAAGCGCCGGTCCAGCCAGCCCAACAGGCCTGTCGTCTCGACGGTTTTCTCGCCAGCCATGTAACGGCTCCTTCTCTAATACGTGGCGTATTTGTTTTACTTACGTAATTCGGGAAAAAAGCGCGACGCGAGCGTCAGGCCTTGTTGTCTTCATCAACGCCCACAATGATGCGGGTGTCGCTGAGATATTGGTAAGGCGGTACTTCGAGATTATCGGGAGCAGGCTTGTTCTTGTAGACCCGGCCAGCCAGGTCGAACGTGGAGCCGTGGCACGGACAGAGGAATCCGCCTTGCCAATTGGCGCCCATGCCGCCACCGCCGCCTGTTTCGAAGTGCGAGGTGGGCGAGCAGCCCAGATGGGTACAGATGCCGACACAGACGAAGATCTCGGGCTTGCGCGAGCGAGCTTCGTTTTCGGCGTATTTGGGAGTGAAGCCAGGCCGCTTGGAATCGGGATCGGCCAGTAGAGGGTCCAGCGCTTTCAGGGCGGCGAGCTGTTCGGGAGAACGGTGAATGATCCACACCGGCTTCCCACGCCATTCCACTGTCTTCATGGTGCCGACGGGTATATCGCCGATATCCACTTCTACAGGGGCCCCGGCCGCACGGGCCTTTTCAGAGGGAGAAAATGTGCTCACAAGCGGCAAAGCCGTTGCGACACCTGCTACGCCACCCACAGCACAGGCGGTGGTAACCCAGAAACGTCGCGAAGGATCAGGTGGCAGGTTGGGATCAACCGCACCGTCATCATCGTGCACCAGCGTATCCTGACTCATCTTCCTATCCTTGTTGATGCGCCCGCTCTACGAGTAGCATCATTTCTGCGGCATCGGGTTCGCGGGAATATGTAACAACATAGCAACCGCGTATTATAGCGCCAGCCCACTGACGGGCGTATTACGAAGGGAGTGCTTTTATGAGCAAAGCAACTGGTTTCGTCAAAGAATTCCGAGATTTCGCCGTAAAAGGCAATGCGGTCGACTTGGCGGTGGGTGTCATTATCGGTGCAGCGTTCGGCAGGATCGTCGATTCGCTCGTCAAAGACATCGTCATGCCTTTGGTCAACTTCATCCTTGGCGGCTCGGTCGATTTTTCGAACAAGTTCCTGGTGCTGTCCATGCCGGCCGGCTACAACGGCCCGATGACGTATGCCGACCTCACCAAAGCGGGCGCAAACGTGTTCGCGTGGGGTAATTTCGTCACCATCATCATCAACTTCGTGTTGCTGGCGTTCGTGATCTTCTGGATGGTCAAGGCCATCTACAAGGCCCGCACCAAGGCCGAGGAAGCGCCGGCCGCACCCGCCGCAACGCCGGAAGACGTGGCGCTGCTGCGCGAAATCCGCGACCTGCTCAAAAAGCCCTGATCTGTCTTTGCCGCAGGCCCGGGACCCGCCCACGCGCGGATCCCGGCCGCGGCTTGTTGCCCGCGTGCGCTATCGCGCGGCCATTTGCCGTTCGACGCGGCGCGCGAACATGGCGAAGCTCGCCCGCACGATGCTGGGCTTGAGCAGGAAGTCATGCGATTCGGCGGCCAGTGCATCATTCACCGGTTTTACCTCGCCGTAGGCGGCGGCTGCCTGCAACTGATTGCGGGCCGCGCGTTCAATCAGCACCGACAGGTACAGCGCCTCTTCCACGCAGGATCCCGCGGCCAGAAATCCATGGTTGGCCAGCAGGATGCAGCGCTTGTCGCCCAGCGCCGCTGAAATGATCTCGCCTTCCTGGTCGGCGATGGGCAGGCCCGGCCATTCCTTCAGGTGCGCGCAGTCGTTGTGAAACGGAGTCGCGTCCATGTGCGCGACGACCAGCGGCTGGCCCGTCATCGACAACGTCGACACATGCGGCGGGTGCGTGTGGATGATGCATTGCACGTCGGGGCGCTGGCGATAGACCCAGAAATGGAAGCGCACGGCGGGGTTGGGCGTGCCCGGGCCCTCGAGCACTTCCATGTCCTCGTTGATGCGGATGACCGAAGCCGGATCGATTTCGTCGAACGCCTGGGCCAAGGGCGTGGTCAGGAACGTGCCGTCTTCCTTGCGCACGGTGATCTGGCCTGCCAGGGTTTCCGAATGGCCTTCGCTGGCGAGAATGCGGCAGCTCAGCGCTACCTTTTCCTTCTCGCCCCAGTTTCCGAAGTCGAGCTTGTTCGCGGAGCGCGCAAAGAAGGCGTCGGCATGATCTTGTTTTTCCAGCATGGGGTCTCCTTGGGGATAATGGCTCAATTACACGCCCGCCAGCGCGGCCTGCAATTGACCGATCACGAACGCGGGTTGACTCAATGCGACAGGACGGCAGGCGTTTTTCGGCCGTTGTCGGCCGGCCCGACGGAGAATTCCGAGCATGCCCAGCGCCAGCCAGACCGTGAACGCACCCGCCCGGCCCGCCTGTTCCGAGGCGGATCTCAACTTTGCGCCCCAGTTCCGCCCCTTTTACGCGCAAGAGATCGCCGGCTATGAGCGCGAGCTGGACAAGCTCGTCCTGCCGGGCGAGTTCCGGGCGTTGACGGAGCAGCCCAGGCTGCAGTTGCAGGCCTGTCGACTGCGTGCGGGCGGATTGGTGGTCAGCCTGGAATCCACGCCGATCAGCGTGCACCATCGCGCGGAGCACGCGGCCGACCTGGACCACGCGGAGTTCCTGGCAAGCTTCGTGATCGCGGGGCATGGCGTCATCGTTCAGAACGAGGCGACCCTGCCGCTGGAGCCGGGGGACATCATCTTTCGCACGACCGCACTGCCCTCCGAGATCCGGATGTACACCGATTCGCGCATCGTGGTGGTGAAGGGGCCGCTTTCGCGCCTGCTGGGCGCGCACAGCCTGGCGATGTCGCAGTTCACCGCGCAGCGCGGCGTGGCCGGCTTGCCGATGGTGCAGACCGCCCATCGCTGCCTGCATCACGTATTTTTCGACAAGGCGGAATCCAATCCCACCTCGTCGCTCTTTGCCGAGCAGGCCCTGCTGGCGCTGCTGGCCTCGATCTACACCAGCCAGGCGTTGGAGAAGATACCGGGCGACGCGCGGGCGCCGGCGGACAACTGGCAGGTGCTGGCGAGCTACATCGATGCCCACATCACCGATCCGGACCTGTCGGTGCAGGCGGTGGCGGATGTGCTGCGCGTGACCACACGCTGGGTACACCGGCTGTTCAAGATGCGTTCGTTGCAATACACGAGTTATGTGCGCGAGCGTCGCCTGCAACTGGCCAGGGAGGCGCTGGAGGACCCGCGGCGCTCGCACGTCGAGGTCAAGGAGATCGCCGTCTCTTGCGGTTTCCAGCACGCCAGCCATTTCATCCGGCGCTTCCACGAGCGCTTCGGCATGTCTCCCGCCTTGTATCGCAAGACGGCCAGAAGTGGCAGCGGCGGCGGCGGCGCGTAGGTCGCGCCGCCCGCTGCGGGACGGCTTGGGCGCGTCAGCCGCGGCGCAGGTCCTGGGCCGTGGGTTTCATGAGGAATGCCGAGGTGCCGGCGACGATGCCCAGGAAGGCCAGATAGACGCCGACGGGAAGGATGCTGTCGAACTTCTGGACGAGCGTGGCCGAGATCAGCGGTGCCAGGCCGCCGCCGATGGCCGCCGAGAACTGGACCCCGATGGACAGTCCGGAATAGCGCAGCTCCGGGGGGAACTGGGCGCTGTAGAGGCTGGACTGGGGGGCGATCATGATCGCGTAGTTCAACGCCATGGCGACGAAGACGGCAAGGCTGTATGCCATGAGCGAACCGCTACCCACCGCCATGAAGATCGGAATGGCCATGAGCCCCAGCAACATGCCGCCCCAGCCGCAGACGCGGCGCGCGCCGATGCGGTCGGCCAGGACGCCGAACAGCGGGATGGTGAACATCAGCACGCCCGCGCCGTAGAGCAAGGCGTGCAGCGCGTCGGCGCGGCTGAAACCCAGCTTGGATACGGCGTAAGACACCGAGAACACCAGGAAGGTATAGATCAAGGTGACCTCGGCGATCTTGCAGCCGATGCACAGCAAGAGCGATTTGCCGTGCGCGCGCAGCAGTTCGCGCAGCGGCACCTTATTGGCGAGTGGTTGCCTGGCCTGCGCGCGCTCGCGCTTGACCTGCTCGAACTCGGGCGATTCATCGATGCCGTGGCGGATGAACAGGCCCACGACGATGAGCACGGCGCTGGCGAGGAACGGCAGGCGCCAGCCCCAGGACAGGAAGTCTGCTTCCGGCAGCCGCGTCACCAGCGCGAAGGAGCCCACCGACAACAGGATGCCCAGGGGCGCGCCCACCAGCGGCAGGCTGCCGAAGAACGCCTTCCACTTCGGCGGTGCGTGTTCGACTGCCATCAGCATGGCGCCACCCATCTCGCCGCCGAACGACAGGCCCTGGCCGATGCGCAGCACGACCAGCAGCACCGCCGCCGAGATGCCGATCTGTTCATACGTGGGCAGCAGCCCGATGAGCACGGTGCACAGGCCCATCAGCAACAGGCTCAGCGTCAACATGGATTTGCGGCCGACGCGGTCGCCGAAGTGGCCGAACAGGATGCCGCCGATGGGCCGCGCCAGCATGCCGCTGGCGAATGCGCCAAAGGCCGCCAGCGTGCCGGTCACCGGATCGAACTGCGGAAAGAAGATCTTGTTGAAAACCAGCGCCGCGGCGGTGCCGTAGGCGAGGAAGTCGAAGGCTTCCACGGCGGTGCCGATGACGGTCGCAACGGCGACCCGGAACAGGTTCGGTTTCTTGTGTGAGCGGGCAGCGGGCTGCACGGCCGGTATAGCGTCCATGGTTTTTCCTCTTGTCGTATTGGTTTTTTGTCGTGGCGTGCGGGGGCTCAGGGGCCTGGGGGCACGTATCCCGGCAACTGCCGTATGCGTTCGCGCCATGCTGCAAGGGCCGGATAGGCGGTGATGTCGATGGCGGCTTCCTCGGCCAGCGCCGCGTAGCCGTAGCAGGCGATGTCGGCCACGCTCGGTACGTCGCTGCCGGCCAGCCACCGGTGTTCCGCCAGGCGCTTGTCCATGCGGCAGAGGACTCGGTCGGTGCGGGCTTGCATGCCGGGGATGTCGAGCAGTGCTTCGTTCACGCCCAGGTGGTGCGCGGCTTCGGCGTTGCTGACTACGTGCGTCAAGCGCAGCGGCTGCAGGCTGTTGGCGATTTCGTTGGCGGATACCGATAGCCAGGCGTGCATGGCGCCGATGCTGGGCAGCGGCGCCAGCCATTCGGGGGCGTAGTGGTGCGCCAGGTGCAGCAGGATGGCGTGACTGTCCCAGATGGCGGTGCCGCCATCGGTCAGCGCGGGGACCTGCTGGAACGCGCTGATGCGCTCGAATTCCGCCGTCTGGTTCTTGCGGGCCAGCACGTCGACAAACGTGCGTTGGTAGGGTTTGCCGATGAGGTCTAGAAAGAGGCGGACCTTGTAGCAGTTGCCGGAGCGCGGGTGGTCGTAGAGGGTCAGCATTCAGTGGCTCCGTGTGAAGGAGGCCCGGCCGGGAAGGAGATCGGCTGCGGGCGGCTGCATGGAATGCTAGGGCTGGGGCTGCGGCCAGAATTGACAGGGAGAGAACCGCGATTGACCAGATGCGACGCACAGGCGTTGCATTGACCGCACCCTCTGGTTTTCCCGGAGCCGAGTGCGGCGGATTCAGGGGCTTGCGACGCCCATGTCGACGTTGGCGTCGTGAAATAAAAAAGCCCCCTTTCGGGGGCGGATGACGGGTCGTGCGCGGCGTTTGCTAGGCCGGGTTGTCGATGTCGACGAATTCCACCTTGATGCCGAAGTGCTCGGCGACCGCCTGCCCCAGCGCTTGCGCGCCAAAACGCTCGGTCGCGTGGTGGCCGGCGGCGATGAAGCCCACGCCGGTCTCGCGCGCCAGGTGCACGGTGGATTCCGAGACTTCGCCCGTGATGTAGGCGCTGACGCCCGCGTCTACGGCGTCGGCCAGCATGCCTTGCGCGCCGCCGGTACACCATGCCACGCGCGAGACGGGCTGGTCCGGATCGCCCACGACCAGCGGCTGCCGGCCCAGACGTTCGGCCACGCGCGCGCCCAGTTGGCCCAGCGTCTGCACGCCGGTGGCCTCGCCCAGCCAGACGAGGTTGTCCTGGCCACAGGTGCGGGCAGAGCCGTCGTCGCGGCGTTCCGGGGTCAGTCCCAGCACGCGGGCCAGCTGTGCGTTGTTGCCCAGCGTCGGGTGCGCATCCAGCGGCAGGTGATAGGCGTACAGGTTCAGGTCGTTCTTTAGGGCCAGCGCCATGCGCGTGCGGCGCGTGCCGATGATGCGGCGGTCTTCGTTGCGCCACATCCAGCCGTGATGCACCAGCACCGCGTCGGCCCCGCGTTCGACCGCCGTGCGCAACAGGGCTTCGCTGGCGGTGACACCGGTGATAATGTGTCCGACTTCAGATCGGCCTTCCACTTGCAAGCCGTTGGGGCAGTAGTCCTTGAAGCGCGCCGCTTGCAGGGTGTCGTCCAGCCAGCTGGCCAGCACGTGGGAGTCCACTTTTTTCATTGCTTGTCCTATCTAGAATCATGCGCCGATATTGGCTGATCTTCGCTCAGGCCGTCACGGTCTGCCTGGGTATTCTATTCGTGGTCACGACCCTGCGGCCTGACCTGCTG
>NZ_JBYOKH010000066.1:0-33657 GCF_057799415.1 Achromobacter sp. 18P8.1.1 | reverse complement strand
TCAGGCCGCGGCAGTTGCGCAGGAACAGCGGCCAGAACTGCGTCAGATCGTCGGACGACCAGCCCGGCATTTCAGACCAGGTCCCGGCTTTGAACTTGCCCGCCAGGGCGCGCGGCGGCGTGTCCGGCAGGGCCGACAGCGACGGCACCACCAGGGGGCCGTCAGCCGCGGGGACGCGCGTGCCGGGCAGGCTGCCGGCATCGCCGGATTCAGGGGGGACGTCCGAGGGGGTGGAACATGCCGCCAGCAGGACCGACAGCACGGACAGGCTAAGAATGCGCTTCATGAGCAGAGAAGAAAACGGGGCAACGGGCCAGGCCATTCAGTGCAGGGTGCGCGGCATGGCCAGGACGAATTCGGAGATCGGCACTTCGAACGGAATCCCGTTCTCGCCGACACAGTGGTAGGTGCCGCGCATCGTGCCCACCGGGGTGGGCAGGGGACAGCCGCTGGTGTATTCGAAGGTCTCGCCGGGCGCAAGCAGGGGCTGCTGCCCCACGATGCCCAGTCCGCGCACTTCCTGCACGCGCTGGTTGCCGTCGGTGATGACCCAGTGGCGGCTGATCACCTGGGCGGGATGCTCGCCGGTATTGGTGATGCGCACGGTATAGGCAAACACGAATTGCTGTTCGCCGGGATCGGACTGTTCAGGCACGAAGCGCGGAGAGACAGAGACGCTCAGGTCGTAAGGTTTCACAGTCCTTCCCTGTGTGGCTGGGCGCGGGGGCCGGAGAACGGCGCCGGACGCTTTCAAGACGCAGTTTTCGGACCCGCGGAACCGGGCTGTTCCCGATACCGCGCCTCAAACTGCAATAATGGCACATTATGCCCTTCCCGACTCCGAACATCATGTCATCCTCCACGGCTTCCACCCGCATCACCCCCAGCATCCTGTCGGCTGACTTCGCCCGCCTGGGCGAGGAAGTCCGCAACGTCGTCGCCGCCGGCGCCGACTGGATCCACGTGGACGTGATGGACAACCACTATGTCCCCAACCTGACCATCGGCCCGATGGTGTGCGCGGCGATCCGCCCCCACGTCGAGGTGCCGATCGACGTGCACCTGATGGTCGAACCGGTGGATGACCTGGTCCCGATGTTCGCCAAGGCCGGCGCCGACTACATCAGCTTCCACCCCGACGCCAGCCGCCACGTGGACCGCACGCTGTCCCTGATCCGCGAAAACGGCTGTAAGGCAGGCCTGGTGTTCAACCCCGCCACGCCGCTGACCTATCTGGACTACGTCATGGACAAGATCGACCTCGTCCTGATCATGTCGGTGAACCCCGGCTTCGGCGGCCAGAGCTTCATCCCCGGCGCGCTGACCAAGCTGCGCGAGGCGCGCGCGAAGATCGACGCCTGGATGCAGGCCGGCGGCCAGGAAATCGTGCTGCAGGTGGACGGCGGCGTCAAAATCGACAACATCGCCGAAATCCGCCGCGCAGGCGCCGACACGTTCGTGGCCGGCTCGGCCATTTTCGGCAAGCCCGACTACGCGGGCATCATCACGTCCATGCGCGAACAGATCGCCATCGGCGAAACCACCGCCATCTGAGGATCACGACGACATGACCGCTTTCCGCGCTGCGCTGCTGGACCTGGACGGCACCCTGCTGGACTCCATCCCCGACCTGGCCTTCGCGGCCAACGCCATGCGCGTGGAGCTCGGCATGACCGCGCTGCGCGAAGACGTGGTGGCCACTTTCGTGGGCAAGGGCGTGGACAACCTGGTCCGCCGCAGCCTGGCGGGCAGCCTGGACGCGGCCGACCCGTCGGCCGCCGAGTTCGACCGTGCCCGCGAAGCCTTCTACCGCCACTACCACCTGGTCAACGGCGAACGCGCCCAGGTCTACCCCGGCGTCATCGAAGGCTTGAAGCACATGCGCGACCAGGGCCTGAAGCTGGCCGTCGTCACCAACAAGCCCACCGAATTCACGCTGCCGCTGTTGCAGCGCACGGGTCTGGCGGGCTTTTTTGACGCGGTCGTCTGCGGCGACACCTGCGCGCGCCGCAAGCCCGACCCCGACCAGGTGCTGCATGCCTGCGAACTGCTGGGCGTGGCGGTGACCGAAGCCGTGACCATCGGCGACTCGATCAATGACGCGCAGGCGGGCCGTACGGCCGGCACGCAGGTCCTGGTCGTGCCTTACGGTTACAACGAAGGCCGTGACGTGCGCGAGCTGGATGTCGATGGTATAGTGGACACGCTTGTCAACGCCGCCCAGTGGGTGGCGCTCTGGAACCAAAACCAGAACGCCGCGAAAACCGCCTCCTGAAACGGAGCCCGGGGCAGCTGACAAACCGCCTGACAAACCCTGAATTCCCAAAGACTTATCCCGGATCAATGAACGCTTACCCCCAGAACCAAATGCTCGGCGCCTCGTGGCGCTGGTGGCGTTTGTCTTCCGGGTGGCGATGATCCCTCCCGGCCCTGGACGCGTATGCCGCCTAGTGCCGTAGCTGTGTAAACACAGAGCCAAGCCCGGAACCAGTAACCTGGACCGGGCTTTTTTGTTGTGCGCCCGGTCTGAAAGCAAACACCAAATCGCTTACGAGACCCCGACATGACCGAAATCGAATTCAAGGCCCTCGCCGCGCAAGGCTACAACCGCATCCCGCTGGTCGCCGAGACCTACGCCGATCTGGACACCCCGCTGGGCATCTACCTGAAGCTGGCGCACGCGGGCCCGCTGGCCGGCCGCATGACCTGCCTGATGGAATCCGTGGTGGGCGGCGAGCGCTTTGGCCGCTATTCGTTCATCGGCCTGCCTGCCCGCACGGTGATCCGTGCCAGCGGCACCCTGACGGAAGTGCTGCACGACGGCCAGGTCGTGGAAACGCACGAAGGCGATCCGCTGGCCTTCATCGAGCAATACCAAGGCCGTTTCAAGGTCGCCCTGCGCCCGGGCATGCCGCGCTTTTGCGGCGGCCTGGCCGGCTACTTCGGCTACGACACCGTGCGCCACATCGAGCCCTGCCTGGGCCCGGCCGTCAAACCCTTCCCGGCCGGCATGGAAGGCGGCACGCCCGACCTGATGCTGATGCACGTGGACGAACTGGTCATCGTGGACAACCTGGCCGGCCGCATCTACCTGATGGTCTACGCCGACCCCAGCCAGCCCGAGTCTTACAGCCGCGCCCAGCAGCGCCTGCACGACCTGCGCGCCCGCCTGCGACGCCCGGTGGAAATTCCCTACAGCCACGCCAGCATGCAGACCGAAGAGCGGCGCGACTTCAAGAAGGAAGACTATCTGGCGGCCGTGCACCGCGCCAAGGAACACATCGCCGCCGGCGACCTGATGCAGGTGCAGATCGGCCAGGTCATCGCCAAACCCTTCCGCGATTCCCCGCTGTCCCTCTACCGCGCCCTGCGGTCGCTGAACCCCTCCCCCTATATGTACTTCTGGAACTTCGGCGACTTCCAGGTCGTGGGTGCGTCGCCCGAGATCCTGGTGCGCCAGGAGCGCGTGGTGGACAACGGCGTGCCGAAGTCGCAGATCACCATCCGCCCGCTGGCCGGCACCCGCAAGCGCGGCGCCACGCCCGAGGAAGACGCGGCGCTGGCCGCCGAACTGAAGGCCGATCCCAAGGAAGTGGCCGAACACGTGATGCTGATCGACCTGGCGCGCAACGACGTGGGCCGCGTGGCCGAAGTGGGCTCGGTGAAGGTCAGCGACACCATGGTCATCGAACGCTATTCGCACGTGATGCACCTGGTGTCCAACGTGACGGGCAACCTGAATCCCGGCATGAGCAGCATGGACGTGCTGCGCGCGTCCTTCCCCGCCGGCACGCTGACGGGCGCGCCCAAGGTCGAAGCCATGAAGATCATCGATGAACTGGAACCCGTGCGCCGCGGGATCTACGGCGGCGCGGCCGGCTACCTCTCTTACGGCGGCGAAATGGACGTAGCCATCGCCATCCGCACCGGTGTCATCAAGGACGGCACGCTGTACGTGCAGGCCGCCGCCGGCATCGTGGCCGATTCCAACCCCGAAGCCGAATGGGCCGAAACGGAAGCCAAGGCCCGCGCGGTGCTGCGCGCGGCCGAACAGGTGCAGCACGGCCTGGACGAACCCATCTGATCCCGGCCCCGCCCGAACCGAATACCGCCCGCACGGAGAAAAAAATGCTGTTGATGATCGATAACTACGACTCTTTTACCTACAACCTGGTCCAATACTTCGGCGAACTGGGCGAAGACGTGCGCGTCGCGCGCAACGACCAGATCACGCTGGAAGAGATCGCCGCCCTGAACCCCGACCGCATCTGCGTGTCGCCCGGGCCGTGCTCGCCGGCCGAAGCCGGCATCTCGGTGGCCGCGATCCAGGCCTTTGCCGGCAAAAAACCCATCCTGGGCGTGTGCCTGGGCCATCAGGCCATCGGCGCGGCCTACGGCGGCGACATCGTCCGCGCGCAACAGATCATGCACGGCAAGACGGTGAAGATCTCGCACACGGGCACCGACATCTTCACCGGCCTGCCCACCCCGTACACCGTGATCCGTTACAACTCGCTGACCATCGACCCCGCCACCCTGCCCGACTGCCTGGCGGTGACGGCAACCGCGCCGGACGGCGACATCATGGGGGTCCGCCACAAGACGCTGCCCCTGTACGGAGTACAGTTCCACCCCGAATCCGTGCTCAGCGAACATGGCCACGCCCTGCTGCGCAATTTCCTGAACCTCGCCTGAGAAGGACGCATCGTGACGATTTCCCCCACCGAAGCGCTGACGCGCTGCATTGAACACCGCGAAATTTTCCACGACGAGATGCTGCATCTGATGCGCATGCTGATGCGCGGCGAGATGTCTCCGCAGATCGCCAGCGCCCTGCTGATGGGCCTGCGCGTGAAAAAGGAAACCATCGGCGAGATCACCGCGGCCGCGCAGGTCATGCGCGAATTCGCCACCCCCGTCGTAACGCCGAATCCGCAGGATCTGCTGGATATGTGCGGCACCGGCGGCGACGGCAGCCACACGTTCAACATCTCGACCACCGCCATGTTCGTGGCGGCGGCGGCCGGCGTGCCGATCGCCAAGCACGGCAACCGCAGCGCCTCGTCCTCCAGCGGCAGCGCCGACGTGCTGGAAGCCCTGGGCGCCAACCTGGTCCTGACGCCGGATGAGGTCGCCGAATGCATCCAGGCCACCGGCATCGGCTTCATGTTCGCGCCCGCCCACCACGGCGCCATGAAGAATGTGGCCGCCGTGCGCAAGGAACTGGCCGTACGCACCATTTTCAACATCCTCGGGCCGCTGACCAACCCTGCGGGCGCCGCCAACCAGCTGATGGGCGTGTTCCACCCCGACCTCGTCGGCATCCAGGTGCGCGTGCTGGAGCGCCTGGGTTCGCGCCATGTGCTGGTCGTGCACGGCAAGGACGGCATGGACGAAGCCTCGCTCGGCGGCGCCACGCTCGTGGGCGAGCTGAAAGATGGTCAAATACGGGAATATGAAATCCACCCCGAAGACTACGGGCTATCCATGATGTCCAACCGGTCCATCAAGGTGTCCAATCGCGAGCAGTCGCGCGAACTTGTCATCGAAGCGCTGGACAATGTCGAGGGCACCGCGCGCGACATCGTTGCGCTCAATGCGGGGCTTGCCATCTATGCCGGCAATAAAGCCGATTCCATTCCCGAAGCCTTAGCGCTAGCATTTGAGTTGATTGCCACCGGCGCGGCGCGAGCCAAGCTGGAAGAATTCTGCGCATATACCCGGAAATTCCAGAAATGAACGATATTCTTGCGAAGATCCTCGCCGTCAAGGTCGAGGAAGTCGCCGCCGCCCGCCAGATGCGCAGCGAAGCCGAAGTCCTGCGCGAAGCGCAGGCGCGCCAGGACGTGCGTGGCTTCGCTCAAGCCATCGAAGACAAGATCTCGCAGGGCAAGGCCGGCGTCATCGCTGAAATCAAGAAAGCGTCGCCCTCCAAGGGCGTGCTGCGCGAAACCTTCGCCCCCGCCGACATCGCCTCGACCTATGCCGTGCACGGCGCGGCCTGCCTGTCGGTGCTGACGGACGTGCAGTTCTTCCAGGGCTCGCACGACCACCTGCGCCAGGCGCGCGCCGCGTGCTCGCTGCCGGTGCTGCGGAAAGATTTCGTGATCGACCCGTACCAGATCATCGCCGCCCGCGCGATGGGCGCGGACTGCGTGCTGCTGATCGTGGCCGCGCTGTCGCCGTCGCAATTGCGCGACTACGAAACGCTGGCGATGGAACTGGGCATGGACGTGCTGGTGGAAGTGCACGACGCCCGTGAGCTGGACGTGGCACTGACCATGAAGACGCCGCTGCTGGGCATCAACAACCGCAACCTGCGCACCTTCGAAACCAGCCTGAAGAGCACGCTGGACCTCTTGCCCAACATCCCGGCGGGCAAGCGCGTCGTGACCGAAAGCGGCATCTTGAAGCCCGAAGACGTGAAACTGATGCGCGACCACAAGGTCAACGCCTTCCTGGTGGGCGAGGCCTTCATGCGCGCCAAGGATCCGGGCGCCGAACTCGCACGCCTGATGGGCTGAACGCAGCCCCTGGCCCTAGCCGCTAGCGCGACCGGGGCAGGCCCAGCGCGGCCGCGCGCCGGTACACCGTGCTGCGGTGCACACCCAGCGCCCGCGCAGCGCGGCTGACATTGCCGCCGTGCGCGGCCAGCGCGTCGCGAATCGCGGCATCCGCCATGGATTGCAGATCGGCCGTGCCCCCGCCCGCAGGCGAGGCGTCGGCCGTATTGGCGCGCGTGCTGGCGGGCGGCGACAGCTCGGCGGGCAACATGTCCGCCTCGACCACGCCCGACGGCCCCGCCAACACATGCAAGGTGCGCAGCACCGAAGCCAGTTGGCGGTAGTTGCCCGGCCAGGGATACGCGGCCAGGATGGCCTCGATCTGGGGCGGCAGCACCGGCCCCGCGCCTTGGGCTGCCCATAGCGCCCGCAGCAGTTCCAGCCGGTCCGCGCGCGTGCGCAACGGTTCCAGCGTGACCGTGTATTCGGCGATGCGGAAATACAGGTCGGGGCGCACCGGCGCGTCGGGTCCTTCGTGGGCCAGCGGGCGATGCGTGGCGCACACCAGCGCGAAGTCCACCGGCACCGGGCGCGCCGCGCCCAGCGGCGAGACTTCGCGCGTCTGCAGCACCCGCAGCAACCGCGACTGCAGCAGCAGCGGCATGTCGCCGATCTCATCCAGGAACAATACGCCGCCATGCGCCTGGCGCAGCAAGCCCTTGCTGCCCTGCCGGCGCGCGCCGGTGAATGCGCCGTCTTCATAGCCGAACAATTCGGATTCGATCAGGCTTTCAGGTAATGCCGCGCAGTTCACCGCCACGAAGGGGCCCGATGCGCGTTTGCTGCGCGCGTGCAGCTGGCGGGCGAACACTTCCTTGCCCACTCCCGTTTCGCCCTGCAGCAAAATGGACACGCCCGCGTCGGCCAGATGCACGGCGCGGGCCAGCGCCCCAAGGGTCGCGGCGTCGAAGCTGGGTGCGACGGGGCGCGTCGACCCAGCCGGCGGCAAGGCCGGCGCGACCGGCTGCGGCGGACGCGAACGCGGCAGGCGCAGCCGGGCGTGATAGCTCGCGCCCGTGCGCGCATGCACCCGTCCTGCGGCGTCCGGACAGCGCTCCAGTTCCCCGTCGAACACGTCGGCGTAGCGATACACGCCGAGCGCCGTGGCCGCCAGCCCCAACGCCTGCAAGGCGCGACGGTTGGCGCCGACCAGCAGGTCACCCTGGAAGGCGAGCAGGCCTTCGCCAGGCGCGCCCAGGCCGGAATGGTCCGTGTGCAGCCGCAGCACGGCATAGTGTTCGTAGGCCTGTTCAAACAGGCCGTGTTCGATCAGGTCCACCGCCGCGCGCACCAGTTCCAGCACGTCAGGACGGATGTCGCGCGCCTGGCTGGACAAGTCCAGCACGCCCAGCGTGCGGCCCTCGCTGTCGGAGATGGGCACCGCGGCGCAGGTCAGGATGCGGTTGGGTTCGAAATAGTGCTCAGCGCCATGCACGGCGATAGGCCGGCCTTCCACCAGCGCGGTGCCGATGGCGTTGGTGCCGGCCGCGGCCTCGTCCCAGGGCGCGCCGGGCATCAGCGCCACGCGGGAAGCGCGGCTGGCAAAGCCCGTGTCGCCGCCACTGTCCAGCACCAGGCCTTGAGCGTCCGACAAGATCACCAGGTTGCCGCTGCTGCCCGCCTCGCGGCGCAGATAGGACATGGCGGGTTCGGAAAGGCGGCGCAGCGCTTCGTTGCGCTGCTGGGCCTCGCGCAGTTCGCCCTGGGTCATGAGCTCGGCGCGGCGCACGCCACGCATGTCGAAGCCCAGGTCGGCGCAGCGGCGCCAGGATCGCAGGATGGGCTCGGCGACGATGCCGCCGGGCACGGCGCCCTGCTGGTTGAACAGCAGGCGCGCTTGCGTCAGCGCATGCTGACGGGACTGAGTGGCCATGCATGTCTCCTTGGACGGCGTTCTGCGACACCTGTTCCGCGACAATGTCGCAAAAATCTACTTTCGCATGCGTGGCGCGGGCTGTCCACCGGGGAAGCCCCCACGTTGGCACGCTCCTTGCTTGATAAGGGATAGGCAGCCGACTGCCGCTATCCCAACAATATCGGAGACAAGCATGGACATCGCGACCCGCATCACCCCGGACTCGTATGGCACCCGTCTGGACCTGAAAACGCAGTACGACAATTTCATTGATGGAAAGTGGCAGAAGCCGGCAGACGGTGAGTACTTCGACAACGTCACTCCGGTGACCGGCCAGGTGCTGACCCGCAACGCGCGCTCCAAGGAACGCGACATCGATCTGGCGCTGGACGCCGCGCACCGTGCCGCGCCGAAATGGGGTGCGACCCCGGCCGCCGAACGCGCCCGCATGCTGATGCAGATCGCGGACGTGATGGAAGCCAACCTGGAACGCCTGGCCACGGCCGAAACCTGGGACAACGGCAAACCCATCCGCGAAGCCCGCGCCGCCGACATCCCGCTGGCGATCGACCACTTCCGCTATTTCGCCTCGTGCATCCGCAGCCAGGAAGGCGGCCTGTCCGAAATCGACAGCGACACCGTCGCCTATCACTTCAACGAACCGCTGGGCGTGGTCGGCCAGATCATCCCGTGGAACTTCCCCATCCTGATGGCCGCGTGGAAGCTGGCGCCGGCGCTGGCCGCGGGCAATTGCGTGGTGCTCAAACCCGCGGAGCAGACGCCGCTGGGCATCCTGCTGCTGATGGAACTGATCGGCGACATCCTGCCCCCGGGCGTGTTGAACGTGGTCACGGGCTTCGGGCTGGAAGCCGGCAAGCCGCTGGCCTCCAGCAAGCGTATCGCCAAGATCGCCTTCACCGGCGAAACCACCACCGGCCGCCTGATCATGCAGTACGCGTCGCAGAACATCATTCCAGTGACGCTGGAGCTGGGCGGCAAGTCGCCCAACATCTTCTTTGCCGACGTGGCCGCGCAAGACGACGACTTCCTGGACAAGGCGGTGGAAGGCTTCGTGATGTTCGCGCTGAACCAGGGCGAAGTGTGCACGTGCCCCAGCCGCGCGCTGATCCAGGAATCGCTTTACGACAAGTTTATGGAACGCGCCTTGAAGCGCGTGGCCGAGATCAAGCAGGGCAACCCGCTGGACGGCGACACGATGCTGGGCGCGCAGGCGTCCACCGAGCAACTGGAGAAGATCCTGTCGTACCTGGACATCGGCAAGCAGGAAGGCGCCGACGTGCTGGCCGGCGGCTCGCGCGCGCAGATGCAGGGCGGGCTGGAAGGCGGCTATTACGTGCAGCCGACGGTCTTCAAGGGCCACAACAAGATGCGTGTGTTCCAGGAAGAGATCTTCGGGCCGGTCGTGGCGGTGACGACGTTCAAGGACGCCGATGATGCGCTGGCGCTGGCCAACGACACGCTCTATGGCCTGGGCGCAGGCGTGTGGTCGCGCGACGCCAACACGTGCTATCGGATGGGCCGCGCCATCAAGGCCGGCCGTGTATGGACCAACTGCTATCACGCCTATCCTGCGCACGCGGCGTTTGGCGGCTACAAGCAGTCGGGCATCGGACGCGAGAACCACAAGATGATGCTCAACCACTATCAGCAGACGAAGAACCTGCTGGTGAGCTATTCGCCGAAGAAGCTGGGCTTTTTCTGATCGTCAACCTGCGGCCGGCGCGCTGGGCCTTCGGGCCTGGCGCGCCGGCGCTCCCGGATAGGAATGACGCCATGACAGAGCACACGCCGCGCGTGGTCGCGACCGACGAGGCGCGCAAGCTGATCGATACCTTGCGGACCAAGCACGGCCCCTTGATGTTCCACCAGTCGGGCGGATGCTGCGACGGCAGTTCGCCCATGTGCTATGCGCTGGGCGAATTCATGGTGGGCGGCTCGGACGTCCTGCTGGGCGATCTGGAGGGGTGCCCGTTCTACATGGGCGAGGACCAGTTCGCTTATTGGGAGCACACGCAGTTGATCATCGACGCCGTGCCCGGTCGCGGCGGCGCCTTTTCGCTGGACAGCGCGGAAGGCAAGCGCTTCCTGCTGCGCTCCCGGCTGTATTCGGACGAGGAATGGGCGCAGGTGGCCCCGGTCACGAAGGGGTGAAGGAACCGCCCTTGCTGCCTGGGCCGTGGCCGGCCGGGTCTTGCGCCTGCCCCGCCTGCTTCCACTGGAACGAGACGCGCCGGATGCGGGCGGCGCGGAATTGCGTGAACGAACGGCCGCCCGGCATGGGCGCGCCGCGATAGGCACTGCTTGCGTTTTTCATCGTTGGGCCCACTCCAGGGCGTCTTCAAGCCGGTCATTACCCCAAAACATTTCATCGCCCACGAAGAACGTGGGCGCGCCGAACACGCCGAGGTCTCGGGCGCGGTCCACCTGCCGGCGCAGCGCCTCCTTGGCGGCCTCGGACTTGGCCTGGGCGATCAGGGCGTCCGCGTCCAGCGACAGCTGGGTCAGCAAGCCATGCACGACGTCTTCGGCCTGGATGTCCAGGTCATGCTGGAAGTTGGCGCGAAACACCGCCAGGCAGAAGTCGCGGCCCCAGGGTTCGTCCTGCCCCAGCAGCCCGATGCGAGCCGGCAGCACGCTCATGCGCGGAAACAGGCGAGGACGGTTGTAGACCACGCCGTATTTGTCGGCCAAGCGGGCAATGTCGCGCATCATGTACGCGCCCTTGCCGGGGAACAGCCGGAACGGCGTGTCGTTCCATCCCTGCGCCTGGAAGATCGGGCCCAGCAGGAACGGACGCAGGTCGACCCGCACGCCGGCCGCCTGCGCCAGGGCGTCGACCCGCTCAATCGCCAGATAGCTGTAGGGGCTGGCGAAATCGAACCACATCTGCATGCGGGGCGAGTCAGGCAACGGCGCGGTCATCACGGGTACTCCGGGGGAAAAGGTGGCGCGACGGCGCAGGCAATGCGCCCGTCGCAGCCTGTTATTGAACGCCGTCGGCGTACTATTGCTCAAGCGACATTTCCGTCTGATACGCATGAGTTTTGCGAATGCCATATCCGCTGGCCAAACTTCCTCCGCTTGACCTCGTCCGAGGCTTTGTCGCCGTGGGCCGCCGCATGAGCATCACGCTGGCCGCGCAGGATCTGCATGTGACGCAGTCAGCCGTCAGTCGCCAAATCCGGGCGCTGGAAGCGCATCTGGGCGTGCCGCTGCTGGTGCGGGGTTTTCGCAGCGTGTCGTTCACGTCGGAAGGCGCGCAACTGTTCCGCATGGCCGACGTGTGGCTGAGCCAGCTGGGCGACCTGACCGAACAGCTGCGCGCCCCCGAACGGCGCACGCCGGTCACGGTGACCACGACCATCGGCGTGGCGTCCCTGTGGCTGCTGCCCCGGTTGGGGGAATTTCAGGCGGCGCACCCGCATATCGACGTGCGCGTGGCCGCCGACAACCGCCTGATCGACATCGACCGCGAAAGCGTGGACATCGCCATCCGCTACAGCCCGCGCGACATGGTGCCGGACGGGGCGGTCTGGCTGTTCGGGGAATCCGTGGTGCCGGTGGCCCATCCGTCCTTGCAGGCGCGCGACCTGGATGCCCGCGAATTGCAACGCCATGTATTGCTGGAATTCGACGACCCGACCCGCCCGTGGCTGCAATGGTCCGAATGGCTGAACGCGCGCGGGCTGGGCCGCACCCGCGCCAAGGGCATGCTGCGCTTTAACCAGTACGACCAGATCGTGCTTGCCGCGCTGGCGGGCCACGGCATCGCGCTGGGCCGGCTGGCGTTGATCGCGCCCATGCTGGCGGACGGCCGGCTGGAGGCGGTGGGCGGGCAGGCGGCCCGCGCGACGGAACATGCCTACTGGCTGGTGCGCAACGCGCGCCGCAGCACGCCGGACGCCGATGTGGTGGCGCAGTGGCTGACCGAACAGGCCGCCATGACCGCGCGCGACCTGTCCCCCACGACGCACACCGGTTAAGCCCGGTACGCCTCCATCACAAAGCTATACAAACCTTTGTACATTCGGGCCCGGCCCCCTGTACATTTCGCGCTGCATGGCGAACGGCCGCGTTAAACCCACCACGAAAAGCCCCGATCGCTCGCTGCCATTCCGCCCCTAGGGGCTGCGCCCCCCTGGACACGGGCCGGAATCTCTTTCATGCGCCATCCCCCCGCGCCGGTCTCGCCCGACAGGCCCGCGGGCATCCTATTGCCGCTATCTGCGTGTTGGCCGATAGCTCCTTCCCCCGGTGCAAATGAAGCGTTTTCCTCCAGCGTACGCGTGGCAAGACTGGTTTCTCAACGTCCAACGCGCGTTCCTGCTTATCCTGGCGCCCTGGCTGGTCAGTGTGCTGGCGCAGTTTGCAGGCCGCGCCTACCTGCTTGCGACCTACGCGCCGCCAGCGACCTATGCGGCGCGTCCGCAGGACGTGGGCAAGTCGCTGGGGATCGGGCTGCTGTTCGACATCAAGGTGACGAGCATCGTCTTTTCGGCCCTGCTGCTGCTGGCGATGCTGGCCGCCGGCAGCCGGGCCTTGCACGCGCGCTGGCTGCGCTGGATGCCCGGCGTGGGCGCCGGCCTGGCCGCCCTGTTCGCGGCCTCGACGGTAGTGACGGTCTGCTACTACGCCACGTTTTCGCGGTCGATCGACATCTTCGTATTTGGCCTGATCGATGACGACACCCGCGCCATCGCGATGACGCTGTGGCACGGCTACCCCGTGGCGCAGGCAGGGCTGCTGCTGTCGGCGGTGCTGGCCTCTACGTGGTGGCTGGGCACACGCTGGCAACGGCGCGTGCAGCGCCTCCCGCTGCAGCGCCGCGCGCTGGCCCCGGCTGCGCTGCGTGTGCTGCTGATCGTCGCGATCACCGTGCTGGCGTGCCGCGGATCGCTGGGCCGCTTCCCCTTGAACAAGGACGACACCAGCATCTCCAGCGTGCGGCTCTTGAACGACATTACGCCCAATGGCATTTCGTCGTTTTTCTGGGCCCTGGCCGAACGCGGCAACGACAAGCGCTTCCAACCGGTCACGGCCGCAGCGGGCCAGGCGCTGTACGAGCGCTTCCTGGGCCACCCCGCGCAGGGCCTGCAACCCTTCATGGCCGTGACCGCGGCCAATCCGGCAGCCCACGCGCGGCCGCCGCACGTCGTGCTGCAGGTCATGGAAAGCATGGGGCACCACCTGAACGCCTATGACCAGCCGGGACGCGACCTGCTGGGCGCGCTGCGGCCGCATTGGCAGCAGGACTGGCGCTTCGATCGCTTCCTGTCGGAAGGCAACGGCACCATCGATTCTCTGTCGCGCCTGCTGGTGCGCAGCCCGGTGTCCGCCATTGGCCAATCGTCCGCGGCCGACGCCGAGTTCGCCAGCAACGCCTTCGCGCCGTATCTGGCACGGGGCTACCGCGTGCTCTTCGTCACGTCAGGCGCCGCCACATGGCGCAACCTGGGCACGTTCGCCACGCATCTGGGCGCCCATGAATTCATCGACCAGCAGACCCTGCGAGCCCGTTATCCCGAGGCCGAAGCCGGCACCTGGGGCGTCCCCGACGAGTACATGTTCCGCTACATCGAAAGCCGCCTGGCCGAGGCGGACCCGGACGGTGCGCCGCTCTTCATCATCGCGTTGTCCACCACGCATCACCCGCCGTTCCTCATTCCCGAAGGCGGCAAGCACGGCGACCTGCCGCTGTACGACGTGACGCGCCAGCCGTACTTCAAAGCCTGGGATGGCCTTGCCGACGCCTTCGACACGCTGCGCTATGCCAACGACCAGCTGGGACGCTTCCTGACACGCGTGAAGGCATCTGCCAGCGGCAGCCGCACCATCGTGGCGGTCACGGGGGATCACAACCTGTTGGGCATCGACTACCAGGACGACAAGGACGCGGCCTTGGCCCGCGCGGTGCCGTTCTACTTGTACGTGCCGCCCGCCTATCGGGCCGGCGCCACGTATGACCCGACGCGCGTGGGCAGCCACAAGGACATCATGCCGACGCTGTATCAGTTGAGCCTGCCGGACACGCCTTACTTTCGCACTGGCTGCGACCTGCTGGCCGCGCGGACGGATCCGGTATGGTGCTTCGGGATGAACGACCCGGACGTAACGATCACGCAAGACGGCGCCTACCGCCAGACCCGCCCGGGCAAGATACTGCCGTGGGCCGGCCCCTCCGGCCTGGCGCTGGCCCGCGAGCAGGACACCTCGCCGGCGCAGTTGGCCGAGCAGAAGCGCCTGCGCGCCTACCCCGACCTGCTGCGCTGGCAGATGAACCATCAGGTGCAGATGCAGCCGCAACCGCACCCGCGGCCATAGCCCCGCCTGGTCGATCCGTTTATTCCACGCTCACCTGCGCGTCGCCGGCGGTCATCTCGCCGACCACGGCAGCCTGTTCGAAGCCCTGGCTGCGGAACAGGTCCAGCACGGCGTCCGCGGCCTCGGGTGCGCAGGCCACGAGCAAGCCGCCGGACGTCTGCGGATCGGTCAGCAACGCACGCTGCGTGTCGGTGACCGCCGCGCCCAGCTGCACCGAGCCCCCATAGGACGCCCAGTTGCGGCCGGACGCGCCGGTGATCACGCCATCGGCCGCGAAGGCCTGCACGCCCGGCAACCAGGGCAAGGCGTCCAGGCGCAGCCGCGCGGTCAGCTTCGCGCCGCGCGCCATCTCCAGCGCATGCCCCAAAAGGCCAAAGCCCGTCACGTCGGTGATCGCGTGCACGCCGTCCAGTGCGGCCAGCGCCGGGCCCGGGCGATTCAGGCGCGTGGTCGTGTCGATCATCACGCGGTAGCCCGCGTCGTCCAGCCGGTTCTTCTTCAGCGCGGCCGACAGGATGCCCACGCCCAGCGCCTTGCCCAGGATCAGCACGTCGCCCGCCCGCGCATCCGCGTTGCGCTTGAGACGGCCGGGGTGCACCAGGCCCATCGCCGCCAGGCCGTAGATCGGCTCGACGGAATCGATGCTGTGGCCGCCCGCGACCGGAATGCCCGCGTCCTCGCAGACCGATTCGCCGCCGCGCAGGATGTCGGCGATAACGCTGTGCGGCAGCACGTTGATCGGCATGCCGACGATGGCCAGCGCCATGATGGGCGTGCCGCCCATCGCGTATACGTCCGACAGCGCGTTCGTGGCCGCGATGCGGCCGAAGTCGAACGGGTCGTCCACGATGGGCATGAAGAAGTCGGTGGTGGCGATGAGCGCCTGCTCGTCGTTCAAGCGGTAGACCGCGGCGTCGTCGGCGGTCTCGGTGCCCACCATCAGGTTCGGATAGCTGGCGGCGGGGCCGAAGCGCTTGAGCAGTTCGGACAGCACGCCGGGCGCGATCTTGCAGCCACAGCCGCCCCCGTGGGACAACGACGTCAAACGCGGCACAGCCGCCGTGGCAACATCCTGGGTCATTTCAATCTCCATGGGTCAATGGAAAAAGGATAGCACCGCCGCCGAGGTTGGCTCTATGATGATCCGGCAGGATGCGTAGGAGCACACCCCAAGGGACGGCCGCCCGGCCAAGGGCGCACCGATAGCCAAACTTCACCGTGCGTGAGGGCTTCATGGATCGCCGACACTTTCTCCGACTCTCTGGCGCATTGTGCGCCGCCACAACCGCCTTGCCGCAGGTGCTGCGCGCCCAGCAGGCTCCCGTCAGCGCCGACTGGCGCAGCTTTGAACTGACCACCGACATCAGCGTGAAAGACCCCGGCGCGCACACGCGCATCTGGGTGCCGGTGCCGTACGCCACCGACACGCCGTACCAGCGCGGCGCGCAAAGCACCTGGCAGGTCAGCGGCGGCGGCACCGCCCAGCTGATGCGGGCGCCCGGCTACGACGTGCAGATGCTGGCCGTGCAATGGCCCGATGCCCAGGCCCCGCGCCACGTCACCGTGACCAGCCGCTTCCAGACCCGCAATCGCCGGGTCGACCTGACGCAGCCGCCGCCCTCGGACGCGGTGCTTGAACGCCCCGCCGCCCTGCGCGAGTTCCTGAAACCCTCCGCACTGCTGCCCACCGACGGCATCGTCAAGACCACTGCGGACCAGATCACCCGCGGCCACCAGGGCGACCTGGCGCGCGCCCGCGCCATCTACGAGTGGGTGGTGGAAAATACCTGCAGGACGGCCGCGACCCGCGGCTGCGGCGTGGGCGACGTGCGCTACATGCTGACGGCGAACGACCTGAACGGCAAATGCGCCGACATCAACGCGCTGTTCGTGGCCCTGGCCCGCGCCGCCGGCATCCCCGCACGCGACGCCTATGGCTTGCGCGTGGCCAATTCCGAGCTGGGCTACAAGAGCCTGGGCAAGGCCGGCGACGTCACGAAAGCCCAACACTGCCGCGCCGAGTTCTACGCCGCCGGCTATGGCTGGATTCCGGTCGACCCCGCCGACGTGCGCAAGGTCATGCTGGAAGAGCCGCCGGGCGAATTGCCGCTGACCGACGCGAAGGTGCGCGCCGCGCGCGTCATGCTGTTTGGCGCGTGGGAAATGAATTGGGTCGCGTACAACCACGGCCACGACGTCGTGCTGCCGGGATCGGCGCATGACCCGGTGCCCTTCCTGATGTATCCCAACGGCGAGACCAGCGCCGGACGGCTGGACAGCCTGGACCCCGACAGCTTCAGCTACAAGCTCAGCGCCAAACCCATCGCCATCTGACCCGCCCGCGGAGGAAGCCGCCTTGATCAGCCGTCGCCGCCTGCTGCAATCCGGCCTGTCGCTGGCCGCCCTGCCCGGGGGGGCGCGGGCCGCCAGCGACTCGGCGCTGAAAACCGCCACCGGCCCCGACTGGGCGCCGTGGACTGCGCCCACGCCCGCCCTCGTCCTGCCCGACCTGGCCGGCCGCGAACAGAAGCTCTCAGCCTGGCGCGGCAACGTCGTCATCGTCAGTTTCTGGGCCACCTGGTGCGAGCCCTGTCGCGATGAAATCCCGTTGATGTCCGCCATGGCCAAGCGCCACCGCGAAGAAGGCTTGCGGCTGGTGGCCGTGAACGTCGGCGAAGCGCTGGGCAAGGTCTCGACTTTCCTGGCGAAATGGCCCGTGGCCGGCACGGTGCTGCATGACCGCAACAGCGCGGCGTCCAAGAAATGGGAAGCGATCGGATTGCCCGCCAACTACCTGGTGGACCGCGGCGGATCGATCCGGTATTGGCATTTGGGGGAACTGGACTGGCAGTCGGACCGCGTGACGGGCGTGGTGACGCGGATGCTGCGCAGTTAAAGCGTGTGGCGGAAGGCAGCAGGAGTCGAACCTACCTGGGAACGTCTGACGCCCCCAACTGGGTTTGAAGCCCAGCCGTGCCGCCGGGCACGAATGCCTTCCTCAGCAGCCCGCCTATGATACCGGCTCTGCGTTCACCTGCATCGCCGCGTACGCGCTTTCCGCCCGCAAGACGTGCGTATCGCGCACCCGCCGCGTATAGCCCACCCGGTCGAAGAACTCCAGGATCTGGATGGCGCGCTTGCGGCCCAGCCCCGTCGCATCGCGGAACACCGCTGCGTTCAGGCCCGCCGGCTGCGCCGCCAGGTCCGCCGCGATCCGCGCCAGCGCCCGCACCTGGTCCCGGTGATAGAACAGGTCCTTAACCACCTGCGCCACGTCGCCGCGGCGCAGCAGCTTGCGCAGCAACTGCCGCACGCGCTCTTCGGGTTCGTTCTGCGTGCGGGCCAGGTCGCGCACCCAGGGCGGATCGAAGGCGCCCTGCTCCAGCAATGGCAGCAGGCGCGCGGCCAGCGCCGATTCCGCGTCGGCCAGCGTGGAGGTATGGGCCGGCAGATGCAGCCAGGGGCCGTTGCGCGCCACGCGCCCGTCGCGCTGCAGATGGTCCAGCACGGCCGTCCACAAGGCGTCCGGCCCCACCGGCATCGCCATCCGGCGCAAGCGCGCGCTGTCCGGACCCGGCTCGTCGGGCGCGCTTTGATGGAAGGCCGCCAGGGCCTGTTCGACGCGCTCGCGCAGGGCGTCCCAATGCGTGGCCAGGATCAGGGTGCGCGGCGCCTGCGCATTGCGCGTCTCGATCCACAACGCGCCATGCGGCGCTTCGATCGCGCGCACGGGTTTGCCGGTCAGGCGCTGCAAGGCGCCTTCATCCAACCCGAGCGGCGCGTGCGCCAGCACCGGCGGCAGGCCGCCGCCGTCCAGCATGTCGGACAACGCCTGCAAGCCTTGCAGGCGCGAGGCCGCGCGGCGCTTGCGGTCCGGCGCATTCGGGTCCAGCACGCGGCCGCCGCCAACGGTGCGCGTCGCTTGCGCATTGCGCACGATGTAGCGGTCGCCCGGCATGGCGCAGACCGGCTCGTCAAAGACCAGTTGCACCCAGCCGGACTGACCCGGTGCCAGCGTCTCGGCGCTAAGCGGCACCACGTGCGCCACGTGGCGCGCGGCGCCGATGTGCACGTGCAGCGGCGCCCAGGCGCGCACGGGCGCATCGGCGGAAGCAAGCAGCGTCAGCGCCACGTCGATATGGCGCGAAGGCAGGAAGCAGCGGGCGTCCGCGATCCAGTCGCCGCGCGCAATGGCGTTCTTGTCGATGCCGGCCAGGTTCAGCGCGCAGCGCTGGCCCGCCACGCCGGTTTCGCTGGGCTGGTTCTGCGCGTGGATGCTGCGCACGCGCACCCGCGTGCCCGCGGGCATCAAGCGCAGATCGGCCGTGTCGTCGCCCGCGCGGGCCTGGCCCGCGTGCGCGGTGCCGGTCACCACGGTGCCGTGCCCCGCCAGCGTGAACACGCGGTCCACCGCCAGCCGGAACAGGCCGGCGCCGTCGCGCTGGCGCAGGCCTTCAGCCTGCGCGTGCAGATAGGATTTCAGTTCCGCGGTGCAGGCATCGCCCGCTTGCGAGGCCTGCACCGCGAACACCGGCGCGCCCGCCAGGAAGGTGCCGGCGGCAAGTTCCGCGATCTCGGCGCGCACGGCCGCTTGTTGGGCGGCGTCGGCGCGGTCGGTCTTGGTGAGAGCCACCGCGCCTTGCGCCACGCCCAGGAGGGACAGGATGGCCAGGTGTTCGCGCGTCTGCGGCATGACGCCGTCGTCCGCCGCCACCACCAGCAGGCCGAAGTCGATGCCGCTGGCGCCGGCCGCCATCGTATGCACCAGCTTCTCGTGGCCGGGCACGTCAATGAAGCCCAGCACGTCGCCATTGGCCAGCGGCGTATAGGCGTAGCCAAGTTCGATGGAAATGCCGCGCGCTTTCTCTTCCTTGAGCCGGTCGGTGTCGACGCCGGTCAAGGCGCGCACCAGCGTGGTCTTGCCGTGGTCGATATGGCCGGCGGTGCCGATGATCATGCCAGGGGCTCCGCCAGTTGCGCGGCAAAGGCGGCCTCGTCGCGCGCCTCCAGGCAGCGCAGGTCCAGCCACAAGGCGTCGTCGGCGATGCGGCCGATGACGGGCGTGGGCAGGCGGCGCAATTGCGCCTCGAGCTTGTCCAGGTGGCGCCCCGGCCGCCCGCTGCCCGCGTAGCGCACCGCCAGCCCCCAACTGGGCAACTGGTCCACCGGCAGCGCCCCGCTGCCGATCTGGCTAAACATGGGCACGGCCTCGACCGCATAGGAGGCGCCGGCCGCATGCGCCAGCACGCCACGCAGCCGTTCGGCCTGCGGCTGGATCTCGCGCTGCGGGCGGGTCAGAAGGCGCAGGGTGGTCAAGCGCTGCGCCAGGAATTCCGGCGCGCGGTACAGGCCCAGCACGGGTTCCAGCGCCGCCAGCGTCAGCTTGCTGACGCGCAAGGCGCGCTTGAGCGGATTCTTCTTGATCTTGCGGATCAGGTCGGCGCGGCCCACCAGCAGGCCGGCCTGCGGGCCGCCCAGCAGCTTGTCGCCGCTGAAGGTCACCAGATCAGCGCCAGCGGCGATGGTTTCGCGCACCGTATCTTCCTTGGGCAGGCCGAACTGGGTCAGGTCCACGAGCGTGCCGCTGCCCAGGTCCACCGTGGCCGGCAGCCCTTTCGCGTGCGCCAGCGCCGCCACCTCGGCCACGCCGACGCTTTTGGTGAAACCGGTGACGGCGTAGTTGCTGCAATGCACCTTCATCAGCATCGCCGTGCGCGGGCCGATGGCGTTGTCGTAGTCGGCGGCGTGCGTGCGGTTAGTGGTGCCCACTTCCACCAGCTTGGCGCCGGCGCGCTTCATGATGTCGGGGATACGGAACGCGCCGCCGATCTCGACCAGTTCACCGCGCGACACCACGACCTCGCGCCGGTCAGCCAGCGCGTTGAGCATCAGCAGGACGGCGGCGGCGTTGTTGTTGACCACGGTCGCGGCCTCGGCGCCGGTCAGTTCGCACAGCAGCTCGTCGATCAGGTCGTCGCGGTCGCCGCGGCCACCGGTGTCCAGATCGAACTCCAGGTTGGCCGGCGTGGTCAGCGCGCGCAGCACCGACGCCACCGCCTCGTCGGGAAGCAGCGCCCGCCCCAGATTGGTGTGCAACACCGTGCCGGTCAGGTTGTAGACGGCGCGCAGGCGCGGCTGGGCCGCCTTGTCCAACGCCGCCGACACGCGGGCGGCCACCACCGGCGCATCCAGTTCGTTGCGCGGCAACTGGCCGGCCAACGCGCGCTGGCGCTGCGCGTCCAGGTCGCGCCGCAGCGCCGCCACCACCTGGGTGCGGCCGTGCGTGTCCAAGGCGGCGCGCAGGGCGTCGGCGTTCAGCAGGCGATCCAGCGGCGGGATGTCGGACACGGCGGCCATGGCGGCCACGGCGCCCTCTGACGGGTGCTCGGCCATGCTATTCCTCGGCGCCATGCCACAACAGGGGGTTGCCGCTGGCGCGCGAATAACCCGCTTCGCCCACCAGCACGTCCAGCATCAGGCTGGCCAGGTCGTCGGCCACCGGTTCCACGTGCAGGTCCTTGTCCTGATAGAAGATCTTGCGGTACGTGTGGCAGTGATCGCAGGTCTCGGCCTTGATGGCGGGCGAGCGGCCGTCGATGGCCTGGTACGCCACCGATTCCACGTCTTCGCAGTGCGTGCACTTCACGCGCACCATGTGCCATTGCGTGGCGCACAGGCTGCAGCACAGGTAGCGGTAGCCTTCAAACTGGCCGCCCACGCGCACCACGCTGGCCACCGGCAGGCTGGCGCAGACGGGGCAGACGCCGAACGGGCTGACCACCGGCAACTGCTTGTCGTCGAAACGGCTGGCCAGATCGGTCCAGTAAACCTGCAAGGCCGCCATCACGAAGGGCGCCGCGGCGCTGTCCACGCCCTGGTCCTGCTCGGCCAATACGGCTTCAGCCAGGTCTTCGAGCGATTCGGGGTCTTCGTCCACCGCCCGGCGCAGCACGGCGCAGACCTCGATGGCTTCGGCCGGCACGTTCTTGCCGCGCGCCACCTCGTCCACCAGCTGCGCCAGGATGTTGCGCCACATCGGGTCGCGCGGCCAACCGATAGCCTGCAAAGGCGGCATGCCATGGGCCTGCGCCAGCGCGACGCGGTCTTCCGACGCCTCCGGCGCCGCACAGTCTTTCAGCGCGCGCTGCTGGGCGTCAACCAATTGCGCCATCAGCAGCAGGTAGTCCGCCACCGGACTGTCCGACGCCAACTGACGCAAACGCGCGGCGCGGGTCGCAAACACCGAGCCGCGGTCGGGCAGGCTGACGCGGGGGATATTGTTGTGGTCTAGCGCTTCGATCTCGCCGCGCGGAAGAATTCGCTGCAATGGTGTCTCCAAGAAAACAAACACGGCTGCTGGCCTTCAAAGAAGGATAGCAGCCGTAGGCAACTACGTGGACGCGGCGAGGGGGGCCCCGTCCCTCCGGCCGGGCCGCCCCAAGGAGGGACCACCCCCTCGGGGGGCAGGAAGCGCGCACAGCGCGCGCGCCGTGGGGGCCCCTCCCCCTCTACTTTCGGATCTGTTCGCGGAACCAGGCGCGGTGGTGTTTCCACGCCCAGCCGGCGGTGACATAACCCCGCAGCATCGCGGTGAGCGATCCCTTGACCCAGATCGCTGCGTAGATGTGCACGATGATCGAGCAGATCAGCACCAGCGCCGTCACGGCGTGCACCACGGAGGCGACCCGCACCACCCAGATCGGGAAGTAGAACGCGAAGAATTCGCGCCAGATCACGATGCCGCTGGCAAACAATCCCAGCATGCACAGCACCAGCACATAGAACAGCAGCTTCTGGCCGGCGTTGTACTTGCCGACTTCCGGCAGCTTTTCTTCGCGGTTCTCGACCACGTCGTTCAGCTGCTTCAACCACTGGCGGTCCGCCTTCGTCATGAGGTTGTGCCGCCACATGTGGCCGGCGAACACGACGAAGCAGACGAACATCACCACCCCGATGAAGGGGTGCAGGATACGCGTCCAGGGGCCGCCGCCAAACAGATTGGACAGCCAGAACATCGACGGGTGGAACAGCGCCAGGCCGGACAACGCCAACAGGATGAACGTGAAGGCAATGATCCAGTGGTTGGTGCGCTCGCCCGGCGAATAGCGCTTGATGCGGCGGTGATGGCGGTCTTCAGTCATGGCGCACCTCCTCTTCGGCACGGCGTTCGTCTTCTTCCGAGACCTCGTTGCGCCCGACGCGGGCGTAGTGGAAGAAGCCCGCCAAGGCGGTCAGGGCCATCGCGGCCACGCCCAGCGGTTTGGCCAGCCCCTTCCACAACGACACCATGGGGCTGATATGCGGGTCCTTGGGCAGGCCGTGATACAGCCCGGGCTGATCGGCGTGATGCAGCACATACATGACGTGGGTGCCGCCCACGCCTTGCGGATCATATAGGCCGGCCTGGTCGAAACCGCGGGACTTCAGGTCCACGATCCGCTCTTCGGCGTGCTGCTTCATGTCTTCCTTGGTGCCGAACACGATGGCGCCGGTGGGACAGGCCTTGACGCAGGCCGGCTCCTGGCCGACGGCCACGCGGTCGGAACACAGGGTGCACTTGTACGCCTTGTGGTCCTTCTTCGAGATGCGCGGCACGTTGAACGGGCAGCCGGTGATGCAGTAGCCGCAGCCGATGCAGTTTTCTTCGTGGAAATCCACGATGCCGTTGTTGTACTGGATGATGGCGCCCGGCGAGGGACAGGCTTTCAGGCAGCCCGGATCCTCGCAGTGCATGCAGCCGTCCTTGCGGATCAGCCATTCCAGGTCGCCGGCGGGGTTCTCGTATTCCGAGAAGCGCATGACGGTCCAGGAATGCTCGGTCAGGTCGGCCGGGTTGTCGTAGACGCCCACGTTGGTGCCGATCTCGTCGCGCAGGTCGTTCCATTCCATGCAGGCGCTTTGGCAAGCCTTGCACCCGATGCACTTGGAGACGTCGATCAGCTTGGCCACCGAGCCCGTGACGGGTTCACGGATGCCCGGCGGCGGCGTGGTCGTGGCGGAGCGCCGTTTGATGTCTAAGGATTGCAGGGACATGACGGTTCTCCTAAGCCTTTTCGACCTGCACCAGGAACGACTTGAATTCCGGTGTCTGCGAATTACCGTCGCCCACGACAGGCGTCAGCGTGTTGGCGATGAAGCCGGGTTTGGCCAGGCCCACGAAACCCCAGTGGATCGGGATGCCCACGTGGTGCACGGTCTTGCCCTCGATGGTCAGCGCCCGCAAGCGCTTGGTGACCAGCGCAACCGCCTTGATGTAGCCGCGGTTGGACGACACCTTCACCCGCGACCCGTTGGCGATGCCCAATTCCTTGGCCAGCGCTTCGCCGATTTCCACGAACTGCTCGGGCTGGAGAATGGCGTTGATGCGCACGTTCTTCGTCCAGTAGTGGAAGTGCTCGGTCAGGCGGTAGGTGGTGGCCACGTACGGGAACTTGTCCGCCGTGCCCATCGCGGCCAGGTCGTCCTTGAAGACGCGCGCCGCCGGATTGCTGGTGACGCCCTTGGCCTTGGGATGCAGCGGGTTGTAGCCCAGCGGCGTCTCGAAGGGCTCGTAGTGTTCAGGGAAAGGCCCTTCAGCCATGCCCGCCCGCGCAAAGAAGCGCGCCACGCCTTCCGGGTTCATGATGAACGGACCCATGCCGCCGTCCGGGTTCTCGTCTCCCTTGAAGTCGGGAATGTCCGCGCCTACCCAGATCTTGCCGTTCCACGAGATCAGGTTGCGCCGCGGGTTGAACGGCTTGCCGGACACGTCGCACGACGCGCGGTTGTACAGGATGCGGCGGTTCGCCGGCCACGCCCAGGCCCAGTTCAGGGTCTGGCCGATTCCGGTGGGGTCGCTGTTGTCGCGGCGCGCCATCAGGTTGCCGCCGGGGCCCCAGGCGCCGGCGAAGATCCAACAGCCGCTGGCCGTGGAACCGTCGTCACGCAGTTCCGCAAAACCCGCCACTTGCTCGCCGCCCTTGCGCACGAGCTTGGTGGGGTCCTTGGGGTCCATGACGTCCACCAACGCCTTGCCCGAATATTCCTTGGCCAGCTCTTCCGCGGTGGGGCTTTGCGGATTGGAGTACGGCCAGGACAGGTTGACGATGGGGTCGGGGTACTTGCCGCCTTCCTCCTGGTACATCTTGCGCAGGCGCGTGAAGATCAGCGACATGATTTCGATGTCGCTCTTGGCTTCGCCCGGAGGCTCGGCGCCCTTCCAGTGCCATTGCAGCCAGCGCCCGGAGTTCACCAGCGCGCCGTCTTCCTCGGCGAAACAGGTGGTGGGCAGGCGGAAGACCTCGGTCTGGATCTTGGCGGGGTCCACATCGTTGTGTTCGCCCGCGTTGCGCCAGAACTCCGAGGTCTCGGTGACCAGCGGGTCCATGATGACCAGGAACTTCAGCTTGGCAAAACCGTCGTTCAGCTTGCCCTTGTTGGGCGCGGCTGCGAGGGGGTTGAAGCCCTGCGCGATGTAGCCGTTCATCTTGCCCTGGACCATGAGCTCGTAGACCTGCAGCATGTCGTACATCTTGTCGAGCTTGGGCAGGTAGTCGAACGCCCAATTGTTCTCGGCAGTGGCCGACTTGCCCCACCACGCCTTCATCAGGCTCACGTGGAACTTGCTGTAGTTCTGCCAGTAGCTGAGCTGGTTGGGCCGCAGGGGCTTCAACGCGCGCGTCTCGATGTACTTGGCGTAGTCCTGTTCGGGCTCGTTGGGCAGGGTCATGTAGCCCGGCAGCAGGTTCGACATCAGGCCCAGGTCGGTCAGGCCCTGGATGTTCGAGTGCCCGCGCAGCGCGTTCATGCCGCCGCCCGCAATACCGATATTGCCCAGCAGCAGCTGCACCATGGCGCCGGTACGGATGATCTGCGAGCCAATGGAGTGCTGCGTCCAGCCCAGCGCGTACAGGATCGTGGCGGCGCGGTCGGTGGTCGCCGTGGAGGCCAGCATGTCGCACACCTTCAGGAACTTGTCCCGCGGCGTGCCGCACACGCGCTCGACCATCTCTTCGGTGTAGCGCGAATAGTGCTTCTTCATCAGCTGATACACCGTGCGCGGATGCGTCAGCGTGGGGTCCGTCTTGACGAAACCGTCGTCGCCGCGCTCGTAGTCCCAGCTTGCCTTGTCGTACGTGCGCTTCTCGGCGTTGTAGCCCGAGTACAGGCCCGCTTCGAACGTGAAGTCCTCGCGCACGATGTAGGAAAAGTCGGTGTAGTTGCGCACGTACTCGTGCTGGATCTTGTCGTGATCCAACAGGTATTTGATGACGCCACCCAGGAAGATGATGTCGGTGCCGGTGCGTATGGGCGCGTAGAAGTCCGCCACGGATGCCGAGCGCGTAAAGCGCGGATCCACGACGATCAGCTTCGCCTTGTTATGGGCTTTCGCTTCCGTGACCCATTTGAACCCGCACGGGTGGGCCTCGGCGGCATTGCCGCCCATGATCAGTACTACGTCCGCGTTCTTGATGTCGACCCAATGGTTCGTCATCGCTCCACGGCCAAACGTCGGGGCAAGACCTGCCACCGTCGGGCCATGTCAGACACGGGCTTGATTGTCGAACGCCAGCATCCCCATGCTGCGCACTGTCTTGTGCGTGATGTAGCCCACCTCGTTGCTGCTTGCCGAGGCGGCCAGCATGCCGGTGGTCAGCCACCGGTTTACCGTTTTGCCGTCCGCGGTCTTCTCGACGAAGTTCGCGTCGCGGTCGGCTTTCATGAGCTTGGTGATGCGCGTCAGGGCGTCGTCCCACGACATCCGTACCCATTTGTCCGACCCGGGCGCCCGGTATTCCGGGAACTTCAGGCGGTTGGGGCTGTGGATGAAGTCGATCAGGGCCGCGCCCTTCGGACAGAGCGTGCCGCGGTTGACGGGGTGGTCAGGGTCGCCTTCGATGTGCATGATGCTGGCGCGCGCGTTCTTGGCGCCGTCGCCCAGACCGTACATCAGCAAACCGCAGGCGACCGAACAGTAGGGACAGGTGTTGCGCGTTTCGGTCATGCGCGCAAGTTTGTACTGGCGCACCTCAGCCATGGCTGTGCCGGGAGCAACCCCGAGCAATGCCAGGCTGGAGCCTGCCAGGGTTGCACCTGTCACCTTGAAGAACTGGCGGCGATTCATGTTGACCATGAAGCACTCCTCTCCTGGTGAATGACGAAAGCCGGAGGCTCGTCCGAAGGAAAAAGCCCTACAACTTCCAAGGATATTTCAACAAGTATATTCCGAAGCCGCATGGCCGTGCCATGGGTCAAACCCGCTGGCGCCCGGGATTTGGCAGCGAAATGGGAGTTGTTCGCAGATTTTGGAGGGTCGGCAGGCTGCTACCATTGCCGGCGGCCGTGGCTAGACCGGCCCTTTTCCACCCATTTTTGCCTGACCGCTGGAGCGCCAATGCGCCGCTTTGCCCCGCTGGCCCTGTCCCTTGCCGTTCTGGCCGAGGCGCCTGCCCCCGCCGCCGCAGCCCCCGCGCGCGCCGCCCTGACGCCGGCCGCCGCCGCCACCGAGGCCGCCCACCAGGCGACGATGGACGGCTACCTGTATTTCTACCCCCTCGTCACGATGGACCTGACGCGGCGCCAGTTCACGCACCCGTCGCAGGGCGCACAGGGCGCGCCGTCCAACGCGTTCCTGCATGTCCGCACCCTGCCCCAGCCGGGCGCGGCCACGCCCTGGGCCAACCCCGACATGCTGCGCAGCACCGGCTGGCTGGACCTGACGGCCGGCCCCGTGGTGCTGTCGGTGCCGGACACCCAGGGTCGGCGGTACACGCTCACCCTGCTGGACATGTGGACGGACGTGTTCGCCGCGCTGGGCAAGCGCACGACCGGCACGGCCAAGGGCAACACCGTGATCGTGCCGCCGGGCTGGACGGGCACGCTGCCCTCGGGCATGGCGCGCATCGACGCCCCCACGGCGCACGTGTGGGCAAAGGTGCTGATCCAGACCGACGGGCCGGCCGACTACGCCGCCGTCAACGCCTTGCAGGACGGCTTCACGCTGACGCCGCTTGCGCAATGGAACCTGCCCGCGCAATCGCAGCGCGTGAAGTCCGACCCGAACCTGGACCTGAAGATCCCGGTGCGCGAACAAGTGGAATCCATGCCCACCGACGCCTTTTTCACCTACGCGGCGGAATTGCTGCGCAAGCATCCGCCGCACGCGACCGACCAGCCTGTGCTGGCGCAGTTGCGCCGGGTGGGCCTGATCGCCGGCAGGACCTTCGAATTCGACCGCCTGGACCATCCCGCCAAGCAAGGCATGCGCCGGGGCCTGCGCGCCGGACGTGAACGCATGGAAGCTGCCGCCGGCGGCACGCTGCGCGCCGTCAACGGCTGGCAGCAGGAAACCGCCAGCGTCGGCGTGTATGGCAGCGCCTATCTGCGCCGCGCGATGGCGGCCCAGGCCCAGCCGGGGTCGGGCTTGCCCGAAGACCAGATGGTGCTGCTGCTGGCGGCCGACAGCCAGGGTGCGCCGATCGATGGCGCGCACCGCTACGTGCTGCACTTTGAAAGCGGCCAGTTGCCGCCCGCGGGCGCGGCGTGGTCGCTGGCCGCCTATGACGGCCAGGGCATGCCGGTGGCCAACCTGCTGAACCGCTACGCGCTGGGCGACCGCGCGCCCTTGCGCTACAACGCCGACGGCTCGCTGGACGTGCACATCAGCCATGCGCCGCCCGCGCCCGAGGAACAGGCCAATTGGCTGCCCGTTGCGGCTGCGGGGCCGGTGACCGTGCTGCTGCGCGCCTATGAGCCGGGCCCGGCGCTATTGGACGGCTTGTGGATGCCGCCCGCGTTGGTACGCGACGAACCGCAACCGGTGGCGGAGACGGCGCCGGCGGCGGAGGCTCCCGTGGCAGAGCCGGTGGCCGAGACGGCGCCCGCCGCGCCGGCCAAGGCCGCGCCGAAGACCGCGCCCCCCGGGGCGAAGAAACCCTAGACGCGGCGCGAATGACGGCGCCATGACAGGCGCCTGCCGCTACCATAGGCGTTTTATTTCTGAATGATGAGCGCCCGCCATGGACGACGCCTTTAGCCACCAATTGTCGATGACCATCCTGATGACGCCGGACATGGCGAATTTCTCAGGGAACGTGCACGGCGGAACCATCCTGAAGTACCTGGACCAGGTGGCCTACGCCTGTGCGAGCCGGTACGCCGGCCAATACGTGGTGACCCTGTCGGTCGACCAGGTCGTGTTCCGCGAACCCATCCACGTGGGCGAACTGGTGACCTTCCTGGCGGCGGTGAACTACACCGGCCGCACCTCGATGGAGATCGGCATCAAGGTCGTCACCGAAGACATCCGCAAGAAGCTGGTGCGCCACACCAACAGCTGCTATTTCACGATGGTGGCGGTGGACGACAAGGGTGCGCCGACCGCCGTGCCGCCGCTGGCACCGCGCAACCTGGAAGAGAAGCAGCGTTTCGAGGCCGCCCGCCTGCGCCGCGAACTGCGCCAGGAGATGGAACGCCGCCACGACGAGATCAAGCGCGAGACCACGCACGATGCGCCGCCGGCCGGCTGAAGAACTAAGTCCATAAAAAAACCGAGCCACGCAGGCTCGGTTTTTTTATGGGCGCAAACGTTCAGGCAGTTGCCGTCACGCGCGTTCCGCGGCGCCGGGTGGGCTGGGCGGCGCGGAGACGGGTTCGCGGTCGCGGCCCACCATGCGCTTTAGCCCCAGCCATTGCTGCGACCAGAAGCTGCGGCCGTAGTCGCGCCCGCCCAATTCGGCCCGCTGGTCATGGATGCCCGTCGGGCCGTAGCCCACGCCAAAGCGGGCGGTGCGGAACAGCACGTCCCAGATCGGGAACAGCGCGGCGAAGTTGTAGCCGCCCACCGGCCCCGGCGAGGACGCGTCATAGGCGATGGAATGGTGATGGCGGTGAAAGCGCGGGCTGACCAGCAAGCGTTCGCCCAGCGCGCCGAAATGCATGCGCAGGTTGGCGTGCGAGAAGCTCTGCGCCAGTTGGGTGATGGCCACCACGATCACGAATTGCGCGGGCGGCACGCCCACCAGCTGCGACACGAACACGACCAGCACGTCGCGCAGCATGTCGTCCAGCAGGTGATTGCGGTCGTCGCTCCAGATGGTCATCTGGCGCTGGCTGTGATGCACCGCATGCAACGCCCAGAGCCAGCTGAAACGGTGCTGGGCACGGTGATAGACGTAGTCCACCGCGTCGAACAGCAGCAGGTAGATGATCAGGCTGACCCAGGCCTTGTCCGTCACGCCGGGCCAGTACTGGTCCAGCTGGAATGGCGCAAAACCCCAGACGTGCAGTTGTCCGAAGATGCTGTCCCAGAACGGGTCGATCGTGAAGAACAGCGCCAGGCGGAACACGCCCAGGCGGTGGATCAGCGTGTACAGCACGTCGATGCCGATCTGGCGGCGGTCGGTGACGGCTTCAACCGGCCGCAGACGCTGCAAGGGGCCAAACACCAGCACCAGCACGGCGATCTGCACCAGGCCCACCAGCAGCCACATCGTGGCGTCGTAGCCGTCTTCGATGAAGTTGCTCATCCCCAGGTGAAACAGCGCAGGCTGGATCAGCGTTTCGAAGAGCCATTGCTGGCAGGCCCCGAAGAATTGACTAAGCGTATCCATGATCAGTGATGCGTGGCGATCCAATCGCGGTAAGCGGGATGCGTATTCAAGGTAGCAAAACAATAGCCCTTCTGCTGCAAGCCCACAATCAAGGGCTCGAGCACGGCGGGCGCCCAGGGGTCCTGGCGCGACCAGATGCCCAGGTGGGCCAACAGGATGTCGCCCGGCTTGATGGTGCGCAGCGCCTGGTCCAGCAGCTTGGCATTGGGGTATTTATCGCTGGGAAGCTCGTCGCCCAGGAAGCCGGCGGGCGCCCAGCCCACGTGCTCGAATCCGCACGCCTTGGCCGCCTTCAGCAGCGCGGGCGAAGTCTTGCCGCCCGGCGCGCGGTAGATCGGCAGCATGTTCTGGCCCGTCATCTGATGAAAGCGGGTGGCCGAACGCTTGATCTCGGCGCAATACTGCTCGGCCGTCCATTCCTCGCGCTTGCCCGTTTCCGGGCCGGCGCTGGGCTTCACGCGGAACTTGCCGCCGGGCAGGTCGCCCTGCCAGTAGACGTGGTCGTAGGTGTGCGAACCGAAGGCATGGCCTTCGGCAGCGCGCGCCTTCCACCACGGCGCCCACACGTCGTCCAGGCTCGCGCCGTCGGTCTTGGTGCGTTCATTGGCCAGGAAGAAGGTGACTTTGACGTGATGGCGGTTGAGCACATCCGCGATCAACGGCGCCACGCCCATGTGACCCGTGTCGAAGGTCAGGTAGACCGGCTTGTCGCACGTCGTCGGCGCCGCCGCATTCGCCATCGGAACAGCGAACGCCAGGACCGCCGCAAGAAGGCTTTTCACCGCCGGGCCGCCCCAAGGTGAAAATGCCCCCTCGGGGGGCAGCAAGCCCGCGACAGCGGGTGCCGCGTGGGGGCTTTTTTTCACCGCCGGGCCGCCCCAAGGTGAAAACGCCCCCTCGGGGGGCAGCAAGCCCGCGATAGCGGGTGCGGCGTGGGGGCTCTTACCTGGTTGGCGCATGGTTCAAGGTCCACACACCGTGGGGGGACTTGCCGACCGACACCTGGTTCACGACCTTCTTCTGCTCAAGGTCCACCACCGTCATCTTGCGCGCCCAGCGCGAGGTGACCAGCAGCGTCTTGCCGTCGGCCAGCACGTCCATGCAGTCGGGGCCGCCGGGCACCGCGAAGGTGTCGGTGACGGCCAGCGTCTGCATGTCGATGCGGCTGATGGAGTTGGCGGTGCGGTTGCTGACGAACAGATGGCGCTTGTCGCCCTGCGCGCGGAAAGCGTGCGCGCCGGCGGCCGTGGGGATGCGCTTGACCAGTTTGGCGGGGCCGTTGCTGACGTCGTAGGCTTCGACGAACGAATCGCCGGTCAGCGCCACGAGCAGCGTCTTCTGGTCCGGCGTCAGGAACACGTCGGCCGGCGTCTTGCCGACGGACACCGTCCACTTGGGCGTCTGCGTGGCCAGGTCGATGGCGATCAGCTGATCGCTGTCCTGCAGCGTCACGTAGGCCGTGGTGCTTTTCTTGTCGATCATGATGTGGCTGGGCGTCTTGCCCGCCGGGACGCGCTTGACCAGCTTCAGCTCGGCGCCCTTTTCCTGCGGCTGCCAGGCATAGATGTCGATATGGTCCAGGCGGTTGGCCGCCGTGACGAACCACTTCATGTCCGGCGAAAACTGCAGCTGGTAGGGATCGACGATGCCGGTCAACGTGCGCTGCACGTCGCCCGTCTTGGGATCCATCATCGTGATGGTATTGCCGGTGGCGTTGGCCACCATCAACGACTTCTCATCCGGGGTCAGGTACAGGTGATGCGGCTCTTTGCCGGTCGGCACGCGCCGCAGTTCCTTGTAGGACACCGGATCGATGATGCTGACATTGGCGTCCAGGGAGTTCAGGACGAAAATCGGGGCGGATGCCGCCGCTGCGCTAAGCGCCATCCCTACGCCGGCCAGGGCGTAGCGGACAAAATGCAAGGGATTCAATTTCAAGGTCCGGCAAAAGGGGATCGGGCACCGATCCCAGTGCCCGCCATTTTAGGCACAGCCGCCTTTCAAAAGCGCAACAGTGGGGGGTTTGGCGACAAACGTACACGCCTGTTGCGACCCCGCAACAACCCCCACCTGAAAACCCTCTGAAAACACCGAAAAGTCATTTGGCGCCAACGGGTTGCGCGTTGGCGTCGACCCAGGCGCCAGAGGCGATATCGCGCTCTCGCAGGGCCGCCGCGCGGGACGCGGACGAAGGCCCCAGGTCCGCTTCCAGCACCCCGCCCTGCGGACCGATGACAAAGGTGCCGATGCCGGTCTGCCCGTAGCG
The DNA here is from genome assembly GCF_057799415.1 of Achromobacter sp. 18P8.1.1. Taxonomy (NCBI): domain Bacteria; kingdom Pseudomonadati; phylum Pseudomonadota; class Betaproteobacteria; order Burkholderiales; family Alcaligenaceae; genus Achromobacter; species Achromobacter sp. 18P8.1.1. The sequence continues at coordinate 1,041 of NZ_JBYOKH010000066.1, read as the reverse complement.
CGCCGGCCACGCCACGATGCGGTAGGCGGTGTCCTGTCCGCCCGGCAGCACGTTGTAGCGGTAGCCGGCATAGGCGTCCGCCACGGGCACCTCCGGCCCCATCGCCAACGCGTCCGGCCCGAAGGCCTGCGGCGGGGATCCGGGCACTTCCGGCCAGTACAGGCCGTCCATGGTGCCGGGTCGGCTGACCAGGCGGCTCGCATAGCGGCCCTGTCCCACGCCTTGTTGATAGCGGGTCTGCGCGGCCTGCAGCTGCTGCAGGGTTTCAATCGCTGTCAGTTCATTGCGACCGATGGCGCGGCGCTGGATTTCGGCTTTGCCCGCAACCGGGTCGAACCGCCAGCCCTTACCCGATTGCACGATGGGAACCGGCATGGTCCATCCGGAATCGCCGACCGCCAGCCACGAGCGGCCGCCATCCGCGATGACCTCGTGCTTCTTGGCCCACGCCGACAGGAACCGGTAGATATCTTCCTGCGCCACGCCGCCCGGCACGATCTGCTTGTGATCGGGCCCCAGCACGCGGGCGATCGCGGCCGGGTCGCTGGTAGCCAGCGCGTCGGCAAAGGCGTCCGCCGCCGCCTGCGACGTCGGATACACGCTTTGCGCCGCCACCGGGGCGGCCAGCCCCAGCGCCAGCAATGTCGCGGCGCCCAGCACGCGGGCATGAACCCAGGCATTCGTCATGAAAGCTCCCTTGTCCATGGTGCTTACCTCCGGCCGCCGAAATGGCCGCCGCCGCCGCCCATGTGCCCACCACCGCCCCCACCACGCTGGAAGCCGCCTCCGCCGCCTCCCCGGTTCATCTCGGTGCGCTGGCCTTGCTGGCGCATGCGGTCGCCGTTGCCGGCGTCGTGCAGCGCGCTGCTGCTGTTGGACGCCCGGGCCCGATCGCGGGCCGCAGACTCGTCGGCACGCTGGCGTTGCGCCGCCGCTTGCCGATCGGGGTTGGATGCACCCGAGGCGCGCGGCGTCTGGCCGCCTTGCGGCCGCTCACGGGCGCCTTGGCCCCCGCCCGCGCCCTGTCTCTTATAAACATAT